>JBFJTG010000031.1:0-26921 GCA_041625575.1 Litorivivens sp.
CGGCCTCGGCATGGGTATGCTGCTGATCAAAATTAATCAGCTAACGGCCTGGCTAACGCTTGCCTCATTGCTCGGTTACGCCGTGGTTTACACGTTGTGGCTAAAGCGTGCGACGCCACAAAATATTGTCATTGGCGGGCTTGCCGGTGCCGCCCCGCCGCTGCTTGGTTGGACCGCCGTCACCGGTGAGATTCACGGTCATGCCCTGTTGCTGGTGCTGATTATTTTTGCCTGGACGCCGCCACATTTTTGGGCGCTCGCGATTGCGCGCAAAGACGAATACGCCAAGGTCGATATTCCCATGCTGCCGGTTACTCACGGCGTGCATTACACCGCCATCCAGATTTTGCTGTACACACTAATTTTGTTTGCGATCTCGCTAATGCCATTCGCAACGGGAATGAGCGGCTCGCTGTACCTCTTGGGTGCAGTTGTTCTGGGCTTGGGTTTTATTTACTGGGCTATTGTTTTGCTGCGCGGAAAAAACCGCAAAGCGCCGATGCAAACTTTCAATTATTCCCTGCTCTACTTAATGGCTATTTTTATCATCATGTTGGTCGATCATTACATGCTACCTGCTGCGACCTTGTACATAGGAGTCGGTAGTGGCCAATCCTGAAGCTTATACAACGGTGGGTGCGCAGCGTAAGCGCGGCATCCACATTACGGTTGCCGTCATTGTTCTGGCTGCGGTTACCTTTGTCGGAGGTTTTTTCTGGGCCTTTACACGCGAGCGGGTTTTGTCGCCGGAAGAATTGCAGGCTAATGGTGCGCTCTTATTTGAAAGAGCCCGGCAGCTACCGGACTTTTCGCTGGTCAACGATAAGGCAGAGCCGGTTACACGCGCATGGTTTGAGGGCCAGTGGGATATTGTTTTTTTCGGCTACACTTTTTGTCCCGATATCTGCCCCACTACGCTGGCAACCTTGAAACAATATTACGAACAGTTGCCCGCCGAGGAACAGGCGCACACGCGTATCGTTTTGGCCAGTGTTGATCCGGCCCGGGATTCCGCATCGCAACATAATCAGTACCTCCAGTTTTTTCATCCGGCTTTTCGGGGTGTGACCGGTGAATTTCTTGAAGTCTACCGTATTGCGACAGGTTTGGGTGCGCCATTTAAAAAAGCGCCCGGTGGCGGTGAAAATTATTTGGTGGATCACAGTGGCAATGTCGCGATCGTGAATCCGGCCGGCCATTTTGTCGGCATACTAAAATCACCGGTAAGCGTCGAGCAGATCAATCGCGTTATGCCAAGCTTCAAGGCGCTTCGCTAGTCCGGGTTAACCCAGACGCATTTTTCCCAGTGGTAGGGCCGCAATAAACAGCAACGTGGCAAATAGCACTATGCTGGGGCCTGCTGGCGTATCCAGATGCCAGGCGCTGCTAATGCCGCCGACAACCGAAAGTGCACCAACCGCTATCGCGCCAAGGGCAACCTGTTCCGGACTGCGGCTCCAGCGGCTGGCGCAGGCAGCGGGTATGATCAGTAAGGCGCTGATCAATAACACGCCGACAATTTTCATGCCTACCGCAACCACTACCGCAATCATCAGCATTTGCAAAAGTTCAAGCAGCGCGACTTTGTGCCCTTCTATTTGCGCGAGGTCCCTGTGCGCTGCCAGTGCCACTAAACTATTCCAGTAAAATAACAGTAGCACCGAGCAAGTCGCAGTAACGCTCGCCAAGAGCCAAAGATCCCTTTCGGTCACGGCCAGAATATCGCCAAACAAAAAGGCGTTGAGGTCTATGGCCTGACCACTTTGCATGGATACCGCGACGAGGCCGGCTGCCAGACTGCCGTGTGCCGCGATGCCTAACAGGCTATCTATGCTGCCTCCGCTCCAGCGATGCAAGGGCCCGAGTATGAGCGCAAGCAAGACGCAAATGGCGATGACGGAGGCTTCAATGGAAACGTTCATCAACACGCCTAGCGCCACACCGAGCAATGCCGAGTGCGCGAGTGTATCGCCGTAATAAGCCATGCGTTGCCACACAACAATTGCTCCCAGTGGTCCGGTCGCAGCGATTAGGAGCAGACCTGCGGCGACGGCGTAGAGTAGTAGATCAACCATGCTGGCAGCCCTCCCCTTCGACAACATCGCCGTGAATGGTGTGGGCGTGATCGTGATCGTGGTGGTAGGGCACCAGTGTTTGTTCGCCTTGCTTGCCAAACAGGCTGAGGTAGGCCGGATCAGTGCTCACGGTTTGGGGGTGGCCATGGCAGCAAATGTGCTGGTTCAAACAAATCACCGCGTCGGTTTGCGCCATAACCCAATGCAGGTCATGGGAGACCACTAGAATAGCGCAGTGCAGTTCGTCGCGCAGTGAGGAGATGCGTTCGTACAGGGCCAGCTGTCCGCTGATATCTACGCCTTGGGCGGGTTCGTCGAGTACCAACAACTGCGGTTTTGGCAGCAGAGCGCGGGCCAGCAAGACGCGCTGTACTTCGCCGCCGGAAAGTTTGTGCATGGACTGTTTGGCGAGATGCGTCGCTTCAGCGCGCTCCATGGCCCAGCCCAGCTTTTCGCCGCGACGATCGGCAAGCCGCAAAAATCGTTCGACGGTTAACGGCAGATTGGTGTTGAGGGTGAGTTTCTGGGGCATATAGCCGATGCGCAATCCCGGCTTGCGAAGAACCTTGCCGCTGCTCGCTCGTGCCAGCCCGAGAACGACTTTAACCAGCGAGGTCTTACCCGCACCATTGGGGCCAATCAGGCTGGTAATGGTGGCTGGCTGTAGCTGCAGGTCGATGCCGCTGAGGAGGGTGCGCTCGCCGGCCTGAAGGCCGACGGCTTGCAGTTCGATCAAGGCCTTCATGGCTTGGACTGCTGGCAGTTGGGGCAATCGCCAACAATTTCGACACTGCTGTGATGAATGGCGAAGTCGCGGCGTTCGGCACAGGATTGGAGCGCTGAGCTTATGGTGTCGGAGGCGACTTCAACGGTGACCTGACAGTGGCGGCAAATCAGAAATTGGCTGTTGTGCGCGCGCCCCGGCGCATCGCAGCCGATGTAAGCATTGAGCGATGCCAGGCGGTGGGCCAGGCCATTTTCCTGCAGAAATTCCAGTGCACGGTACACGGTTGGCGGTGCCGGGTGGCCCTGCCCCTCGCTGGCCAATAATTCCAATATTGCGTAAGCACCTAAGGGTTTGTGGCTGCGCCACAGCTTGGTGAGTACTTGCTCACGCAGAGCGGTCAGGCGTACGCCGTTTTTTTTGCACACAGTGCGAGCCGCCATCAGTGCCTCATCAATGCACTGATGGTGATCGTGGTGCTCGTAAGCCGTGGGGGCGCTCATGGTTCTCTCGCCTGTAGAAAATAAAATGTTATAATATTGCATTTGCTCGAGGACTTCACGTGCGCCGTGTCTTAATAGCCTGTTTGCTGGCGAATATTGCCCTGTTTAGCGGCGCGAGCTCCGCGTCAGAACGGCTAAGCGTGGTGAGCAGTATCAAGCCCCTGCAATTGCTCGTAACGGCGATTGGTGGCGAGGCCGTCGACAGCCGCCTGCTGCTGGCGCCCGGCTTTTCGCCCCACGACGCCCAGCTCAAACCCTCCCAGTGGCAAATGCTCAATAAGGCGGAATTGCTGGTATGGGTTGGACCGCCGCTAGAGCGCTTTCTGGCATCGACGCTCGCTGGTAGCAGCAAGGCCCTGGCGCTATACGGCGATGCCGACGAGGATCCGGGTGATCCCCATATCTGGATGAATGTTGCGCGGGTGTTGCAGATGAGCGCGGATTTGAGCGAGCGCTTGTCTCTGCTTCGTCCCAAGCAGAGGGCGCTGTTTGAGGCTAACGCGGCACGTTTGCGCAGTGCGCTCGATGCACAACACGAGGCTTTCCTGCAGTCGCTAACCACAAGGCCTCCGACCTATTTGTTGCCCCACAATGGCTATTCGCACTTTGAGCGTCAATACGGGCTGGCGCCGGCGGCCGTGCTGAGCCCCCATGACGAGCAAATGCCGGGAACGGCTCACATCGCCGATCTTCGATCGCGGCTGCTCAAGGGGGAGTTTGAGTGCGTTTTTCGTGAACCGCAGCAATCATCCCGGTTGATCTCACGATTGCTGTCAGGTGTGGATGTGCGGGTAATACCGCTGGACCCGATGGGGGCTGGCGTGGCGAATGCTCGCCACGGCTTTGAGCAGTATTACCGCGGGCTGGGCGAGGCCTTTATGGCTTGCCAGCGGCCCGGCTGAATCCAAATCCTTCAACCCGGCGTAAATCGTTGGCGGTCATGTAGTTGGCTACACGACCGCTAGGCTTTTTTATTACCACAGCTCCTGCCTTACTCGGCTTGCGCCGTCATCAGCTTGGCTATGCGCGCATCCAGTTCTGCGCCCAGCGAGGCAGAAACCTCGTTGAGAGTGCTGTGAATGGCGTTGTGGCTTTGCTCGGCCGATACTACGGCTTCGCTCACTACGTTGGTTGGCATGCTGCCAAGGTTGTAGGCCAGTATCAGCGACTCGTCGACACGAACTTGCGGATCGGCGGCAGTCGCCAGGTTGCTGGCAATCAGTAGTGTGATTACGCTTGCAAGTCTTTTCATCGCTTTCTTCCTCTTTCAAATGGGCCTTGTGCCCCTCATGAGACGTTTGTTACATCTCATGTTACGCAAGGTAACACAATGCGGATCATTCTTCCCCATTAAAACGGTGTAATTTTGCAGAATGCCCCGCCTAAGTCGCACAAAGTGTTACCTGTGTGACATAAGGGTAACAAATAGTTCATGTTGACACCTGGCCCTATGGTCGGCCGGTGTGCGCCCTTACCCGAGCTCGCTGCCCCTAATTCAAGGCCCCGTGCTACACTTTCGCGCTGATAAATCGGTGGCGTAACTCCCAATGACCCAAGCTATTCCCAATCCCTCTCTTGTATTGGTAGACGGATCTTCCTACCTGTACCGCGCTTTTCACGCCCTGCCCATGCTGACTACATCCAGCGGCCGCAACGCCGGTGCAGCCAAAGGTGTGATCAATATGATTCGCCGGCTCAAGAAGGACTATCCCGGCGCCACCATCGCTGTGGTCTTTGATGCCAAGGGCAAAACCTTTCGTGACGACATCTACCCGGAGTACAAAGCCAACCGGCCATCCATGCCCGAGGAGCTGCGCGAGCAGGTAGAGCCGATTCACGCCATTATTCGTGCGATGGGTCTGCCTTTATTGGCGATAGACGGGGTCGAGGCTGACGACGTTATCGGAACGCTGTCCGCGCAAGCCGCCAAGGCCGGGCACTCCGTGCTGGTATCCACCGGCGACAAGGACATGGCCCAGCTGGTGAACGAGCATGTCACTCTGGTAAACACCATGACGGGCTCGGTGATGGATCCTGCCGGTGTGCAGGAGAAATTCGGTTTGCCGCCCGAGCTGATCATCGATTATCTGGCCCTGATGGGCGACAAGGTCGACAATATTCCGGGTGTGAGCGGTGTTGGCGAGAAAACTGCGCTGGCCTTGCTACAGGCCTTGGGCAGCATGAAGGACATGTACGAGTCCCTCGATAAAATTCCCGACCTGCCCATCCGTGGTGCGAAAAAGCTGCCGGAGAAGCTGGCAGCTGAAAAAGCCAAGGCCGAGCTGTCCTACGAGCTGGCGACTATCAAGCTCGACGTCGAGCTACCCCTGCGCTTCGATGAATTAAAGCACGAGCCCGAAGACGCTGATCAGCTTTTGCACTGGTTCCGGGAGCTGGAATTTAACACCTGGATAGACGAGGTATTGAGCAGCGGCGAAGCCGCGCCTGTCGAATCTAGCACGGTAGAGTCTAAATACGACATCGTCCTGAGCGAGTCCGATCTCGCCCAATGGATTAAGCGACTTGCGGCGGCAGACTTGTTTGCCTTCGATACCGAAACCACCAGCCTGGAGTATATGCAGGCGCGGGTGGTGGGCGTTTCCTTTGCCGTCGAGCCGGGCTCGGCGGCTTACGTGCCTTTCGGTCACGACTATTTGGGCGCGCCGGAGCAGCTCAGTGAAGAGCAGGTATTGGGCGCACTTAAGCCGCTTCTGGAAGACCAGACCAAGGCGAAGTTGGGCCAGAATCTGAAATACGATGCCAATGTGCTGGCCAATCATGGCATAAGCCTGCGCGGCATCGCCGAAGACACCATGCTGCAATCCTACGTGCTGGATGCGGCGGGCAATCGCCATGATATGGATTCCCTAGCGCTGAAATACCTGGGGCACAGCACCATTCACTTTGAAGATATTGCCGGCAAGGGCGCCAAGCAGATCACCTTCAATCAAATAGAGATTAAGGATGCGGGCCCTTATGCGGCCGAAGATGCAGACATCACTCTGCGCCTGCACCATGCACTAAGGTCGCAGATCGCTGCAGAGCCCGAGCTCGACTCGGTTTATCGCGACATTGAGTTGCCATTGGTACCGGTGTTGTCGCGGATCGAGCGCAACGGTGCGCTGGTAGACCGGGCATTGTTGGATACCCAGAGCCACGAGTTGGGCGAAAAAATTGAAGCCATCAAAAAGCTGGCCTATGACGAGGCTGGCGGGCCTTTCAACCTGTCCTCGCCCAAGCAATTGGGCGAGATTCTATTTGAAAAGCTCGGTCTACCCGTGGTCAAGAAAACACCCAAGGGAGCTCCGTCGACGGCGGAAGAAGTGCTGGCCGAGCTGGCCCACGACTACCCCCTGCCCCGCCTGATTCTGGATTTTCGCGGCATGGCCAAGTTGAAGTCGACCTACACCGACAAGTTGCCGCAAATGATTGATTCCAAAACCGGCCGCATCCACACGTCCTACCATCAGGCGGTTGCGGCCACCGGCCGGCTTTCATCGACAGACCCCAATTTACAGAATATTCCTATCCGCACGCCGGAAGGTCGCCGCATACGGCAGGCTTTTATCGCGAACAAAGGCTACAAGTTGCTGGCTGCGGATTACTCGCAAATTGAGCTGCGAATCATGGCTCACCTTTCGGGCGACGCAGGTTTGATTGAAGCCTTTGCCAATGGCGAGGACATTCACCGCGCGACGGCGGCCGAGGTCTTCGGAACTGAATTGGCGGACGTGTCCGACGACCAGCGCCGCAGTGCCAAGGCCATCAACTTTGGTCTGATTTATGGCATGTCGGCCTTTGGCCTGGCGCGTCAGCTCAATATCCCGCGCGGCGAGGCCCAGGAATACATCGATCGCTACTTTGATCGCTACCCCGGCGTGCGTCAGTTTATGGACGATATTCGCGCCAGTGCCAAAGACAAGGGTTATGTCGAAACGCTCTTTGGCCGTCGCTTGTACTTGCCAGATATCAAGGCCAGCAACGGAATGCGTCGGCAGGCCGCTGAACGCATAGCCATCAACGCGCCCATGCAGGGAACCGCCGCCGACATTATTAAGCGCGCCATGATTACCGTAGACGAATGGCTGCAGTCTTCAAAAGCCGATGCGCTGATGATTATGCAGGTGCACGATGAGTTGGTACTGGAAGTTGCCGAAGGGCAGCTGGACGAGGTGTCTGCACAGCTTGAAAAGCTGATGTCCCAGGCGGCTGATCTGGCTGTGCCGCTGGAGGTAGGTATTGGCGTGGGCAACAATTGGGATGAGGCCCACTAGAGGGCAAGCCACTGAAAATTGGTGCTTTTTTGGCAATATTACCAAGCTGATTAAATGGCGTGAGCGCCGGGGAACTTAAGCGCCCTGCCCCCTTCTAAGGCTATACAACAGTCATGCTGTTGGCCGACTTACTCCATGAGTCGGTTTTTCCCCAGAGAAGCATTTGCCCGGTGTTCCCCATGCACCGGGCTTTTTTTTGGCGTGTTTTTGGAGTTGCGCAAAAGCCTGCAACATTGCATTTGCGTCTAACTCTGCGCGGCTTGCTGCTCGGAAATGAAGTTGTAGGCCGAATAATCCTGGGGCCATAGTGTGGGCGCGAAGCGCAGTGGCTATTCGAGTGTGTCTGGGGTCGTCTTGGCGTCGCCGTCTTCGGCGCTCACATCGTCAAGTTCTTCGGCAATAAATTCGTCGTCCGTAGTGGCGAGCCAAACATCCAGCTGCTCACGAAGCTCAGTCAGCCCGGTGCCCTTCAAAGATGAAAAGAGCTGGGCGTGCACGAGTTCACCGTAGGAAGCCAATTGCTTTTTCACTTTCAGCAGTTCGGTCTTGGCGGCTCCGCTACTAAGTTTGTCGGCTTTGGTTAGCAGGATGCGCACGGGCATGTCGCTTTCGATCGCCCAGGCCAGCATCGTACTGTCGAATACACCCAGCGGACGACGAATGTCCATCAGCAATACCAGGCCGCGCAGGCAGCGACGTTGGCGCAGGTATTCTTCCAAATGCCGTTCCCATTTCCGCTTGACGGCAGGCGGTACTTTCGCGAATCCATAGCCGGGTAAATCCACCAGTCGCTGGTTGTCGGAGAGCTCAAAAAAGTTGATTTGCTGGGTGCGGCCCGGTGTCTTACTGGTGCGCGCCAGCTTTTTGTTTTCGGTTAAGCAATTGATTGCGCTGGATTTTCCGGCATTCGAGCGGCCGGCAAAGGCCACCTCTGCGCCTTGGTCTGCCGGGCACTCCCGCAAGGATGGCGCACTGATAGTGAAATGCGCGCGGCGGTAGCTGATGGCAGGGATGTCATCCATGGCGGGTGGGCCTCTCAAGTGGATAGTCGTTACTTAAACGGGTATAGTGCTTTCCCCGTGCGGGTACTGCGCGAAGGGATGGCCTCACCCCGTTGGCTTTGTGTATAATGCCGCAGTTTTTTTTCGCGGTCATCCTGACACCGAAAATTCCACTAGATTGTCCCATGTATTTTGGGTCGAGTGAGAAAAAACAGATGATGAAAATTCTTGCCACTGTGGCTTTATCCGGGTTTTTGGCGTCGGCTGTGATGGCTGATGAGATTGAAGACCGCTACAACAAAACTTGCGCAATCTGTCACGCTGCCGGTGCAGCGGGTGCGCCCAAGACTGGTGATGAAAAAGTCTGGGCTGAGCGCCTTGAGAAAGGCATGGATACGCTGGTAAAAAACGTAAACAATGGCATTAACGCCATGCCGCCCAAAGGCATGTGTTTTGATTGCAGCGACGAAGACGTCATTGCGCTGATTGAGTATATGGCCAAGCCGCGCTGAATCATGTCGCCAGATTTTTGATGAGTACCCAGTACTCGGCAGTTAGGAACGAACGATGAAAAAAACACTGTTGGTAATGTTGACCTCCATGGTATTGGGCACCTCGGCTTTTGCCGCAGATGCGAGCGCCGGTAAAGCCAAGGCGCAAGCTTGTGCCGCCTGTCATGGCGCTGGCGGCAACAGTGCCGTTCCAAGTTTCCCCAAGCTGGCCGGTCAAAACGCCCGCTACCTTGTTAAGCAAATGGAAGACATCAAGTCCGGTCTTCGCCCCGTTCCCACCATGGCGGGGCAGCTGGACAATATGAGCCAGGAAGACCTGGAAAATATAGCGGCCTACTTTGCCCAGCAAACAGGCAGTGTTGGTCAGACCGACCCTGCTTTGCTTCAGCGCGGCCAGGACATCTACCGTGGTGGCATTAGTGAGCGCGGCGTTCCGGCTTGCACGGGCTGCCATTCGCCAACAGGCAAGGGTAATGCTTCTGCCGGCTTCCCTGCCCTGTCGGGGCAGCATGCCGCTTACACCGAGGCACAGCTTAAGTCATTTCGCTCGGCTGCCGATGGCGATAGCACTGGCCGCATGAACGACGGCGACGAAGCCAAAACCATGCGCACCATCGCATTCTTGTTGAGCGACAACGAAATTAAGGCACTGGCGAGCTATATACAGGGTCTGCACTAGAGGCCGGTTTCGCAACATTGAAAAAGGCGGCTGATGCCGCCTTTTTTGTCGGTGCCAGAAATTAAAGTTCTAGACTTTGCGCGGGAACTGAAACGCGCCACAATACTCTGATTAACTCACGACAAGAAACAACAGGAGATTGTAATGCTGATGCGCCGATGGTTTATGGCTGGCTTGATTGCACTGTTAGCGCCCATGGCGGCCTGTGCAGAAACCGAAACGGGAATGCAATTTCGCGAAGGTGAGCACTATATCCGGATTGATACGCCGATACGCACCATCAACCCGAACAAGATCGAAGTCGCGGAAGTTTTTTGGTATGGCTGTTCGCACTGCTTCCACTTTGAACCCATGGTACATGCCTGGTCCCAGCAGCTGTCCGATGATGTTGTGTTTGTGCAGTCGCCGGCCATGTGGAATGCAGTAATGAAAACGCACGCGCAGGCTTTTTATGCTGCGAGTGCACTTGGTGTACTAGAGAAAGTTCACCAGCCCATATTTGACGCCATCAATCTCGAGCGCAATATGCTGCGCAACGAAGACAGCCTTGCCGCGTTGTTTGCCAAGCACGGTGTTGCCGAAGATAAATTCCGCAAGGTGTTTAACTCCTTCTCGGTAAAAAGCCAGGTTGAGCAGGCCGATGCCCGTGCCCGCGGCTACGGCATTGCGGGAACCCCGGAAATGGTTGTCAACGGCAAGTTTCGCGTCAGTACCCGCACCGCCGGTGGTCACCGTGAAATGCTGAAGGTTGTCGAATACCTTGTTGAGCAAGAGCGCAAAAACACTCTATAAAAGGCCCTTCTATTTGTCTTCTGCATCTCAGAATGCGCCGGCCTGGGTGGCCGACGCATTGCAGTACTCCCCTGCTTCACACCATGTTTCCGTTGACGGCTGCGCCATCCACTTCCTTAGCTGGAACGCTGAAGAACGCGATAAACCGGGCCTGTTATTGGTTCACGGCTTCTGTGCGCACGCGCGCTGGTGGGATTTTGTTGTGCCCGCCCTGCTCCCGCACTACCGTGTTTTTGCCGTGGACCTCAGCGGCATGGGCGACAGCGGCCATCGCGAAAACTACAGCATTAGTACCTACAGCCGCGAAATTGCCGCCGTTATAGACGCCGCGGAAATCGCGCCGGCCACTGTGGTCGCGCACAGTTTTGGCGGCTTGATGACGATTCAGGCAGCCTACCGCTATCCGGAAAAATTTCGGGCAGCCGCCATTGTCGATTCACGTATTAATTTCCCGAAAACTGGCGAAGACACCGCTCCCCCCTCGCGCGGCGCCGTTGAGCAACGTCCCAAGCGCATCTACCCAGACCTGGATCAGGCTTTGGCGCGCTTTCGCTTAATACCCCAGGATAACTGCGCTCATGAGGCGGTATTTGAACACGTTGGGCGACGCTCTTTGCGACCTGAATCCGAGGGTTGGGTTTGGAAGTTTGATGACCGCATTACCTTCTCTCTGGACCATACGGAAATTAGCGAAGCAGAAATGCTGCGCACTATCACTTTTCCTATGGCCTTTATTTACGGCGAACACAGTGTTGTGGCGCCCAAGGATATCGCGGAAAAAACAGTAGGCTATATGAGTCAGGGACGCCCGCCACTCTGTGTCGCTGAGGCTCATCATCACGTGTTGCTGGATAACCCCCTCGCCTTGCGTGAAATGCTGCTGGAGCTGATTCCCGAGCTACACAGCACGAGTTAGTGGCTTTGGATTCTGACAAACTGTCCGAAATAGCCCTATAAATGCTGATTACGACAAGCGAGGTAGTGAATGGACTGGCAGCAAGTACTGGCAAGCAGTAAAAAAGCCGATAGTCGTGATTTCGGCATTACATCGCCAGCGGTTGAATGGTTGGGTCATCCACGTCTGAGTGACCATGGTGATAACTGGGTGGAGGCCTACTGGGATATTGATCCGCGTTCCCTAAACAGCCGCGGCACTGTTTTCGGCGGCTATTATGGTGTTCTGGCCGACGCACTGCTGGCACTGGCCACCATGACAAGCCTTGCCGACAACGAACATTTCGTTACCAGCGACCTCCGCATTAGCTACTTCCGCACGGCGAGTGAAGGTCGCGTACAGATGCGTGCCGAGGTTAACAACCGCAGCCGCAGTCTGATGCATGTAGAAGGGGAATTTCGCAATGAGGCCGGCGAATTACTCGCCAAAGCCGTTGCCGTGCAAAGTATTCGTATTATAGAAAGCTAGCCTGGATGCTGACTTATACCCGGCATCCAAAGCGCCGGTTTTAGGCCGGCACGGCCTCTGTGGTTGTTCTGGACTGTTCGACAGCTTCCTCGGCAAGCTCAATCACTTTCGAGCAGGCGCGGTTGTCGAACAGGCGCTCGCGCCAACCGATGGAATTGAAGGCTGTCCAGCTTTCAGGGCGGACTTTGAGCCTATCGGCAAGCAGGTAAAGCACAGCCGGATTGTGGGTGAGGCCGACGTGGCTACCCGGGACGCGTATATTTTCGCTGCGCTCCTGCTTCTCATCCAGGCAGTAATGCCAGTGCACAACACCGTCGCTTTCGGTGTAGATGCCCGTAAAGGGAACCGAGGGCGTGCTTTGCCATAACTCGGGTTTGTCCAGCATAGGATCGGTGCCGCCGCTATTCAGCAACATAAAAATGCGGCCAACGGCGCTCTGTACACCCTCTGATTCTACAGTGGGTATGCCGAAGGGCGAGCCCAAGGTGATCACCTGACGTACATGCTCGCTGTTCATATTGGCCAGCGCGCGGGCATACAGGCCGCCCAGACTCCAACCGATTATGGTGATCTTTTGCTGGCGTTGCAGCACAATCTCTTTCAGGCGTTTTTGCAGTCGTTCCAACTTGCTCTGATGCAAGCCGGTGTTCAGCCCCAAGCCCCAGGGGTGAGGGTCGTAGCCCAGCTTGGTGAGCGAGCTCCGCAGCGTTGCCGTAAAGGCATCACTGGTAAGGAAGGCGGGGATTACCAGCACCGGATGGCCATCGCCCTGGGGCAGAAAGCGGTGCAGCGGTTTGGATGAGAAATGGGCCAGTGCTTCAAAGGCTACTCGGCTTTCCAATACGGTGTGCAGAGTTCGGGGCTTTTTGTCGAGCATGGTTACTCCTCGTAACGGCCGCCACTGAGTGGGGGTGTTTGCAACTAAAAGTATCGTTTCATTACAACTTTTGCAAAGTATTAACGTTAGAGCGCGGTGAAATTACGCACAATAAAAGTGCGCTTGGGTGACGATATATCCTTATCTTATTGTTTTATAAGATAATAGACCTCATAACGACGAATGTGTGCAGGCGACACAGAATAATTTTCAGGAGTTCAATATTTTGAGCCAAAATGGGGCGGAATGGGCAAAATGGCTGACAGACGGGCAAAGCAGTATTGTGCTCGTCGACCACGAAGGCGAGGCCGCAGCCTACCGGCAGCGCATCGCGGAGCAGCAGGGCGATGCCGCCTACCTGGAAATGGTGCGAGTGTTACCCAAGGCGCAGTGGTTGGTTGAGTTGTGGGATAGCAGCTTTCCCAGCCGGCAGGTTCTGCGCCCGGTCCAGCTCTTGGTGCTAGCTGAGCAATGTGTCGAAAATAGCAGTTTACTGGCTGACTCCGTCATTGGCGTTCAGGGTATAGCCCAGCGTTTTGTCGACGCCTTCGAATTGGCCGAGCGTTATGGCATGGATCTCCGGAAGGAGTTTGCCGGCACGAGCGAACAGCAGGCTTTTCTCGTCTGGCAGCAAGCGCTGCGTACAACACTCCTAAAACAGGACCTGCTTAGCGCGGGGCAATTGGCTGGCGCTCTGCTCGACAGTTTGCAGGCCGGGCTGCTGGAGCTGCCCGCTCGTATCATCCTGTCGGGAGCTTTGGAATTCACACCCTTGGAAAATCGCCTGTTGGATGCGCTTGAGGCTGCGGGCGTCGAGCGCAGTAAGCTGCCTGCATTTCGTTCCGATAGTGAAACCGACATCTTTCAATGCCGTGCGCAGGATTTTGCAACTGAAGTGCAGTGCGCCGCACGCTGGGCTGCATCGCGTCTCGACGCCGCGCGTTCAGGTGATGCCGATGGCAAGAGTAGGGAAGCGCATGAGAGTCCGGTGTTGCCGCGTCTGGCGCTGGTCGCGCCGGATGTCCGCCTCTATGAAGAAGCCCTGCGGCGTGCGCTAGAGCGTGAGATTTACCCCTACAGTTTGTTTCTTGCCCAGACACCGGATTTGCAACTTGCGGAGCCCTGGCGGATTGGTTCCGGGCGTCTGGCCAGCTATCCCGTTGTGGCGGCCGCGCTGGACGTCTTGATGGTGCCGGGCAGCGAGATTGATTTGGAGCTGCTGAGTAGAGTGCTGCGTAGCCCCTTCGTTAGTGGTGCAGAGACTTTGCGCGGGCAGCGTGCCTTGTTGGACATACGCCTGCGTGAAAGTCTTCAAAGCCGCAGCAGCTTAGGTCGCGCGATACGCGAGGCCCAATTCGCAGGCTATGACGATGCGGTAAATTTCCTCGCAGCGCTTCAGGATTTGGCGACCCAATATCCCCGCGCCGCCTTACCTTCCCAATGGGTGCAGAATTTTGACCGGGAATTATTGTTGTCTGGCTGGCCCAACCGCGAAGCCGGCGACTCCGTGCTCGATCAATGCCGACAGGGTTTTAGCCAGGTTATGGACACGCTGCGGGCCCTGGATCGGCAGTTGGGAAAAATTACTCGCGCAACGGCTTTGCGTTGGCTGCAACACGTCTTGCAAAGCAAGCGATTTGAACTGAAGCGAGATCAGGCCCCGCTGCTGCAAATTCTGAATCTTGAAGAGGCTAGCGGCCAGCTGTTTGATGGCATTTGGATTCTCGGTCTGGACGATACGGCATTACCTACAGGGCTCGAACCTTCACCCTTTCTATCGCGGGAACAACTGCAGGCAGCCGGCGTGCCGCGTGCCGACCACGCGGACGCGTTGCGCCGCGATCGCGCTTTATTGCAGGACTTGATGCAGTCGGCGCCGGAATGTGTTGTGTCTATGCCAAGTCAGAACGGTGAGGGCGTGGCGCAAACCCACTGCGCCTTGTTGGCCTGGAATTATCCACAATGGCAGGTGCCAGACACGGCGCCAGGTTTCCGTGAATCGGCGCTAACCGTGTTGCCGGCAGACGATAATGTGCGCAGCGTTTCGCCGCAGGAGAAACAGCGCCTGCGCGGTGGCACCGGTTTATTTAAAGCCTATGCACAGAGCCCTTTTTTCGCCTTTTTAAAATACCGTCTTGGCTTGCAAGCCATGCCAACCCCTGTTGAAGGATTGGAACCGCGTCGGCAGGGTGCCTGGGTGCACGGCGCTCTGGAAAATTTTTGGCAAGTAACAAAAACCAGCGCCGAACTGGCAGCATTATCCGAGTCGGATTTAAATACGCGTGTAGACGCAGCGATAGACGATGCCATGCGTGATGGCGCCATGCACGGCGACGAACTGCTTCGTATCGAAAAGCGGCGCATTCGCAGCCTGGTATTGGAGTGGCTGGCCTTTGAAAAAAGCCGCGACGAAGATTTTATTGTCGAGGCAACGGAGCAGCGGGGCAGGGTGGATGCCTTTGGCATACCCTTGAGCGTGCAGATCGATCGATTAGATCGCATTGGCGACCATCGCGTGGTAATGGATTACAAAACGGGAACCGTGGCGGCGAATTCACTTAATGCCGAAAATTTACTCGAACCGCAACTGCCCCTATACGCCTTACTAGCCGACAGTTTTGCCGGTGAGGTCGATGGTATTGTACTGGCCCAGATTCATGCGCGAGACGGTATGAAGGTTCATATGCGATCCAGCTGGTGCGCGAATCTTGTGGAGAAGAGTGTACGCAATCCCGTGGACACACCGGAAAAATGGCAGGCCGAACGTGAGGCATGGACCAAAGTGTTGCAGCATTATGCGCAGGGTTTTTTAAGTGGTGATATTGCCCACGATTACCAGCAGGCACCGGGTGCCTTTGCCTACGACCCCTATGTGAGTGTGCTTGCTCGGGCACAGGAGCTAGCGGACGATGAGTGATTCAGCCCTGCAAATTCCCGATCAGGATGCGCGCGACGCCGCCATTAATCCCGCGAAATCCGTATTGGTTCGTGCGCCGGCCGGCTCGGGTAAGACCGGCGTTTTGTTATTGCGCTACTTGAATTGCCTGCTGACGGTCGAAGAGCCCGAAGCCGTCGTTGCCATTACCTTCACGCGCAAAGCGGCGGCGGAAATTCGCGAGCGAATACTGCATGCCTTGAGAGATCAGGAGGAGGGTAGCGACGCCTACCAACGGCAACTCGCGAGCTTGAGTCGGGCGGTACGCGAGCGCGATGAACAGCGCGATTGGCGTCTTCTGGAAAACCCCTCTCGCCTGCGCATATCCACCTTTGACAGTTTTTGTGCGCGCATTGCCCGTCGTCTTCCGCTGTTATCAGGGCTTGGCCAAATACAAACCACCGACGACTCGGATGGTCTCTATCGCGAGGCCATTTTTAGTTTGTTTCGCCGTCTGGAAAGCGCCGACGCTGAATTGCGTACGGCCTTGGGCAGTGTGTTGGACTACGCCAGCAATCGGCTTGAGCAACTGGTGCCCTTGCTGTCCAGTTTGTTAGCCAAACGCGATCAGTGGGGCGAGGGGATTGTTCGAGGCGATACCCACGCCATGGAGCAGGCACTCAGTGATTACATTGAAAATGATTATCGCGAGATCTGCGAGCAATTACATGATTTCGATGTTCAGGCGCTGATTGATATCGCGCGCGCCCAATCGACAGAGGTTGAGGAATTATCCTGGGCAGCGAGCTGCGCCGATTTGATGCCGGCTGCGATTGAAAATCTGCTTGAACATGCGCAACTGGCCGATCTTGTTTTGACGGCTGCGCCAAACCGGACTTTGCGCAAGCAGGTCAGCAAGAAAATCGGATTTTTACCCAAGCAGCCAAATACCGAGGCACTTAAAGCCTGGCTGAAGCAGTGCCAGGAGCGAGCGGATCTGCCTTTGCTGGAAGCTGCGCTTGCGCGTTTGAGTGAACTGCCGCAGCCCGCACTGCCGGAGCGCTCCCGTGCCCTAATTGCTGATATCTCGATAGTGCTTCGACATTTACTGGCAGAATTACATCTTGAATTTGACGGTAGCGGTCAGCTGGATTTTCCGGAGGTGGCTTTCCGTGCGATACGTGCCCTGCAACCCCTGAATGAAAGCGCCGGTGTCTACGGCGACGCTCTACTTCAGGAGGATCGCATACAGCATATTCTGGTGGACGAGATGCAAGACACCTCCGTCAATCAGATTGTGTTGCTGCGTAATCTGATGGACGGCTGGGCGCCCGGCGACGGTCGCTCGCTCTTTCTCTGTGGTGACTTGCAGCAATCCATCTACCTCTTTCGGGGCGCCTTGGTCGGGGAGTTTGAGCGCCTGCTTGAGCTAGGCCACTTCAACGGCCATCCACTCGAGCAGCTGCAGCTTAGTTCCAACTTTCGATCCGCTCCCGCCCTCGTTGAGTGGGTCAATCGGGCCTTCGGTTCGGTGTTCGGAGAACAGTATGTTCCCGCACAAGCGCAGCGCCAAAATGCGGGCGCGGTTCAGGTTCATGCCTTTGTCGGCGAGAGAAAAGCCGGCTCGCTCGCCGAGGCGCAAAGACTCGTTGATGTGGTGCAAGCCGCTCAGGCGGAAGATCCTGCGGCGTCGATCGCCATTCTGGTTCGCTCGCGCGGTCAGCTATTGGATATTGTTCCTGCCTTGAAAGCGGCGGGCATTGAGTTTGCCGGGCAGGACATCGATAAACTGTCGAGCGCGCCGGCTGTGGCCGATTTTCTGGCATTGCTGCGAGCCTGGTGGCATCCCGCCGATCGCGCCAGTTGGATCTCCCTGCTGCGGACTCCCTTTGTCGGTTTGAGCTGGGACGACTGTTGGGTCATCGCCAACGCAGAGGGCGAGGAGCTTATCAGCGAGCGCGTTACTGACCTTGCGAAGTTCCGCGCCAGTTTTTGCGATATGGGCCTCAGTGCCGAAGGCCTGGCGCGGCTGGAACGCTTTCAGTCGGTCTGGGCGCCGATAGCCAGTCACCCCCGTGCTGTAGACATCCGCTGGGCCGCCCCGGCGCTGTGGCACAGCTTGGGAGGCCACGCCTGTGTCGACGATCAGGACCGGCGCAACATTGAGCGCGTGCTGGCACTCCTGGCCGAGCATGCCGACGGCGGTTACCTGAGAAATATTGCCGAATTTGAGCGTGCGCTGGATAAACTCTATGCCCAATCTGCGCCGGCCACCCTGGAAATCATGACTATCCACAAGGCAAAAGGCCTGGAGTTTGATGTGGTTATTTTGCCGGGGCTGGGCCGACAAAGCCGGGGTAACGATTCTCTCCTGTTCTATTGGCGTCGCATGGCCGAACAGTTGGTAATTGCGCCGCGCTCACCGCGCAACGACGAAGTCGACACAGACAAGTTGTACCGCTATCTGCAATTGATGCAGCAAGCTGATCTGGATCGCGAAGTCGATCGGCTTTTGTATGTGGCCTTAACGCGCGCTAAAAAGTCCCTGCACTTATTGGGAACAACAGGCAGTGACAAGGAAGATGCCCCCCGAGTGAATAACGGTAGTTTATTGGCGCGCTTGTGGCCGCTGGTCGAGAACGATTTTATCGCGGTTGAGCCTCTGGCTGAAGAAAACAGCGACGCGATTATGCGCACCCCATTGGCACCTCGCATGAATGATTTTTCGGTAGAGATACAGCGGCACTGGCCTTCGCCGGCCGCGCCCGAAGCGACCATAGATCGACTGGCACGACAGGAGCGGCAGGCTGTGCTCGAGGCCAATATTGAAGAGCGAACAATCGGTTTGGTCTACCACGAACTCATGCGTCGTTTGGCCAGTGGTTACCGCGACATGGTGGCGGATAAAGCTGCCCTGCACAAAGCCGTGCTAACGCGTTTGAGGCATCACTGTCATCCGGAGCAAGATCTGAGCGAAAGTGCCGAAAAGGTTTTGCAACTCTGTGAGAACACCTTAAGTTGCGAGCACGGGCAGTGGATTCTGACGCACTATGGCCGCTCGGGCGCGGAGCAGGCCATGCGACGCTCTTTGGGAGATCGTTGGCAAAAGTTAATTATCGACCGCTTTTTTGTCGATGGTGATACCTGCTGGATTATCGACTATAAAACCGCACAGGGCAGTGGCGAAAAATTTTTAGCGGAGCAGCGCGAGCGTTATCAGGAAAAGATGATGCACTACAAAAATACTATTGCGGAAGCGACCTCAATCAAGAGCGTGCGCGCTGCCCTGTATTTCCCGGCAAGTCAGGCGCTTGTTGAGTGTTGACAGTTGAGTGTTGAAAATTGAGCGCTGAGAACTCCGAGGCTAAAGTCTGCGGACATTACTGCTGAGTTCTTTTAAGCGCGCTTCTACCAGTAGCAGTCGGTCGTTGCCGAAATACATATCGCTGTCATTGATAAAGAGCGTTGGTGAGCCGTAACCGCCGCGCTCAATCAGTTCGTCGGTGTTGCTGCGCAAGCGATCCTTATAGGGCTGGCTGTTAATCTTTGCAAAAAAATCAGCTTGATCCAGTCCTGCACCTGCAACGATCTCGGCGACAACCTGATCGTCGCCTATGTCGCGACGTTCGCCCCAATACATTTCGAAGGCTCGCTTGGCGAAAGGGATTAACTTGCCTTGCTCCTCTGCGACAAAACAGCCGCGCATAACTTTAACGGCGTTGGCCGGATGCATTTCGGGCCAGCCTATTTTTAACTCGTAGTAGTGCGCCCAGTCTGCCAAATCTTTCATATAGTGTGTTACGCGACGCTCGTTGTTGAACATGGATTCGCGCGCTTCGTAGACACCCTGATTAACGGCGTTAAATACACCGCCCACCAGAATCGGGCGCCACTCAACGGAAACGGGATGGCGCTCAAGAATAGGCTGAATGCCGGTAAAGGCGAGGTAGGTCCAGGGTGATGAACAGTCAAAAAAGAATTCGAGTTTAGTCATGGCGAGTCCACAATTATTCCGGAGCTTAAATCAGTACTTTGTGCGCTAGCGCGCTTCCGGCCTGCAACATTGCAGATCGCGTGCCCGCAACAGATAGCGTAGCATAAGCGGTTCACTCAATGTCAGGAGTAGAATAATGCTAAAGCTATACGGTTTTGCAGTCAGTGATTATTTCAATATGGTTAAACACAGCTTATTGGAAAAAGGCGTTGAATTTGAAGAGATCACCGTTTTCCCCGATCAAACGGAAGACTACCTCGCTAAAAGCCCCATGGGCAAAGTGCCTTGCATCGAAACCGAGCATGGCTACCTCTGTGAAACCAGCGTTATCCTGGATTATATAGAAGCCGCCTATCCGCAAAAGCCCCTGTTGCCCGAAGGCGAGTGGCAGCGAGCCAAAGTACGCGAAGTGATGAAAATTGCCGAACTCTACATTGAGCTGGCTGCCCGTAAACTCCTGCCCGCAATGTTGGCCGGTGCGCCGGTGACGGAGGAAGTCAAAACCGAAGTACGAACATTGCTCACCAAAGGCCTGAACTCGATTGACCGGCTCGCGACTTTTGATCCCTTTGTGCTGGGCAGTTCGCAAACAATAGCGGATATCATTTTGCGCTACTCACTGGGCATTGCCAAAGCGGCTGCCGGCTCGGTGCTGAAGTGGGATGTGCTGGAAGGGCGCGATGCCTTGAAACTATGGGATGAGATGATGAACAAAAATCCCATCTGCCAGCAGCTGGATGCGGATATGAATGCGCAGATGGCGGGGTTTATAAAGAAAGTATCAGGCAAGTAGTCGCTAGCAAAAATAGCGCATTATCGAATAGGCGCAATTAGGCTAAGTACCACAGCTTCCGTGCCGGGGTTTCGGTCGCCGAAACCCCCGTTGGACAAATGGTACAGGGCAAGACCTATTCGATATTCATTATCGAAGCGATACGACAGTTCCGCGCCACTCCGGAATTCCATTTGTAATCCCAGCTGTAGTTCATCGCGCTCCTCGAAATAACCCGCATCAAAACTTCCGCTAAGGATGATATGTTCACTAAGAGCGAAGTCGCGGCGTAAGCCTAGGAAGTAATAGCTTGCGTCATTCTCGGCATTAATAATACCAGCGCTGGGACGAAGTTTTAGTACGCCCATCTCGCGCCAGCGAAATTCTGCGCCATAGCGCAGGGTTTCGGCAAAGCGATTAAAAATGCCAACAAATCCTGCATTGACGACGAGAAAGTGGGTATCACCGCGAGCCGGTAGCGCGCGTTTTCCGGAATGCTCCAAAGCCAATCTCGCATCTTCGGCTCGCTGCATGGTTAGTTTCAATTGCTTGGTGTTAACGGTAGCCAGAAGCAGAGTTGTATCTTCTGCCGGACTTGTTTGCTTGGGATTCGAGAGTGCTTGCGCGCAACACGCCAGCGCACCAATACATAGCGCGCACCACTTAGCACGTCCTGTTATTGGGTTCAGGTTCATGAAAACGGTCTGCGAAATTTAGCGGATTGTGCCGAAAGTCCTTACCGAAAGGCAAGTGGGGTTTGGGAGGCTTTTATTCAGGCAAACAAATTTTTCAGGCTGGCTAGCGTTTCGTTGCCGCGCTTTTCATTAGCTTCCGGCGAGTTGTCGCCGCGACCTTCCCATTCAATATCTTCCTGGGGCATTTCGCTAAGAAAGCGACTAGGTTCGCAGCTGTTCATTTCGCCAAAAGATTTTCGTTTGCTGCAGTGGGTGAGGGTAAGGGTGCGTTTAGCGCGCGTTATTCCCACGTAACACAAACGGCGTTCCTCATCGGTCGTTTCCCCGTCAATGCTGTTTTGGTGGGGCAGAATGCCTTCTTCCATACCCAGAATATAAACGTGGGGATACTCCAGTCCTTTCGATGCGTGCAGCGTTGATAGCTGGACCTGATCCGCAGATTCCTGCTCGTCTTCCTGGCGTTCCAGCATGTCGCGCAGCACCAGTTTGCTGATGGCGTCGTCGATGTCGCTGTCTTCGTTTTTCTCCAGACTGGTCTTGAGCGAGTCGATCAGTATGGAGACGTTGGCCATGCGCTTTTCGGCAACGGAAATCGAAGAGCTGTTTTGAATGAGCCAGTCGAGGTAATCGATATCGCTGAGCAGTAAGCGAATGGTGCCGATGGCATCTTCTTCGTAGCAACGGCGCCGCAACCTGTCGAGCCAGCGTGTAAACTCGCGCAGGCGTTCTACCCCGGCGGCAGGCAGGTGCGATTCCAGACCGATTTCGCCGCAGGCGGTATACATGGGAATACTGCGTTCGGTGGAATAGCGGCCCAGGCCTTCCAGTGTGCTGGTGCCGATTTTGCGTCTTGGCACATTGATGATGCGCAAAAAGGCATTGTCGTCATCCGGATTCATCAGCAGGCGCAGATACGCCATGATGTCTTTAATTTCATTGCGCGCAAAAAACGAGGTGCCGCCACTGATTTTGTAAGGCACCTGATGCGACTGTAACTTCAGTTCCAGCAAGCGGGCCTGATGGTTGCCCCGATACAAAACCGCATAATCGCCAAAGCGCGCGCCGCTACGCAATTTATGGTCGAGTATTTCTGTGACCACGCGCTCGCACTCGATGTCTTCATTGCTGCACTGAATTACCCGAATCGGATCGCCGTAACCCAGTTCGCTCCACAGGGCTTTTTCGAACACGTGGGGGTTGTTGGCGATAAGGGTATTCGCCGCCTTGAGTATGCGCGCCGTTGAGCGGTAGTTTTGTTCCAGCTTTACAATTTTAAGGTGCGGATAGTCTTTCTGTAATTCTTCGAGGTTTTCCGGGCGCGCGCCACGCCAGGCGTAGATAGACTGATCGTCATCACCCACCACCGTGAGGGCGGCGCGCATACCGACCAGCATTTTGACGAGGGCGTATTGGGCGCCGTTAGTGTCCTGATACTCGTCCACCAGCATATAGCGAATGCGCTGCTGCCATTTTTCCAGCACCTCGGGAAATTGGGTGAACAAAAACACCGGCAGTAATATCAGGTCGTCAAAATCCAGTGAGTTGTAGGCTTTGAGTGCTTGCTGGTAGCGAAGGTAGGCCTGGGCGCAGAGCATGTCGGCCGGCCCCTCGGCCATTTCAATTGCTTGCTCGGGCTGGATTAAATCGTTTTTCCAGTCGGAGATGCGGCGCTGGATATGATCCACCTGATCGCCATCGCTGCCGTGCTGCTGCATCAGCAAGTCGCGGATCAGGGCCTGACAGTCTTGTTGGTCGAAGATTGAAAAGCCGGACTTGTAGCCCAGCGTTTTATATTCCTTGCGCAGTATATTCAGACCCAGCGTATGAAAGGTGGATACACTCAAGCCCTTGCCGGAGCCGGGTTGCAGCAGTGAGCTGATGCGCTCTTGCATTTCGCGCGCGGCTTTGTTGGTAAAGGTCACCGCCGTAATGTACTTGGCTTCGATCCCGCACTCTTCGATCAGATAAGCGATTTTGCGGGTGATCACGCTGGTCTTGCCGCTGCCCGCGCCGGCGAGCACCAGCAATGGCCCGTCTATATAGCGGACAGCTTCGCGTTGGCGTGGGTTCAGCTTACTCACGGTGGAGGATACGTCCAAAGGGACGCATTGTAGCAGCCCAGTCGGCATCCAAGAATGCCGGGCGCCTAAAAAGCCAGTTTCAGAGCACGTCATTAGACAAAAGAGGGGATTTATCTGCTAAGTCACATTAGCGGGTGGTGGTATTGGTGGCCGGGCGTGTCGGTTCTAGGCTGATTTTCTCTGCCAAAGCGATAATTAGTGTTTCGCCCTGCTGGGCGAGTGACTTCTTTTGTTGCTCGTCCAACAAAAGAAGTAACCAAGAAAAAAAGGACGCCCCGTTCCTCAGTCGGTTTGCGCTGCGCTCCAACCGATCCCCTGCGCGCTTCGCATCCTGCGGCGCGAGCGAAAACTCGCCTGCGGCTCAGACACTCGCTCGCTTCATCCGCCAGATGCTCCAGTGCTCGGCTGCTCCAAGGGGACTTGCCGCGGCCTCGCCACCGCGTGGTCCTGAGTATTTCAGATGAGTGTCGGGGGCTTGAGGTTGGCGCCCCCCCTTTGCAGGCGCCGAGAAGCGCAGGGCAACAGCGGCTAGAGCGAGCACTGTCCGAGTCCCGTAGCGGCGATAGCCTCGAAGGTCGAGTTGCGCAGCGACCGCTGTTGATCGAGCATCGCAGGGAACCCGAAGGGCGCCGGAGCAGGGGTGTCCTTTTCTTGGTGACTTCTTTTGGACAAGCAAAAGAAGTCACTCGTCCGGCAGGGCGAAATGAAAATTAGACCTTGGTAAGGAGCTAAAAAATTATCCAAGCAGTGAGATTTGCACGGCTTGGTCAAAGTCCGCTTTGTGCCAAATGGCGACGCTCACCTCGTTCATAGAATGCGATCATTCTAGATTTCTGGGGAGCCACGGAAAGGCACCGCAATGATTTAAGCCTCTCATTGCAGTGCGATTTACAGGATTTAAAATCAGTTTCCCTGTTTTTTTAATGACGTGGTCAAATTGCTGCGGCCTCTTCGAAAATTGATGCGAGCAATTCGTCGATTTGTTCACGCCCACGACTAATGATTTCCCGCGCATCATGTTTCGAGCCATCCGCGCTAATGACATGAATGTTCTCCACGCCGATAAAGCCCAGAACCTGTTTGAGGTAACCGCTAACGAAATCGTAGTCACTGCCAATGGGTGTGCCACCGGAGGCAACAACAATGAAGCCGTGGCTAATACCACTCAGCCCTTGCGGACCATTCTCGGTATAGCGAAAGGTCTCGCCGGCGCGGCAAATATGGTCGATCCATACCTTTAGCGAAGGGGCAATGCCAAAGTTGTACATGGGCGCGCCCACGACCAGGCTGCGCGTTGAGCGCAGCTCGTCGACTAGCTGATTGGACAGATCCAACTGTGCGTGGCTTTCCGCTGAGGTGGGTTTCAGCGAGCCATGAATGGTGCGCAGCTGTTCTGCTGTCACCGGCGGAAAGGGCGTTCTGCCCAAGTCCCTCTGCACTACGGCTCCGCCGTCGCGCAATCGCAGCTCTTCAGTCAGATAGCCGCTTAGGGTGCGCGACACAGAGTCTGTGCCCCGCACGCTGCTATCGATTCTTAAGATGACATTCTTGTCTGACATGGTAATTCGTTCTCCTGTTATCGCGGGTTTAGGCCAACTTGCGATCCAGCGACAGGCTGCCGCCGCCGCGAATGGCCAGTGCGACACTTACTGCAAGCAAGGCCAGCCCAAATTCATAGCCGTCGTTGCTCATGAACAAGCCATTGCTGAAATGCACACTGAAAATAGCCACCAGCATGGTTATGGCGAGCACTGCGGCGGCAGGGCGGGTTAGCAGGCCCAGCAGCAACAAAATACCGCCGAAAAACTCAGCGCCGCCGGCAAGTGCGGCCATTAAAACGCCGGGTGCCAGACCAATAGAGGCCATCCACTGACCGGTTCCTTCCAGCCCGTAGCCGCCAAACCAGCCAAAAAGCTTTTGCGCGCCATGGGCGGCAAAAATAATGCCGGCGGGTACACGCAGCGCCAGTGCATCCAGGCCAAGGTTTGTTTGAACAGTATGCTTGATAATAGTGTTGCTCATGACGTTCTCCTAAATGAGTCGGGGTTGTTACGACGTGAGCAGTATCCGTAATTGCTCTGGCGGGAATAAGGGCGTATTTTTATCCTGTTTTGTCAAATTATTTGAACAAAGAGTTTGCGGGTGTATCTCGGGGGAGAGACGCGATGAAGCAACTGTTGACGCTGGAAGCCTTGGAAGTCATTGATCAGATCGAGCTGCGCGGGAGTTACGCAAGCGCGGCGGAGCACCTCAACAAGGTGCCCTCGGCGCTGTCCTATATTGTGCAAAAGCTGGAAGAGCAGTTGGGCGTTACCCTGTTCCAGCGCAGGGGCCGCCGCTCCGTGCTCACCCCTGCAGGCAAGCACCTACTGAAAGAGGGGCGCCTCTTGCTGGACGCCAGCCGGCGACTGGCCCAGCAGACTCAGGAGCTCGCCACGGGGTGGGAGCCGCGTATCCGCATCGCCATTGATACCATTATCGACCCCGACGATTTACTGCCGCTACTGGGCGGTTTTTTGGAGCAGTACCCCAATGTCGAGCTCGATATCTCGCAAGAATCATTGGGTGGCACCTGGGAAGCCTTGATTGATGACCGCGTGGATCTTGTCGTTGGCGCAGACCCGCCGGTGCCGGTTCAGCAGGGTATTCGCAGTGAGGTATTCGGGCTGTCGAGTATGGTGTTTGCAATTTCGGCTCAGCATCCCCTTGCCCAGATCAAGCAGGTGATCAGTCCGGAAATACTGGCGCAGCAGCGCTGGGTGGTAGTGCATGACAGCTCGCGCTATGCCGCACCGCGCGACACCGGCATGATCAGTAGCGAGAAGCGCCTCTATGTCCAAACCATCTCACAAAAAATAGCCGCTCAACTTGGCGGCTTGGGTGTTGGTTATCTGCCCCGATCGCGTATCGCTCATTTACTGCAAAGTGGCGAATTGGTCGAGTTGCAAAGCCACGAGCTGCCCGAGCGTAATGCGGATTTGCTGTTGGCCTGGAAGTCGATTAATCGCGGCCGCGGTCTAAAAAATCTGGTTGAACTCTTAAAGAATTCGCAGTCGTCGAAAGCCTGACTTCGATTGATGCGCTAGTTAATGTGTGAATTAAAAACGGCAGCGGCGACGCCGCTGCCGTATTAAGCACAGACGAGACCTTAGTCGAAGTCAGGCATCGGCGGATGGGAAGCACTGCTGTCGGCTTTGTCCGCAGGGCGATCTGCGATCATTGCCTCGGTAGTGAGTATCAAGCCGGCGATAGAACCTGCGTGCTGCAGGGCAGAGCGGGTGACCTTGGTCGGGTCGATAATGCCCTGCTCCAACATGTCGCAGTACTCGTCGGTTTGAGCGTTATAGCCGAAGGTGGCGCTCGCATTGGAGCGCACTTTGTCCAGCACTACGCTGCCATCCACACCGGCATTGGCCACGATTTGACGGAAGGGTTCTTCCATTGCTCGCAGTGCAATTTTAATACCCGCGTCCTGATCGGCATTCGTGCCTTTGAGTCCGTCGCTTTTCAGCTTGTCGGCTACCCGCACCAGACTGATGCCGCCGCCGGGCACAATACCTTCTTCTACCGCCGCACGGGTGGCGTGGAAGGCGTCGTCAACGAGATCCTTCTTCTCCTTCATCTCGACTTCGGTTGCCGCACCG
>JBFJTG010000032.1:0-26888 GCA_041625575.1 Litorivivens sp.
GATTTCGCTAATTTCGGATGGATTCAGTTGCTGCATGCTCTGTTCCTCAATCCTGTGTCTATCGCTTAGGAGTTCATTGCTTCGGCGAGTTTCGCTAAGCGACCGCGCACCGAACCGTCAATAACCATGTCACCAGCTCGGATTAAAACACCTCCGAGCAATTCTTTATTGACGACTGCCGTTACATTGACTTCACGCTGAAGTTTGCCGCTCAGTGCCTTCGCCAGTTGTTGCTGGGTCTGGGCATCCAATTCAAAAGCCGTAGACAGTTCTACGTCGACGCTTTTTTCCTGAGCTGCTTTATGCGCTTCGTACGCGGCAGAAATTTCTGCCAGTAAAGCCAAGCGTTTGTTTTCGGCCAGCACTTTAATAAAGTTTTGGGCCTTGTCTTTTAACGCGTCGCCACACACATCAATAAATGCCTGCGCTTGCTGCGAAGACGTCATTGAAGGTGACGTCAAAACCTTTTGCATTACGTCTTGTTGCGCGACTGCTGCAGCGGTAGCGAGCTGATCTGACCAGCCGGCCAGATCGCCAGCGGCCAGAGCGTACTCAAATGCCGCTTTTGCGTAAGGTCGTGCCAATGTGCTCAGTTCAGCCATGGTGTACCTCGCTTACAGTCCGGCGGCCAATTTGTCGACCAGGTCTTTGTGCTTGGTTTCGTCAATTGACGCGCCCAGCACTTTTTCCGCACCGGCTAATGCCAGTTTGGCTACTTGCGAACGCAGTTGCTCTTTCGCACGGTTGACCTCTTGCTCAACTTCAGCCTGGGCAGCAGCTTTAACGCGATCTGCTTCTACACGAGCCTGATCTTTAGCTTCTTCAACGATTTGAGTGGCGCGCTTGTTGGCCGCCTCGATGATGCCCGCTGCTTCGGCCTTTGCTTCTTTCATTTGCTTGGCGGCTTTTTCCTGAGCCAGCTCAAGATCGCGACCCGCGCGATCCGCTGCTTCCAAGCCGTCAGCAATCTGCTTCTCACGCTCATCCATGGCGGTTCTGATTGCTTTCCATACGAAGGCATAACAGAACCACACAAAAAAGATGAAGGTGATGGACTGACCAATAAGGGTGAGATTAATGTTCACGCCGACACCTCTGTTTGACGGTTATAAAGAATGTTTGTCAAAGCAGTTGCGCTTAGCCAGCCATTCCTGGAACCAGTACGAACAGAACGTACATGCCGATACCAACACCGATCATGGGTACCGCATCAAGCAGACCGGCGATCAGGAACATTTTACCTTGCAGCATGGGAGCCATTTCCGGCTGACGTGCAGAGCCTTCCAACAATTTGCCACCCAGCAGACCAAAGCCTACTGCAGTGCCTGCAGCGCCCAGACCAATCAACAGTGAAACAGCAATCAGAGCCAAACCCATTTGTGTATCTCCTATGAAGATTTAATGAAACGTAAAAAACAAACTAAAAATCAAACCCAGCCAAAACGCTTTCGCGATTCAACTTAGTGCTCTTCTTCGACATCATGCGCCATTGCCATATAGACAATGGTCAGCACCATAAATACAAAGGCCTGCAGGGCAATAATCAGGATGTGGAACACCGCCCACGCCCATTGCAAGACACCCGCCATCAGACCGAACATTAAACCGGCGCTGAACATAGCAGCAATCAGGATGAAAATCATTTCGCCGGCGTAGAGGTTACCGAACAGTCGCAAGCCCAAAGAGATTGGCTTGGCGATCAGTGATACCGACTCGAGAATCAGGTTGATCGGGATCAAGACAACATTCACGTACCACTTGGGCGCGTGGAAGGGATGCAGTGTCAGCTCTTTAACAAAGCCCATAATGCCTTTGTTCTTGATGCTGAAGAAAATCATCAGGAAGAATACGGTGAAGGCCATCCCCAAAGTCACGTTGGGGTCGGTCGTAGGCACCACTTTAAAGAAGAAGTGGGGGTCGCCGCTTATGATGGCTGCTGCCTGAGGCAGCCAGTCAACAGGCACCAGATCCATGGTGTTCATCAACAGGATCCACACAAAAATCGTCAGCGACATGGGCGCTATCAGGGCATTTTTATGGTGGAAGGAATCTTTAACGGTTCCGTCGATAAAATCGACAACCATTTCTATGAAGTTCTGCATACCGCGAGGTATACCGGAGTGGGCGCGCTTGGCAACGCGACCGAAGATGAAAATAAACAGACCGCCCATCAAAATAGACCACAACATGGAGTCTACGTGGATTGCCATGAAGCCCATATCGGAGGCTTCTTGCATGCTATGTGCCAGCGTCCAGGTGTCATTTTCCAAGACCTGAACAGCCCCATCGGCACCGTGACGCTCATAACCTGCCGGCAGTTTTCCGTAGGTCAGGTTGGTCAAATGGTGCTGAATGTAGCTGGTAGTGGTTAAGGTATCCCCTGCCATGTCTCACTCTCAAATCTAAAAGGTATCTTGGAAAAGCGCCGCCTGTATTGGTCAGGCCAAAGCGCTTTTTCGAGCTACCCTGATTAACTTACCGTATCAGGCTTGTGTTACACGCTGATTGCTAAGTTGCCAGGCAAAAAACGTATTGATTACTGTCATTACCACAAAGGCTATAAATAAAGCCTCTACCCGCAATGGCTGCACCGTACTGAACACCACTGCGAACAGTGTCGCCGTCATCACAAACTTGCCCGCCTCGCCGCGATAAAACGACTGCGCGACTGCTGGTGCGGCGCGTGCCCCCCGATGACGAAACGCCAAGCGGGCGAAATAGGCATTGGGTAGTACGGATATCAAGCCGCCAATCAGAGCCGATTTGGCCGTAAGCACATCTATCAGCAGTAAACCGGCCGCTAGCAGAAAGAGCATTAACGCCTGCAGACCATAGATTCTAAGCAGTGGGGGGCCTTTAATCGGCGCAGTCGCCGGCGGTTGTCCACCTTGCCGCTGTGCCATGCCTCTCCCCAAGTGCTTGTTTTTGAACCCGATCGCGCTGTTGTATGACTCGTCCAAAAAGCGGGGCGAATTATAGGGTCTATGTGGTCAAGTATCAACCGATATGCCACAGCGCTTTGCGACAAAATGTCGCGCAATAGCCTCCACTTAAGGGGATATCGTCTCAAACTTTCGATAAAAGGCCTTGCCACCTACTATATCGTGTAGCTCGGTGCCAATTTCCCACAATATCTGCGGCTCAGCTGCTAAAGCGGAATTAAATTCACCCCGCCATCAACAGCAGCCCACGGATAGGCCATTGCCCTCACGCCCATCTCGGCCTATCTTCACGCTATCTATTCTGAAAGCGGAACCGTCAAAATCATGCGCACTTTGGAACAATGGCTGGACGATTACAATGCCTCCCACCAGAACCCCCGCAATAAAATCATTCATTTCTGGTGTGTGCCGGCAATTGCAGTCTGCACCGTAGCCCTATTCTGGCTGGTACCCCTGCCCGGCCTGACCGTCGGAAAAACACAGGTGAACCTCGGGCAAATACTGCTTATAGGCTCGATGATGTTTTATGGCTACCTGTCGTTTAAGTTGGCTCTGGGAATGCTGGTACCGGTGCTGGCGATCGCCGCGGGCATTATGTGGTATCAGGCCAATATCGACTTTGCCCTGTGGATACCCGCCGCCAGCATTTGGGTTCTGGCCTGGATACTGCAGTTTGTCGGGCACAAGGCCGAAGCGCAAAAGCCCTCGTTTTTTGAAGACATTCTCTTTCTGCTTATAGGCCCGCTGTGGATTCTCGGTTTTTGCTACAGCCGCCTGGGGATTCAGTACCGAAACTAGACGGGCTTACAGCCCCACAGGCATAGGCCCCAAAACACGGGCGTTTTGACAGCGCACCGACACCCGGAAAATAGTGCATTGCCCAATAAGTCATATTAATATATCATTAGCTCATTAGGCCGCAGGCAAGGCTTCTTTTTGTCTGCGCCAGGTTTAACGCTGGCGATCTGTCATCGCCCAAGATTATGCGGAGGTAGACCGTGCGCCCACATGTAGAACTGATAGACGAAAAAGACCTCATCTGGCACCCTGCCGAGTTTATGCACGCCAAGGGTGAAGCGCGCCAGCGCAACTTGGCCTATGACGAAGAAGACGGGTCTGTCTCGGCCAGCATTGAATTTTTGACGCCATGGACGCGCCCCGCCGGGGTGCACGCCGCCCAAACCGAGTGGTACGTGCTCGAAGGTGAAGTCACCATTGGCGAGGAAGTCCTCACCGACGGTGGTTACTGGTGTACACCAAAGGGGGTGGTAGCACCCGCTATCAGCGTCAAGCCAGACACCAAGATTCTGTTCTTTCGCGAATACGGCGACTGGCATTTTGAAGTTACCGACTCCGACAAGGACTTTGTGCGCGAAGACCAGAAACTCGTGATTGCCCGCACCACCGAAATGGATTGGATCAATGTCGAAGATGGCAGCCCCATGCGCTTCGATCTGGGCGGTACACCGGTGCCGGGCCTCTACATCAAAATGTTGTATCGCGATGAAAAAACCGGATTTTACACCCGCCTGATTAAAGCCAAGCCCAACTGGCGCGAGCATCCGCTGGCTCACCACCCCGTATATGAAGAAGCCTACTGTCTCGAAGGCAGCTTCCACTACAATTACGGAGAAATGTGGCCGGGCACTTACTTTTTCCGACCGGCATTAATTCGTCACGGCGATTTTACCGCCGGTGAAGAGGGCACCGTCTGGTTGCTGCGTTGCGACGGCGACTTGGTGGATTGGTATACCGACAATGCCCGCGTTGAAATGAAGGGCGACCCGGTAAACTGGGGTCCCGAGTACCCCCACACGATTGCGCCGGTGCATTTGCAGCCCGTACGGTCCCGCTCCATTGGTGAGTGGGAAGACCCCAGCTACCAGTAAGCGAAGCGCATCGAAAAGAGAACGGCTGCCTGGTGCAGCCGTTTTTGTTTGAGCCATTTTTCGCTGGCAGTAGATCTCACAAGCAAGTACCTTATTTGCATAATCAGAAGCAAAGAGAGGGAAAAGATGGAGCAACTTAGCGGTCAGGATGCAATGTTTTTGCATGCCGAAATGAAGGGACTTCCGCAACACATCGGCGGACTGAGCATCTACGATCAGTCCTCTGTCGAAGGCGGCATGGTCCGCTTCAAGCAAATACTCACCACCCTGGAAAACCGATTACACTTGTCCCCTATTTTTACGCGCAAACTAGCGCGTGTGCCCATGGGAATGGACAACCCCTATTGGGTTGAAGACGAGCACTTTGACCTCGAGTACCACGTCCGTCATATCGCCCTGCCCGCGCCCGGAGACTGGCGCCAGCTCTGTATTCAGGTCGCCCGCTTACACGCCAGACCTCTCGATTTAAGCAAGCCGCTGTGGGAGATGTACATCATTGAGGGCCTCGATAACATTAAAGGCCTGCCGGATAACTGCTTTGCGATGCTGCTGAAAGTGCATCATTCGGCGATGGACGGCGCAACCGGCGCCATGTTTTTTCCGATGATGCACGACTTATCCCCGCAGATTGGCGATGCCGGGGAGGCACCGCCGCGCATTATCGAGCGCACATCGGACTGGCAGCTTCTCGCCAAGGCCTACGTTAACAACCTGCGCAGGCCCCGCAAATTTCTAAAACTGGTCGGCAATGCCCTGCCCGCCTATCGCCGCATAAGGCAGGGTCGCAAGCAGGGAAATTTCCGCTCCCTTGACGACAAACAGAAGACTCGCTTTCAGGGGAAAATTTCCAATTATCGCGTTGTCGATTCGGTGAAGTTTTCCTTTGAAGACGTGAGGGCCATCAAAAACACCGTGAGTGGCGCTACTGTCAATGACGTCATGTTAACCATCGTATCCGGAGCCCTGCGCCGCTATCTCGAGTCGAAACAGGAACTGCCGGAAAAGACGCTTGTGACAGGCTGCCCGATAGATGTTCGCAGTGATGCCGAGAAAGGTGCCGGCGGCAATATGGTCGGCTTTATGACTGTGTCACTTCGAACGGATATCACGGATCCCAAGGCTTGCCTGGAAGCGATTCAATCGGAATCAAAACAAAGTAAGTCCTACGCCGAAGCACTGGGCCCGCGTATTGCCATGGACGTGACCGATGTGCTTCCCGGCGGCATGATGGCACTCGCCATGCGGGCCTCGGTGAGTACCGGACTCACCGAGCGCGCCGTCATCTTCAACACGATTGTCACCAATGTGCCCGGGCCACCGGTACAGCTATATTTTTGCGGCGCCGAATTGGTAGACGGCTTAAGCCTGGGCCCATTGCTACCCGGTGTCGGCTTGTTCCACGTGGTATACAGCACCGTGCAAAACAAGAAGGGCACCATCGCAATTTCTTTCAATGCCTGCCGGGAGCAAATGCCTGATCCTGCTTTCTATGCCGAGTGTATTCAAGCTTCTTACGAGGATTTAAAAGCGGCAACGACTGGCTAAGTCTCCGAAGTACTCCCCGCGCTCTAGGCCCGAAGTTTCCGAACAAGCTCTGCCCTAGAATCGCGCGGGGAATAGGGATATTCTGGTCCTTAATAATTCAAACAATAGCGACATTGTGTAGGTAATACGTGTCCCTACATAACTGCAAGTGCTGAGTGAGCCCTGAACTGGATACCTACACGCTACTTTGCGTGTATGATTTTCGAATTCTGCGCCATCGTCACTATGGCCATGGCACTCTATGTACATCGCGACCAGCCCGCCGTTAAATATTGGCTCGCGTGGCTTCTGCTTACCTTTGGCGCCCTTTGTCTATTTGTTCTCCCCGATTCCGGCACATCCATTATTTTAAGAAATGGTCTGCTCATCACCGGCTGTCTATTCTGCTATAAGGGCAATCTGTCCTTTCAGGGAAAACCCTCATCGACGGCAAGGTGGTTAGTTATGGCCGCATTCGCCAAATTATATTGGCTAAGGAGATTTCTAATCTCAGAATACAGGTAGATGCAGAACAGTTTAAAATTTCCATTAGTATAGGCGCCTGCGAATTCATTGATGATGCCAAAGGTATTTATGCCGCGGCAGGTTCAGCTCTCTTTCGCGCCAAATCCGCCGGAAGAAATAGAGTACGCATCGAAAGCTACAGGTCCATAGACTATACCGGTTTATCAACGACCTAGGTTAAACGGAGGTTTGCAGAAAATCGACGTACTCTATCGCCTCTCGAGTAGGTACTCGAAAGGCATTGAACAAAAACTAGATCAGCGTATTGGTAGCGCCGCCATCAACAATCATCACTTGCCCCGTCATCCAGGCCGACGCATCGGTCGCCATAAACAGGACTGCACCGACCATATCTTCAGGCTGACCGATGCGACGCAGGGGCCAACGCTGGCTAACCTGATCAACCATGTCTTTGTTGTCAGTTAGTGCAGAGGCTAGTTTGGTTTCCACCAAGCCAGGGCACAGCGCATTACAGCGAATATTGTCTTTACCGCATTCCAATGCAAAGGATTTTGTCACATTGATCAAGGCCGCTTTTGTAGTGGAATATGCTCCTTGCAACAGTCCGGGAACAATGCCGTTTATCGATGCAACGTTTACGATATTGCCGCCGCCATTTTTCTTCATTAGGTGCACGGCCTTTTCGCAAAAATAAAAGGGACCGCGATAATTAACCTCTACGAGTTTGTCGAATGCAGACATTGGCGTATCTTCAACCGCACCAAAATAAGGGCTGGTCGCGCCGTTATTAACTAGTACATCCAAACGGCCAAATTGCGTTTCGATGCTCTCCATAATGGCATCTATATCTTCAAGCTTGCCACCATGACAGGCTTCAGCAACAGCCTTAAAACCACGCGACCTAATATCGGCGGCCACCTTTTCACAGCTTTCCAGACGCCGCGAACTCACCACAACGGTCGCGCCCTGCTCTGCCAGCGTGTGGCAGATAGCTTCACCAATACCGCGGCTACCGCCACTCACCAGTGCGACTTTTCCATCCAGACGAAACTTTTCGATAAACGCCATGCCGCAAACCTTATTTTATTTTACTGAGTATGCCGTCTAACTGATTCAGATTGTTGTAGCTAATAACCAGCTTGCCTTTACCTTTAGCACCGTGCTGAACCTGAACAGGAGAACCCAGCTTTTCGGATAGCTCGTCCTGCAACTGCTTTATATCAGGATCGAGTTTTTTAGGCACATTACTGGTGGGCGCTTTGGATTCTTCGAGCAGGCGACGCACCAGGGCTTCGGTTTGGCGCACAGACAAGCCCCGAGCAATAATTTGGGAGGCTACCGAGGATTGCTCTTCACTGGGTAATGACAGCAGGGTACGCGCATGACCCATCTCCAGATCGCCATGCTCCAACATGCGCTGAACTTCATCGCGTAAATTGGTCAGGCGCAATAAGTTAGTCACGGTTGTCCGCGACTTGCCTATCGCCTCGGCGACTTGCGCGTGGGTCAGTTCGAATTCGCGCTGTAATCGCTGCAAGGCCAGCGCCTCTTCCATGGGGTTGAGATCTTCACGCTGAATATTCTCAATTAAGGCCATCGCAACGGCAGCTTCGTCAGGCACATCACGAATCAGGGCGGGAATCGTATCCAAACCCGCTAACTGGGTCGCTCGCCAGCGACGTTCGCCAGCAATAATTTCGTAATGGGTTTCGTCAATAGCGCGAACCACTATCGGCTGCATCACGCCCTGTGCCTTGATGGACTCTGAGAGCTCCTCAAGGGCTTCGGGTTGCATGTCCCGACGCGGCTGATATTTTCCGCGCCTGATCAGATCTACAGGTATATTGCGCAGCTCGCCGTCTACCGCTTTGCCCTTGTTGGCAGGTGTTGCAGCCTGACCCACCGGCATGGCTTCTATAACCGGCGCTGCCGCCGCCTGACTACCTAGCAGAGCGTCTAATCCGCGCCCCAAACCTCTCTTCTTTACCATTATCCCTCGGACCGAATCAATTGAAGCTCCGGCTTATCAGAGACTCCAGGTTTATCTGCTCGCCGGAGCATTTCACCGGCCAGTGCGATATAGGCCATCGCACCCTTTGAATCTTTATCGTACTGAATCACCGGCATCCCGTGGCTTGGTGCTTCTGCCAGACGCACATTGCGCGGTATCACGGTTCGATACACTTTATCCCCAAAATGCTCGTACAACTGCGCGGATACGTCGGTTGTTAAGCTGTTACGCGGATCGTACATGGTTCGCAATAGCCCTTCGATGCCCAACTGGGGATTAATCAACTGCTTGACCCGATTGACCGTATTCACCAGAGCTGTCAGTCCTTCCAGGGCGTAGTATTCGCATTGCATGGGGATGATGACGCCGTGTGCCGCCGCCAGCGCGTTTACCGTGAGCATATTCAGGGAGGGTGGACAGTCGATTAAAACAAAGTCGTAATTGTCCAATACGGGGATCAGCGCCTCTCGCAAACGAAATTCGCGGCCAATCTCATTGATCAGTTCGACTTCGGCTGCTGTCAGGTCCTGATTTGAACCAATCAGGTCGTAACCGGCGGCCAAACCTTTAGCGATCGCACTATCTATGCTGCCTTTTTCTGTCAGCACGTCGTAAATACTGGCTTCCAGCGCATTTTTATCAACCCCGCTGCCCATCGTCGCATTGCCCTGAGGATCCAGGTCAATTAATAGGACACGTCTGCGGGTAGCAACCAGCGACGCGGCCAGGTTGACACTCGTGGTTGTCTTGCCGACGCCACCTTTTTGGTTGGTGATTGCGTATATCCTAGCCATGTTGTCACCGCATTCGGGTTTAGTTGCGCTTATCGTTTTCATTAGATGCGCGCTGTACTTGCAAGTATTAGGTGCTACTGTCACGTGAAAGTATCAGTAGATGACGCTCACCAGTCAGACCCGGCACCACCAGCGCGTGCGAACCCTCGACGATATAGGGTTTTGGGAGTTGACTCAACTCCTCACCGGGGTACTGACCCTTCATGGCAAGAAGTACTCCCTTCGGGCTTAGGAAGGGGCCGCAAACCTCTGCCATACCCGCCAGCGAGGAAAAGGCGCGAGACAGAATGCCGTCATATTTCGGCTTAAGATCACTGGATTCAATGCGACTGCGATGAACTATACAGTTAGTAAGTGCCAACTCAGCGACAACTTGCTGTAAAAAACGGGTTTTTTTGCCGTTGCTGTCCAGCAATTCAAATTGCTTATCCGGAAAACAAATAGCTAGCGGAATACCCGGCAAGCCCGCTCCCGTGCCCACATCAAGGAAGTGCTGCCCCTTGATATAGGGGGCGACACTAAGACTGTCCAACAGATGCTTGGCCACCATCTCGGTGCTGTCGCGAATAGCCGTGAGATTATAGGCTTTGTTCCACTTTACCAATAAGGCCAGGTAAGCCATTAATTGGTCTATCTGACGCTCTGTTAATGGCGTTGATAGCGCCAGTTGCGCCAAACCGGCCTCTAGTTGTCTGCGTTCGTCCGCCATGAATACGACTTAAGCGCTTTTACTGCTGCGGTTAAGCAAGCCACGTTTTTTCAGGTATATAAGTAGCAACGATACTGCAGCCGGTGTAACACCCGGAATACGGGAAGCCTGAGCGAGGGTTTGCGGTCGCGATGCACTCAATTTCTGTTTGAGCTCATTGGAGAGCCCGTCCACAATCTGGTAGTCAAACTCAATCGGCAAGGCGGTATTTTCAAAGCGTCGCAAGCGCTCAATTTCTTCGGTTTGCCTGTCGATATAACCCGCGTACTTCACACCGATTTCTACCTGCTCGGCCACTTGTGGGTTAATGCTTCCCTCGCCCTTGAGTGAGGCAACATCGGCGTAGGTCAGTTCCGGACGCTTGAGTAAATCAAGCAGGCTAAACTCGTGACTGATAGGCGTTGGAATTTTTGAATTCAACAACTCCGCTTCCGGTGTATTCGGTTGGATCCAGGTGCTGGCCATGCGTTGCCGTTCAAGCACTACCGCTTCACGCTTTTCACAAAACAACTGCCAGCGCTCATCATCCACTAAACCGAGTTCCCGGCCTTTTTCGGTCAGGCGGGCATCGGCATTGTCTTCTCGCAATAACAGGCGGTATTCCGCGCGCGAGGTGAACATGCGATAGGGTTCGAGAGTACCCATGGTAATCAGATCATCAACCAGAACGCCGATATAGGCCTCATCGCGTTTTGGACACCAGGCCTCTTTTTCTTTTGACAACAAGGCGGCATTCAAACCGGCCAACAAGCCTTGCGCACCCGCCTCTTCGTAGCCGGTCGTGCCGTTGATTTGCCCGGCAAAAAACAGGCCGTCGATGACTTTTGTTTCGAGCGAATTTTTCAGATCTCTGGGATCGAAATAATCGTATTCAATCGCGTAGCCGGGACGCGTGATGTGGGCATTTTCAAAACCCTTGATCGAGCGCACCAACTCCATCTGTACGTCAAAGGGTAGGCTCGTAGAAATACCGTTTGGGTAAAGCTCGTGGGTATTCAAACCCTCGGGTTCAATAAAAATTTGATGGCTATTTTTATCGGCAAAACGATGAACTTTATCTTCGATGGAAGGGCAGTAGCGCGGACCCACGCCCTCGATCACACCGGTATACATCGGCGAACGGTCCAGCCCACCGCGAATTATCTCGTGGGTGCGCGCATTCGTGTGGGTAATCCAACAGCAGGTTTGACGCGGATGCATTGCCTGCGAGCCCAGGAAGGACATAACTGGTTCGGGTTTATCGCCCCACTGCTCGTCCAGACCCTCAAAATTAACCGATTTCGCGTCTATGCGCGGCGGCGTGCCGGTTTTCAGGCGATCTACCCGCAGGGGCAACTCGCGCAGACGGTTGGCCAGAGCAATCGCGGGCGGATCACCGGCGCGGCCGCCACTGTGATTATCGAGCCCGATATGTATCTTGCCGCCGAGAAAAGTGCCTGTGGTGAGTACGACAGCTTTGCTGCGAAAGCGAATTCCGGTATTGGTCAAGGCACCGACCGCACGACCCGATTCGATCAATAAATCGTCAACCGCGGCTTGGAATATCGATAAATTCGGCTGGTTTTCCAACATCTCGCGAACGGCAGCCTTGTACAAAACCCGGTCCGCCTGGGCACGCGTAGCCCGCACTGCCGGACCTTTTCGCGCATTCAACACACGAAACTGGATGCCGCCGCGGTCAGTCGCCAGGGCCATTGCTCCACCCAGAGCATCGATTTCCATGACAAGGTGGCTTTTGCCTATGCCGCCAATCGCGGGGTTGCAGGACATTTGACCCAGTGTTTCGATGTTGTGGGTCAGCAGCAAGGTTTTAGCGCCCATGCGAGCAGCGGCCAAACTGGCCTCGGTACCGGCATGGCCACCGCCGATGACGATGACGTCAAATTGCTCGGAATAATCCACAAAAAAACCTGCTGTGCTCGAATGGGAGAGTGATTATACGGGTCGCGCCCAGCGCTGCAATAAGCTGGTGAAAATTTAATCAGGGCCTGTTTTTAAAAAAGTTATTAAATAAAAGTACTTAAAAAGAAAGAAAGTAATAAACCTTATTGTTGTTATAGTAATAAAGGGAGCTAAAAATGTGGATAAGCGTCACAAGCTATTGAATATAAATAGAAAAATCAATTTAAAACCCTGTAGGTAAGGGGGTCTTCCGGCTGTGATTTACCTGCTGACCAGCGTGGTATGAAATGGGGGTAAGTTTTGAGGGCTAATTTGAATCCACAGGCTTAAAACTTATCCCCGCCTTTATGCACAGCTAGTCCACGCAGTTTTCAGTGTCTATACAATGAAAATAAATCGGATTTTTAATGTTTTTTAAAGCTGGCATGGCATTTTTCGGCCTCGGCTCTCAGTCTCTCACGAGTAAATACAATAATAATCCGATAGAACCCGTCAAAATTGTGATGGTCAGGAAAGGCCAGGCCTTTAGTTCCCTTTCCCTCGGATCCTTGATTATCCAACCCGTGGTGATGCCGCAAGCGATAACAAGACCAGCCAATATCTGCAGATCACCCATATTAGTACGTCTGGCCTGCTATTGGCCGTGATAAGCCAGCTAAGCAACCTACTGGCCACTAAAGGCCAGAAAGCTAATCAACGCCAATATCAATTTTCAATGAAGGGCACTTTGGCTACGCGGCAAGATATCAGCACGGCTGAAAATAACGCGTCGATCGTTTTTTCCGATGAACGCTGAGAGCGAAGCTCAACTAAAGGCAGTGACGTAAAAGAATTATTTCCCGATGCAAAAACTGGAAAATATTTTCCCGAGTAGATCATCTGAACTGAATTCGCCCGTGATTGAAGACAAGGCGTTTTGACTCAGGCGCAGTTCTTCTGCTAACAGTTCACCGGCGCGATATAGCTCTAATTGCTCTCGCCCTTTAAGAAAATGTTTTCGTGCAAGTAAAAGCGCATCCACGTGACGTTGTCTTGCGGTGAATTGACTATCGGAGGCACCGTGATAACCCATGCAATCTTTCAGATGTTCACGCAGCTCATCGATACCCTGCCCTACCTTGGCCGAGAGTTGAAGGCTGTGGCCGTCGCTACTTAATCCTACAGGTAAACCCGAGAGATCCGATTTGTTGTAGATAACCGTCAATTTCGAACGATACCGGGTAAATTGTTCAAGCAAGTCATCGGCGCTGTCTTGCCGGGTGGAATCAACTACTAGAAGAATGCGATCGGCATCATCTATAGCAGACCAGGCTCGCCGTATTCCCTCCTGCTCTACTTTGTCGACACTGTCACGCAAACCGGCTGTATCGACAACGTGCAAGGGCATACCGTCTATCAATATTGTTTCTTTCAGTATATCGCGTGTTGTGCCTGCGATATCTGTAACAATGGCAGACTCTCGGCCAGCCAGTTTGTTCAGTAGACTCGACTTTCCGGCGTTGGGTTTTCCGGCAATAACAATTGTCATACCCTCACGCAATAAAGCACCCTGTTGCGCATTTTTTAGCAGGACTTCCATATCTTCTGACAATTTAATTAAGCCGCTCTGAACTTTGTCGTCGCCTAGAAAATCAACTTCTTCCTCGGGAAAATCAATCGCCGCTTCTACGTAAATCCGTAAATGAATTAAAGCTTCAACCAGAGTATTTACGCGACGGCTGAATTCTCCTTCGAGCGATCGCACAGCGTTTTTTGCAGCTTGCTCCGAGGCGCTATCAATTAAATCAGCTATTGCTTCTGCTTGCGCCAAATCAATTTTATCGTTTAAAAAAGCGCGTTCTGAAAATTCACCGGGCTTAGCTTGGCGAGCGCCCAATCGAATAATTTCACGCAACAACATATTAAGAATTACGGGGCCGCCATGACCCTGTAATTCAATGACGTCTTCGCCGGTAAAAGAATGTGGTGCAGGAAAATACAAAACAATTCCGCTATCGATAATCTCGATGTCATCGCTCGCGGTGTTGTAGAAATGAGAAAAGTGCGCTTGTCGCGGTTTAAGTGATTTGTTTTTTAATAGGGGCTTTGCTATCTCCAAACATTGGGGTCCGGAGATACGAATAATACCAACACCACCGCGACCGGTCGGCGTTGCGATGGCGGCAATGGTGTCGGTTTCGTACATTTAGGCTTTTGCCTGATTCTTCTCAATACTGCGAGTGATAATGTATTGCTGAGTGATGGACAGCAGGTTGTTTACAACCCAGTACAGTACCAGTCCCGACGGGAAGAACAGGAAGAAGAAAGTAAATATAACCGGCAGCCACTGCATGACTTTGGCCTGCATGGGATCAGGCGGCGGCGGGTTCAGTTTTTGCTGAACAAACATTGATACGCCCATAATCAAAGGCAGTATGTAATAAGGGTCCATGGCTGACAAATCCTGAATCCAGCCAAAGAAGGGAGCGTGTCGAAGTTCCACGCTTTCCATTAAGACCCAGTACAAAGCAATAAATACCGGCATTTGAACCAGAATCGGTAGGCAGCCACCCAGAGGATTTATTTTTTCTTTCTTGTAGAGCTCCATCATCGCCATTGATTGCTTTTGGCGATCATCGGCATGTTGTTCGCGCAGTGCCAAAAGCTTGGGTTGCACGCGGCGCATATTGGCCATTGAACGAAAAGCTGTGGCATTTAATTGGAAGAAAACTATCTTAACCAGCAGGGTAACGCCAATGATGGCTAAACCCCAGTTGCCCAACACTTTATGGATCTGGGTAAGAATCCAGAACAGAGGCTGGGCTATCCACCACAGCCAGCCGTAGTCGACGCTAAGATCAAGACCCGCTGAAATTTCTTCCAGGGCATATTGGTCTTTTGGACCGATATACAAGGTAGCTTTCAGGTGCCCCGTCGATCCGGGCTGTATTGTCTCGGCTTGCGATGTGTAACGGGCAATATTGTCGCCACTGCGTGTAACCGAGGTGGTGAAACGGTTTTGGCTCTCCGCCGGCGGAACCCAGGCACTAACAAAATAGTGCTGAACGACTGCGATCCAGCCGCCATTCATTTCCAGCTTTAGGGGTTTGTCCTTCATCTTATCGAAGGTCAGTTTTTCAAAAGGATCCTCAGCTGTGCGGTAAGCAACACCCAAAAATGGCTGCATGCCCAACATACCGTTGTCTTCCACGGTGGGATCGACACTGTTGTCACGCTTGAGCTGGGCAAACAAGGCTGCCTGCCAGGGTTTGGCGCTGCGGTTATCTATTTCGTAATCAAGCTCAGCGACATAGGCGCCCCGCTTAAATCGGTAGTGCTTGTAGACCGTGATTTCACGGCTGGGGGCGTAGGCCAGGGTAACGCTTAGTTCGTCTTGACCGTCGGCCAGGCTATAGCTGTCTTTTTCCGTACTGAACTCGGGGCGCCCTTCGCGTGTGTCCGTTCCGTCCTGACCGATCAAACCACTTTGCGCAATATATTCGCGGCGGGCTGATTGTTCGAGCAGCACAAAAGGTTTATTGGGTGTATCAATTTTCGCGAAATGCTTGGGCAGGGCCGCATAAACAACATCACCACCGCGTAAATCGATTTTTAATTTAAGCACATCGGTACTGACGCTAATGTGCTGAGTGCTATTGGCTTTGGGTAATTCGGGTTCCGGTGTAGTGCTCGGGAGTTGCGGGATATCTTCAGCCGCAAAGTCCCGGTTTTCTATAAGCGGTGCAGGCGCTTCAGCGCCGGGCTGGCTGAGGACTGCAGTGCTGGTGTCTTGTTGGCGAAAATTGCCCCATTCAGTGACCAGCATAAAAGATAGCACCGCAATGGCGCCGATAAGCAAGGTACGTTGGATATCCATTATGAAGAATGTGCCTGCGTTGGTAGGTTGGCGTCGTGGCGGTGTTTGCAAGAAGATGACTTGCAAGACTTTGATTCGGGAACCGGGTCATAACCGCCAGGGTTAAAGGGGTGACAGCGGGCAATGCGTTTGATGCTTAAAGCACTGCCGCGAAGGCTGCCGTGTTGTTCGATGGCTTCAAGTGCGTAGGCGGAACAACTGGGATAGAAACGACAGTGGCTGGCCATGAGCGGGCTGATGAGATAGCGATAGGCGCGTACGAGCGCTATCAGGATGGATCGCATGAGCTGGTCTCCCGACGCTGTTGTTCAGCTTGCCGTTGTTGTTTCGCGACTCGTTTCTGAAGTTGTTGCCACAATTGTTGGCAACAGAGGTGGAGCTGCTGATTGTCTAGTGTAGCCAATCCTTTGCGCGCAAGCACGACTATATCCAGTCCTTCGAGCTCATGCTGGTGATGACGGAAGCTATCGCGCAATACGCGCTTGATGCGATTACGGCCTACGGCGAGTTTGACGTGTTTTTTGGCAATGACCAAGCCGATACGGGCTCTAGACAATTCATTGGGATGGGCGAGGATCAAGATTTCCGGAGAGGAAACTTTAAGACGGGCCTTATCAAAAACCTGTTTGTAGTCTTTGGCATTCAGCAGCCGTGACGTTCTGGCGAAACCTGCGGTTGTCACGGTGCTGTAATGCCATTCGCAACAGCCGAATTAGGCTGAAAGACGCAGACGGCCTTTTGCGCGACGACGCTGGATAACCTTGCGGCCACCTTTGGTTGCCATACGGGCACGGAAGCCATGTGTACGCTTGCGCTTAAGTACGCTTGGTTGAAAAGTTCTCTTCATTACTATTCTCCAGCGCTTTTACCCCTGCGGATATAAGCAGTTGAACGTCTTTATTGCCCGGCCCCAAATTTTGAAGAACCGCTGCAACACTAAAATTAAGGATCGCGAATTCTAGAGAATTAGTGCCCCAAAGGCAATGTATTTCTACCTTCTTATATAAGAATCGATTATCAGGACGGGTATCGGCAGTTTGAATTTTCTTACTAGCGAAAGTTAGCGCTCACTAGTGCAGGCACTGACAGCTTATCCACAGGATGAAACTGTAGTTATACACAACTGTTTCTTTTAAGATAAATATAAATAGTTTATTGTTGTTAAAATAATGTAAGTCTTTGATATTAATAGTTTAAATTAAAGGCAATCACTATTTTTATTTTGATTTTCTGTGGATAAAGTGCAGACACTGGCGGTACAATAGCGCCTCTTTCGGGGCGGCGGCGTCCTGAACACAATTATAATAGTCTTTATAAAACGATAGGCAGGAGAGGTTCTTACCGTGCCGGATGTAGCTTGGCAGCAGTGTCTTCATCATTTACAAAACGAGTTGCCATCGCAACAGTTTAACACCTGGATTAGGCCTCTGCGCGCGGTTGCTAACGGCGATCAGTTGCAGCTGATTGCGCCCAACCGTTTTATTAAAGATTGGGTTTCAGATCGTTATTTAGACAGGATCTCACAGTTGGTGCGAGAGGCTGATTCCAATAAGGGTTTCAAGGTTGTCCTTGATATCGGGGGCAAAGCACAGCAGCGTGTACAGCAGAATATCGAGGTGGCAGATGGTCAGCGTAAACCCGTCGCTGCCATTGAATTACCCCTTCGAGCAGAGCCTCCCCGCGCAGCGCGCAAAATTGAGGTCGATGGTGGCGGTTTTCGTCATCAGAGCTCCCTGATGGAAAATCATACTTTTAATACCTTTGTTGAGGGTAAGTCGAACCAATTGGCCCGGGCAGCGGCAATGCAGGTTGCGGAAAACCCGGGGCAAGCCTACAACCCGGTTTTTCTTTACGGCGGTGTAGGGCTGGGTAAGACCCACTTAATGCATGCCGTCGGGAATGCCATGCTTAAGCAAAAGCCGGATGCGAAGATTGTCTATCTGCACTCGGAGCGTTTTGTCGCCGATATGGTGAAGGCCCTGTCTTTAAATGCGATCAATGAATTCAAACGTTATTATCGGTCGGTGGATGCCCTGTTGATTGATGATATTCAGTTCTTCGCTGGCAAGGATCGATCCCAGGAAGAATTCTTTCATACCTTCAACGCACTGCTTGAGGGGGGTCAACAAATGATCCTGACCTGCGATCGCTACCCCAAGGAAATTAATGGTCTTGAGGAGCGGCTCAAGTCGCGCTTCGGATGGGGTTTGACCGTGGCCGTTGAGCCACCGGAACTGGAAACCCGCGTCGCTATATTAATGAAGAAGGCCGAGCAGGAAAAAATTGATCTGCCGCAAGATGCAGCCTTCTTTATAGGACAGCGGGTGCGGTCCAACGTGCGGGAGTTGGAAGGCGCTTTGAAGCGCGTTATAGCCAGCGCCCGGTTTATGGCGCGAAGCATAGATATCCCCCTGATTCGCGAGTCGCTGAAAGATTTGCTTGCCCTGCAAGACAAGCAGGTAAGTGTTGATAATATTCAACGTACCGTCGCTGAATATTACAAAATTAAAGTGTCGGATTTGATGTCTAAACGTCGCAGCCGTTCGGTCGCCCGACCGCGACAATTGGCTATGGCTTTGGCGAAGGAATTAACCAATCACAGTTTGCCTGAAATTGGTGATGCCTTCGGCGGACGCGATCATACGACGGTTTTACATGCGTGTCGCAAAATTAAAGAGCTGCGCGAAACGAGCGCAGACATTCGCGAAGACTATCAAAATCTGCTGCGCTCGCTAACGACCTAGCAGCAGGCTTGAATCGCGCAATTAGCTACACAGGCTGCTGCTTGTCCTTGCTTTTTCCTAATGTTGGGCATAGGACTTTTGGCTCGACTGCCGTATGATAAAAGCCAATAAGTGAATCTATAATTCCAACAGGATCTCCACTCGATTATGAAATTCGTCATTTCTCGCGAAGCATTACTCAAACCCCTGAATCTCGTCGCCGGTGTTGTTGAGCGTCGCCAAACGCTTGCGATTCTGGCCAACGTGCAACTGATACTTGAGGGGCAGGAGCTTTCGCTTACCGGCACAGATCTGGAAGTCGAACTGATCGGTCGCGTGCCTCTGACGACACCACCCGATTCGGAAGGAGAAATTACAGTGCCGGCTCGCAAGCTGGTTGATATCTGCAAGTCCTTACCCGATGGATCCGATATTGAATTTACCCTCGATGAAAATCGGCTGATATTGCGCTCAGGTCGTAGCCGATTCACGCTGTCTACCCTGCCCGCTGCAGATTTCCCGAGTGTCGATCAGGGTGATGATGCGCAGTCTTTTTCCGTTAAACAGGGTGATGTTAAACGGCTCATAGAGAAAACTTCGTTCGCTATGGCACAGCAGGATGTTCGCTACTACCTCAATGGTATGTTGTGGGAGGTAAGCAGTAATCAATTACGCATGGTGGCGACCGACGGACATCGCCTTGCGATGTGCACGCTCGCGACGGATATCTCGGTCGCCAAGGACTGTCAGGTTATCGTGCCACGCAAGGGCGTGAATGAGTTGGCGCGCTTGTTGATCGATGAAAGTGAAAGCGCAGAAATTTTGATTGGCAGCAACCATATTCGGGTTGTAACGGCCGGCTTTACCTTTACGTCCAAGCTGATCGACGGCAAGTTCCCCGACTACGATCGCGTGTTACCGCGCGGCAGTACAAAGGAAGTGATGGGCTCGCGCGATGCGCTCAAGCAAGCCTTTGCCCGCACCTCTATTCTGTCGAACGAAAAATATCGCGGTATTCGCTTACACCTCACGAATGGGGAACTAAAAATTCAGGCCAACAATCCTGAGCAGGAAGAAGCCGAAGAGGTGGTAGCGGTAGATTATCAGGGCAGCGATTTGGAAATCGGTTTTAATGTGAGTTATCTCGTAGACGTTCTTTCGGTTATCGGGGGCGAGAATGTGAAGCTGTCCCTGGCCGATGCCAATAGCAGCGCGCTATTGGAAGAGCCTGACTCCAGCGAATCGGCTTATGTTGTTATGCCTATGCGGCTGTAATGGCTTATTCCAAAAACATCTATTTAGATCCACAAGGGCAGCTGAGCACACTGCCCTTTTTTGTGTCTGCCGGCTGTGCTTTTCTGTGGTCTTACCATGCTCCGTAGCTTATCGATTCAGCAGTTTCGCAATTTCGAATCGGCCGAGTTGAACGCTTTGGGCCCGGTGAACCTCCTGATTGGTGAAAACGGTAGTGGCAAAACTTCCCTGCTGGAGGCGATTTATTGCCTGGGGAGTAGCCGCTCATTCCGAACCCGTAAATGGCAGTCTTTGATCCGCCACGGCCAGGAGCACTTTTTGGTGAGTGGCGAGATTGAGCGGGGCGCATCCCATGAGCGCTTGGGTATCCGGCGTCGCCGGGGTGAAAAGACCCCCTTGGTTAAGCACCGCGGTGAGGTGTTGCGCTCGGCCGGTGAGTTGGCGGGCGTCCTCCCCCTGCAGTTAATCGATAGCGCCGCGTTCCAGTTACTGGAAGGCCCGCCCGAAGTTCGACGGCAATGGTTGGACTGGGGAGTGTTTCACGTGGAACAACAGCGCTTTGTTGAGGCGTGGCGGCGTTACCGCAAGGCCCTGCAACAGCGTAATGCCCTGCTCCGGCAAGGCCGCCCGAATCCTCTTGCCCTGGCCCCTTGGACCGAAGCGCTGGTGCACAGTGGTGAGCTCGTGCACAGCCTTCGGCGGGCTCAGTTCGAGCGCTTGTTGCCGCTGATCGCGAGCAGCTATGAGGAGATTAATCGCGGTGCCAGCGCCGCCGTTGACTTGGACTATCACTACCACCCGGGCTGGGATACCGCGCGCTTTGGTCTGGCCGAGCGATTGGCCGAGTCCGAGGCCAGTGACCGGGAGCTCGGCTACACCCGCCATGGGCCCCATCGGGCAGATGTCCGGATCAAGGTTGGGTCGCAACCGGCCGTGGAGGTCTTATCCCGCGGACAGTTAAAGACAGCAATCTGTTGTATTCGCATCGCACAGGCGAAGTTATTGGCGCAATATGGTATAAAGAGTGTCTTCCTGATTGATGATTTGTCGGCCGAATTAGACCCCTATCGGCGGCGACAATTAACACAGGCTTTGCTGGCGTTGGACATGCAGTTGGTCTTTACCAGCATACAAGCCGTCGACTTGGCGGACTGTTTTGAGGGATTGCCGGCGCAAGCGCTAAAAAGGTTTCACGTGAAACACGGCACGGTATCCCACCAAGAATAAGCACAACTCTCGGCTCCCGTCTTCACGGGGGCGACGATGTTTAAGAGGACAGTATGAGCGAAGGTAAACAGTACGATTCGTCGAGTATCAAAGTATTAAAAGGTCTGGATGCCGTGCGTAAGCGCCCCGGCATGTATATCGGTGACACCGATGACGGCACTGGCCTTCACCACATGGTCTTTGAATGTGTCGATAACTCCATAGACGAAGCGCTGGCGGGTTACTGTTCAAAAATTGAGGTGACGATTCACCCGGACGAATCGATTACTGTGCGCGATGATGGTCGCGGCATCCCCACCGAGATCCATGAAGAAGGTGTGTCGGCGGCGGAAGTCATTATGACGGTGTTGCACGCGGGCGGAAAATTTGACGACAACACCTACAAGGTGTCCGGGGGGCTGCACGGTGTGGGCGTTTCGGTGGTCAATGCCCTCTCTAAAAAGCTGGTGCTGACGATCCGTCGTAATGGCAAGGTCAATGAGCAGAGCTATACCCATGGGGTGCCGGACGCCCCGCTGACGGTGGTTGGCGATACGGATGTGACCGGCACCGAGTTGCGCTTTCACCCTTCCGAACAAACCTTTACCAATATTGAATTTCATTTTGATCAGTTGGCGAAACGCCTGCGAGAGCTGGCCTTCCTGAATTCCGGCGTCAATATTCATCTGATTGACGAGCGTAGTGGCCAAAAGGAACACTTTTTCTATGAAGGCGGACTCAAAGCCTTTGTGGAGTACCTGAACCACAACAAGAGCCCCATTAATGAGGTCTTCCACTTCACTACCGAAGGCGAAGGCGGCGTGGGTGTGGAAGTGGCCCTGCAGTGGAACGATGGCTTTCAGGAAAATTTGTACTGCTATACGAACAACATTCCCCAGCGTGATGGTGGCACCCATTTGGCCGGCTTCCGCGCGGGCCTCACCAGAAACCTAAATAACTATATTGAAAAGGAAGGGCTGGCCAAGAAAGCCAAGGTGAGCACCACGGGTGATGACGCCCGTGAAGGTCTAACCGCGATCATCTCGGTGAAAGTGCCCGATCCCAAGTTTTCGTCCCAGACTAAAGACAAGCTGGTCTCCAGTGAAGTCAAAACCGTCGTTGAGCAGGCGATGAGTGATAAATTCGCTGACTTCCTGCAGGAAAAGCCGGGTGAAGCTAAAATTATCGTCCAGAAAATGCTGGATGCTGCCCGGGCACGGGAAGCTGCCCGCAAAGCCCGTGACATGACTCGCCGGAAAGGTGCGCTGGATATCGCCGGTTTACCGGGTAAGCTGGCCGATTGTCAGGAAAAAGATCCGGCGTTGTCTGAACTGTACCTGGTGGAGGGTGATTCTGCGGGCGGTAGCGCTAAACAGGGTCGCGATCGCCGCACCCAGGCTATTTTGCCCCTCAAAGGTAAAATTCTGAATGTTGAAAAAGCCCGCTTTGACAAGATGCTGTCGTCGGCGGAAGTTGGCACCATGGTCACGGCCCTGGGTTGTGGTATCGGAAAATCCGAATTCAATCTCGAAAAGCTGCGTTACCACTCTATTATTATCATGACGGATGCGGACGTCGACGGTTCTCACATCCGCACCCTACTCCTGACTTTTTTCTTCCGACAAATGCCCTCGTTGATCGAAAATGGCCACGTTTTTATTGCCCAGCCGCCACTGTATAAAATCGCACGCGGAAAATCGCATACCTACCTGAAAGATAACGATGCGTTGAATGACTACCTGACGAATTCCGCCCTGGAAGAAGCGTCCTTGCATGTCTACCCCGATGCGCCGGGCATTAGCGGTGAACCGCTGGAACAATTGGTGCGAGACTACCGGGGTGTGGAAAAGGTTATCGAACGTCTGAGCCGTGTTTATCCGGTGGTGACCTTATGGCAAATGCTGGATGCTCCTACACTGACGCAAGACATGATGCTGGATCGGGACGCGGTGCAGGGATGGTGTGAGGCACTCACGGCTCTCTTGGGCGACACGGTAGAAGCCAAACATAACCGCTACAATATTGATCTTGACGAAGATACCGAGCGCCATACTTTCCGCCCCAAGATAACGGTGATCGCCCACGGAGTGAGTACTGACTATCTCCTAACACGAGAGTTTGTGGGGTCTAACGATTATCAAAAGATCAGGGCCTTGGGTGAAACCTTGTCCGGATTGCTTGAAACCGGTGCCTTTGTCAAACGTGGGGAACGCACGCAAGAAGTCGAAACCTTCGGCGAAGCACTCGAATGGTTGATGAAACAGGCAGAGCGCGGCTACTCCATTCAGCGATATAAAGGTCTGGGTGAAATGAACCCCGAGCAGCTCTGGGAAACGACCATGGACCCGGAAGAGCGCCGAATGCTGCGTGTGACGATTGAAGACGCGATTGCCGCGGATCAGATCTTTACAACCCTGATGGGTGATGTCGTTGAGCCGCGACGTGCGTTTATTGAAACAAACGCGCTTAACGTGGCCAACCTCGACGTCTGAGGTACTGGTCAGCAGCGCTGGGGGCTTAACGGCAGGCTATAAAGGGCCCGCACCCTCTCCCGCGGGTGGTTACTCTAATTTGCAGGCCACCTTTGCTTGTCCCCTGCCTGACCCACAAGCTTGAGTCTCCCGGCGCATGTCGGGACCCTCTTTTGGTTAACATAAGCTTATTCTGGCCTCAGCCTTCTGCGCCGGGCGCTTTTTCAAGTGCCAAATTCCTTCGCGGCGTTCAGCAAAATATGCAGAGCAACATCCGTACATCTACGAGTAGAGCCTGTAGCTTTTAGGCGCTACGGTGGTGGACCCGCCCCCATCCCGAGGCTTTATTCATGGAGTTGGCCGAAATACCGTCTAGTGAAGAAGAGCGCCTGATTTGCCTTCGCAATCTCAACATACTGGACACCCTGCCCGAAGAGCGTTTTGACCGTCTGACCCGGCTGGCGAAGCGCCTGTTTGGTGTCCCGATCGCACTGGTGAGTCTCGTTGATGAGGATCGGCAGTGGTTCAAATCCAGGCAAGGCCTTGATATCGAAGAAACTCCCCGAGACATTTCTTTTTGCGGCCATGCGGTTTATAAGCGTGCAACACTTGTGGTTAACGATACCACCAAAGACCCCCGTTTTTCTGATAATCCCCTGGTAGTTGGCGACGCCCATATCCGTTTCTACGCCGGCTGCCCGCTGCACTCTATCGATGGCCATATATTGGGTACTTTATGCATCATTGACACGGAGCCGCGCGCCTTCAGTGCCGAAGATCAGGATTCTCTGGAAGACCTTGCAATGATGGCCCAACAGGAACTCGCGGCGCTGCAGTTGGCGACAGTGGATGAACTGACCGGCATTTCAAATCGCCGCGGCTTTCAGATGCTGGCTGAAAAGTCGCTAAGCTATTGCACCCGACATGGGATCGAGGTGTCGTTTGCCTTTATTGATTTAGACAAGTTCAAGGAGATTAATGACCAGTACGGCCATGCCGAGGGCGACAAGGTACTGGTCGTCTTCGCCAATATGCTAAAGGAGTGCTTTCGCGAATCAGATAGCTTTGCACGTCTGGGCGGTGACGAATTTGTTGTGCTGCTTACGCAGGCAGAGAAAAAGTGTGCAGAAAAGGTGCTGCTTAAACTGCAGGAGGCGGTCGCTGACTACAACAGTATTTCCGGAAATCCCTACACCCTGTCCTTTACCTGTGGCCTTGTTGAATACAATCGCTTTCGTCATACCTCCATCGATATGCTGCTTGCCGATGGCGACGAGAAAATGTACAAAAATAAGCTTGCCCACCAGTTTTAGCGCGCCGACGCCCAACCGGCGGCTTTTTAGTTGAGGCTGGCCGATAGTCCGGGCATTAAAGTTTGCGTTCGGAAGCTAAGTCCTTGTCGTCCTCTCCTGATGATAAAGCCACTCTATCGCGGTCCCCGGTTCATTCGCCGACAGGAAGTGCCCACCGAAATTCCGGCCTCGCGATTATTAGCACTTGCCGCGCTGCGGCAAATGTGACAATTTCGAACTATAAGATAGAGGTTTTTCCTTAGCCACGGCGCGGTAGAGCGCCAGATCCAGGATGAGAGGTCGTTTTGTTTTTCTTTTTACCGCATTGGTTGCGAGGCGGCCTTGTTTTTTTATTGATGGCGGCATCAACGTTGTTTTGGTTTGTTCCCATTATTGCGTTCGCGTTCGTAAAATTGCTGATTCCTGTCAAATTTGTTCGCAAGCACTGTACGCGAATATTGATTGAAGCCGCGACCCTATGGATCGGATTTAATAACCTGCTACTTCAGGTTTTCAATCGCATAGAGTGGGATGTTGATGGTGTGGACGGTCTTAGTATGCGTGACTGGTACCTCGTAACCTGCAATCACCAGTCCTGGGCCGATATATTGGTTGTGCAGAAGGTGCTCCGACGCAAAATCCCCATGCTGAAGTTTTTCCTCAAGCAGCAGTTGATTTGGGTGCCAGTGATTGGCGTAGCGTGGTGGGCGCTGGATTTCCCCTTTATGAAGCGCTATACCGCCGAGCAAATAAGGAAGAACCCCGCATTGAAAGGCAAGGACCTGGAGACAACCCGGAAAGCCTGTGAAAAATTCAAGTTCACCCCGGTAGCGGTCTTTAATTTTCTAGAAGGAACGCGCTTTACCGAGCAAAAGCATGAGGCTCAACAATCGCCCTATCGCTATCTCTTAAAACCCAAAGCGGGCGGGGCCGGGTTCGTCTTGGGTGCGATGGGAGAGCAACTGCATACCCTGTTGAATATCACCATTCATTACCCCGATAAGGACTTTGGCTTCTGGAGCCTACTTAGCGGACGAATAAAGCGGGTAATTGTCCGGGTTGAAACGCTACCGATACCCCCGGAACTTTTGAACCGGGACTACTTGCAGGACGAGGAGTTCCGGCTGCAGGTTCAGCAGTGGGTGGGCGAATTGTGGCAGCGCAAGGATGAGCAGCTGGCAGCGCTGCATAAACAGTTTATAGTCTAGATTGTTGGGGTGGTATTATTTGTGTGTTTATTAAGCAGTTGCCGCGTGGCTTAGCGCTCATACTGCTCTATTCCGGTTCGCAATCTACCAGGGAGGTACCTGATGCGATCACCGCCTACGCCCGCTAATGAGGCACAGCGCCTGGAAGCGCTACGAGCCCTGAATATTCTGGATACAGCGCCAGAGGAGCGCTTTGACCGCCTGACGCGGCTGGCGCGGCGCATGTTTGATGTTCCGGTTGCCCTGGTGAGTTTGGTCGATAAAAACCGACAGTGGTTCAAATCCCATGACGGCATAGACGCTACCGAGACGCCCCGGGATGTTTCTTTTTGTGGGCATGCGATTAACAGCGATCAAATTTTTGAAATCCAGGATGCTCGCAAAGATCAGCGCTTTTCCGACAACCCCCTGGTTATTGATAACCCCAATATACGCTTTTATGCAGCATGTCCCGTGCGCAGCTCAACGGGCGAGACCTTGGGCACACTGTGCATTATCGACCTCAAGCCACGAAGCCTGACAGCAGACGAGCGCGAAAATTTACGGGACTTGGGGCTTATTGTTGAGCGAGAGTTGGCCGCGCAACAAATGGCCATTATCGATGAGCTAACCGGAATCAGC
>JBFJTG010000033.1:0-26843 GCA_041625575.1 Litorivivens sp.
CGCTGGCTAACCGGAATACTCGCTAACCCGGCATCGGCAATTCGCAGCGCGTAACCATCCATTGCTGCGTTATCCAGTGGCGGCACATTCACATCGGCAATGACAGCCTGACGCAGGACGCGGCCGCAAGCATTCGCCAACGAGCATTGCTCCACAGGCAAAAGTGCGACATCCGCCAACAGCTCGGCGATGGCCTCGTCCACCGGCATTAAGGCCATTACTCGGCAGGTCCGCTACTGTTTTTGCGCGTATTGAGCACGCCAACAAAATTACAGGGCTTGTGCGTGCTCCTTAACTGCTCACGAATAATGCCGTGCCAGGCAGTCTTGCACGCGCCCGTCGAACCGGGCACGCAAAATATAACGGTGTTGTTGGCTAGGCCTGCCAGAGCTCGCGACTGTATGGTCGACGAGCCGATCTCCGCGAATGAAAGCTGACGAAACAGCTCACCAAAACCATCGATATGCTTATCAAATAAAACCGACACGGCTTCAGGCGTCGAGTCTCGTCCGGAAAAACCGGTGCCCCCGGTAATCAGGATGGCGTCGATATCGTCCCGGGCGATCCACTGCGACACGACCGAGCGCATTTGATAAATATCGTCTTTCACAATTTGCTTATCTACTACTGCGTGTCCATCGGCAAGGGCGGCATCGCGCAGAAAATGACCCGAGCTGTCGCTGCTTTCGTCGCGGCTATCGGATACCGTTAGTACAGCTACATTCAGGGGAATGAGATCGGACCCAGCACTCATTTCTGTTTACCTTTTCCTTTTTCCTTGCGCTCGCAAAGCTGTTTGATGGGTTGAGGCAGATAAGCACGCCAGGGCAGTTGCTTAACGCCAAAGTGGTGCAGAATTTTCTCGCAGCGCAGCACCGGCACAGCGGGATCAATAAGAACACCGGACTCCTGAATACTCAAACTGGTTTTTCTTTTACTCAAATCCAGATGCTGTGAGGCGAAAGCCAGCATCACTTCAGTAAATTCGTAGGCACTCGTTTGACCGGAGCTGTTGTAGTGGTAGTTGCCCCAATTCTCGGCCCCGCAAGAAATTTGATCGACCAGCGCCGACAATACCCGCGACAAATCCACCACATGGGTGGGGCAAGTCTTGAGAATCGAATTCAGGGGGATTTCACCGCCAGCGACCAGCCGACCGAACAGGGAGGTGAAAAAATTCTCTCCCCGTTCGCTGAAGAGTGGCCCGGTCCGCAAGACCAGATGCTTGTCGATATGGCGTTCCAGCAAATGTTCCACCGCACTCAAGCGCCCACCGGCAACACTTCCCGGCTGGGTTTTTTCGGTCTCGCGATGGTTCAGGGGCGCTTCGTCGCCGTCAAAGACGCGGCCATCGCTCAAAAAGAGAAAGGGGCAATCCGCGCGCTCAACGATTTCAACCAAGTGGTGCCTTGCATCACCGCCAATCGCTAACGTGTTGCTTGCCTGCAATGCCGTTAAGGTCGCTACCTCCAGCACCACCGAATTCGCAAGATCACTAACTTGCAGCGTGAGCAACTGATCCGGCGTGACTTCCCGGCAAGCTCGCCCGCGCATCTCAAACCACTGCTTTAAAGCGTGGCTCAAGGGCGACGGCGTTGCGACTAGCAAGACTTTCAAATCCGGTACTTCCGCGTGTCGGGAACATTTAGCTAAAGATGAATCACTATTGTAGGCGGGCACGCAACGAACTGCGATAGCCGCGGGCCATATTCGCGCCCGCTTTTAGGCTTTAGCGCTAGGGCATTTGCAAAATTTCAACGAGCAGAGCGTCATCATCGCGCTCAAGGTAGGAAAACACTGTGTCTTCTGACCAGCGCTTGTACCAAATAGGCCTGTAACCCTCGGGTGCCAACTTGGCGATCCAGGCATCGGCATCATCAACGCGAAAACGTAAATGCTGCATACCCTCCCGGCCCGCCTCAATAAACTCACGATGCGGACTTTCTCCCGACACCCACTGTATTAATTCTATCTCGACATCACCGCTGCGACCGAAGGCCAACTTAAGCTCGCAGTCTGCTTCCCGCCCGCGATATTGCGCAGCAGGCACGACGGCATCCATCGTCGTAAAGGGACCAAACAGGGCGTCATAGCTCGCTATTGCCTTGTTGATATCCTTGACCACAAAGCCAACCTGATCGATTGCGGGCAGTCCCAGCGCCGCCAATGCGTGCTCGCTCATATGTCACTCCTGCAAGGGTCGAATATAGTCTTTCGCAAACTGTTCCATCAGCCGTCGCTTGTCATCCAGCGAAGACCGCTGCCCCAGACTGAACATGAACGGACCGCTGCAACCGGCCGTCATACCGAGATCTCGCAGGCGCTTGAGCACATCAACATCAGCCGGCCTGGTCAATCCGATAACCGTTTCAAAGGGCAAGTGCTCGCGGCCGGCAGCAAGGCGCAACTCCCGCAGCTGACCCAGCACCTGTGGCACCTCATCCGGGTCGGTGCCATTGCCTATCCAGCCGTCGGCCTTTTCCGCCGTGCGGCGCAGTGCGGGAGTACTCGCGCCACCAAGGTAGATAGGAATGCTCTGGCTTGGCGCAGGCAGCACCCGGCATGCATCGAACTGAAACTCGGTACCACTGTGCGACACCATTTCGCCGGTCCAGATTTTTTGTGCAATATCGATGCACTCATCCAGACGCTTACCCCGGCGACGAAAATCAATGCCGTAGGCGTCAAATTCTTCCTTCATCCACCCAGAGCCTGCCCCGAGCACCAAGCGATTGTTACTCATCAGCGCGAGCGTGCCCGTGGCCTTGGCCACTTCAATGGGGTTGCGTAAGGGCAGTACGTAGACTGAAACTGACAATTTAATGCGCGTGGTGACAGCGGCAATCATACCCAGGGCCACCCAGCAATCCGGGTAGGGCGAGGCATGGGTCATGGGGGGCTTGCCGTCTGCCGAATAGGGGTAAACCGTATCAACCACCTCAGGATAAACGGCATGATCACCCAGCATGACGCCTTCAAACCCGAGCTCTTCGGCAAACTGCGCCACAGGCAGCAATTGCTCAGGCTCAACCCAATGCAGCATTTGCCAAAATTTCATGGCGGGCTCTCCCCTATATTAATACGACCACATTACTATGCCGCGTAAAAACTGCAATGCGTGCCAGTGCAGAAGCCTAAACCAGAGTGTGGCCGCTTCAACTGGTCGCGTAAGTCTCTTCCAGATAATCGAGAATGTCTGCCGACTCGAACATGGCCGCGCCCGTGTTCGGGTCCTCAAGATAGGGCGACATAACCTTGCCCGCGCGCTGCTTTAAGGCCTGACGGTTCGCGCTGACGTGGGCCATCTCCGGCCACAAGCGATCGCGCATTTTGGTGAGCGCAAAATCCTGCCACTGCCCCTTGCCGATATTGTGCAGCATGTAAGGCAATTCCAATTCACACAGAAGCTCGCGGACCGGGCGCGCATAGGGGCTTGATTCAAAAGCCCACAAAGCCAGGGGCTTTTCGGCGGGTAGCGCAGGCCGCGCGCGTATACCTCGCGCGAGGCGCAGGCCCGAGGCGAGCATTGACGACGGCGTATCCAGCAACGACATCTTCAAGCGCGAAGGCGCAGGACGCTGGGCATAAGTTTCGTAGAGGTAGTCGATGATATCCAGCGATTCATACAAACTGGTTTCAGTGTTCGGGTCGACCAGATAGGGGAACTGCGCTTTCCCGCCGGCGGCGACTGCCTCCTCACGAAAGCGCTTGCCTCCCTTCGGGCAGGGCAATATCAAGGCGTCCAGATCCAGTTCGGTCAGTGCCTCACGCACCAAGCGGCAATAGGGGCAATTTTCCATCTCGTAAAGCTTAAGTGGCAAAGCAGGAGTGAGCGCGGCCGGCTTGGCGCTGGTGCCTCGCCACAGTGCCGCACTGGAGGTGAGTAGCGAGCTGGCAAGATTCAAAAACGATGTCATGGGTAAACTCCGACTATTAGGCCCAGGCAAGCAATCGGGGATTCCAGGCCGCCCACGAAAGCCTTTCCTTAAATCAAAAAAGCCCCGACGGGCGGGGCTATTTTTACTATTTTATACACCCTGTTCTAAGGTAATCCTAAAACGGGATATCGTCATCAAAGTCATCAAAACCACCGGCGGGCGCCTGCTGACTGGGGTTGCCCTGCGGTGCATTGCCTTGTGGCTGATTTCCCTGAGGCTGATTTCCCTGAGGCTGATTGGAACGCTGCGGGGCCGATTGCGGGCGCTGCTGAGGCGCAGATTGGTCATAATCTGAACCGCCCCCCATGTTTCCGCCACCACCAGCACCGCGACTGTCCAGCATTTGCATTTCAGAGGCGACGATTTCAGTGGTATACATGTCGACCCCGTTTTTTTCCCATTTTCGAGTACGCAGCGCACCCTCAACGTAAACCTTGGATCCTTTTTTCAGGTACTCACCGGCAATCTCGGCTAGGCGATTGAAGAAGACAACGCGGTGCCATTCTGTCCGTTCCTGCTGCTGCCCAGTATTTTTGTCTTTCCAGCTTTCGCTGGTCGCCACTGTAATGTTAGTGACCGCACCACCCGATGGCATATAACGCGTCTCCGGGTCCTGCCCCAGATTGCCGACCAGGATGACTTTGTTAATTCCACGCGCCATGAAACACTCCCTTATATTCGATCGCCGCGCTTTCGCAGCTTCGTATTATCTGAATTCAATAGCCCACTATAACCAAATTAGTGGCGCCCAACTACCTGCCAACACGCCAAAGTCGTGGCTAGGCGGAGATCAACTCGTCCAGCCGGTGACGATCAAAATCTGCCACGACTTTTAGATAGACAATGGTTTCGCCCTGAATAATTGTAATATCAAGGACTTCAGGCCACTGCCGCAAGTGTTCAATAATTCCCTTACGCTTCTGCTCATCTTTGCCAATATCAACGGCAAGATTCGGGGCAAGACTCGGCACACGCATCTTCCTGCTGGCCAGCAGCCATAGCAGTGCCACCAGCGCGCAAAAGCCGAATACGGCACCCAGACCGGCCACGCCGAGCAAAATCCCGCTAACTGCACCACCGGCAAAGGCCCCGAAAAATTGAAAACTGGAATAGATACCCATCGCCGTGCCGCGGCCACCGGGGTAAACCGTTTTACTGAGCAGGGACGGCAGGTTGGCTTCCAGCAGATTAAAAACCACAAAAAACAACATCATCGCCGCCAAAAACCAATTCAGCGACTGCGCCGCCAGCGCCATGCCCAGCGTGGACAAGAGCAGCAGCGCAACCGACATCAAGACCATTTCGCGCACACGGCCGTGTCGCTCAGCCGCCAGCATAATCGGCACCATGACAATAAAGGCGAGCATCATCATCGGCAGATAGACCTGCCAGTGACTAGACAGCGGCAAACCACCGGCTTCAAGATGCGCAGGAACCGCAACAAACAAGGCGGTAAGCATCAGATGCAGACTGAACACGCCAATATTAAGACGCATTAAATCCGGGTCGCTTAAGCAACGCCCTATCATGACCGGCAGCGAGCGTACCTCGGCGTTGCGGCTCAGACGCTGGGCCGTGGGCACAACGGTCCACAATAAGATTATCCCGATTACGGACAAAACCGCTGTCAGCCAAAACAGGCCCGGCAGGCCCAGACGCGCACTCACGATAGGGCCCAGAATCAGCGCGACCGCGAACGACAGGCCAATGCTGGCGCCAATTCCGGCCATGGCCTTACTGCGATGTTGATCCCGTGTGAGGTCTGCGAGAAGCGCCGCCAGAGTACTGGCAATGGCGCCGGCGCCCTGCAAAAAACGCCCTGCAATCAAGCCGTAAATGCTCTCGGCATTCGCAGCGAGTACGCTGCCCAGCGCAAATAACAACAATCCGAAGAAAATCACGGGTTTGCGACCGATACGGTCCGACAACATTCCCAGCGGAATTTGCAGTACAGCCTGACTTAGCCCGTAAATGCCGATAGCCAAACCGACCAGGGCAGCGCTGCTGCCCTCATAGTCCGGCGCGTAGATCGCCAGTACCGGCAGCACCAGGAACAGCCCCAACATGCGAAAGATGTAGAGCAGAGATAGCGAGAAAACGGCGCGCTTCTCGACTCCAGTCATAGTATCCGGACTAGTCAAACAGATTCCTATCAAGGCTGAAATTGGTATTTGCGATGAGAGACCGCAGCCAAAGGGCGGCCTGAGTACTGCGAAAGGCGAATTTTAGCAGTATGAGCCAAGAATTAGAAAGTAATACGCCAATCGCTTTGCACCTGCCCACGTCAAAACTTTATACTTGTCCGGTTAACTAGAGAGTAAATAATGGATCGTATTTCTGTACGGGGTGCCCGCACCCACAACCTCAAAAATATCGACGTCGATATTCCCCGCGACAAGCTGGTGGTGATTACCGGCCTGTCCGGCTCAGGCAAGTCTTCACTGGCTTTCGACACCCTCTACGCGGAAGGCCAGCGGCGCTATGTCGAATCGCTGTCCACCTACGCCCGGCAATTCCTGTCCATGATGGAAAAGCCCGATGTCGACCACATTGAAGGCCTATCGCCGGCCATTTCGATTGAGCAGAAATCCACCTCTCATAATCCGCGCTCGACCGTAGGCACGATTACCGAAATCTACGACTATTTGCGACTGCTGTTTGCCCGAGTGGGTGAACCACGCTGCCCCACCCACGGCCAGGCACTGGAAGCCCAGACGATCAGCCAGATGGTCGACACGGTGCTGGCCATGCCGGAAGGCAAGAAATTAATGCTGATCGCACCCATGATCAGCAATCGCAAGGGCGAGCACCTCCATGTTTTTGAGAAATTGCGCGGCGACGGCTTCGTGCGCGTGCGGGTTAACGGTCTCGTCTGCGATCTGGACGATGTTCCCAAGCTGGACAAGAAGAAGAAACACACCATTGAAGTGGTAGTGGATCGCTTCAAGGTGCGCGAAGATTTAAAACTGCGTCTGGCGGAATCCTTTGAGACGGCAATCAACCTGACGGGCGGTATCGCTGTTATCAGTTCGATGGAAGAAGACAGTGGCGAGGCAGACATTGTCTTCTCCTCCCTGTTTGCCTGTACCCAGTGCGGCTACTCCCTGTCCGAGCTTGAGCCAAGACTCTTCTCGTTCAACAGCCCCATGGGCGCCTGCAGCAGCTGTGACGGCCTTGGTTTGCGCCAGTTTTTCGACGAAAACCGTGTCGTCCAGCACCCCGAAGCCAGCTTGTCTCAAGGCGCTATTCGCGACTGGGATCGACGCAGCGTGTATTACTTTCACCTGCTCACCTCGCTGGCCGAGCACTATGGCTTTGATGTCGACACGGTTTTTGAAGAACTGAGCGCCGAACACCGGAACTATATTCTGCACGGTAGCGACGACGAAGAGATTCAATTTACCTACATCAACGATCGTGGCGACAGCTTCAAGCGCAAGCACCGTTTTGAGGGCGTTATTCCCAATATGGAACGGCGCTATAAGGAAACAGAATCGAGCTCCGTGCGCGAAGATCTGGCCAAATTCTTAAGCACACAGCCCTGCCCCGACTGTGGAGGCACCCGCCTAAGACGGGAGGCCCGCAATGTCTTTCTCAATGAGTACACCCTGCCCGCGATCGCCGCACTTCCAGTCGCCGATGCCCGTGAATATTTCGAAACGCTATCGCTCAGCGGCCGGCGCGGCCAAATTGCCGACAAAATCCTCAAGGAGTTGCGCGAGCGTCTAACTTTTCTTGTTGATGTCGGCCTCAATTACCTCACCCTGGATCGAAGCGCTGACACTCTGTCGGGCGGCGAAGCCCAGCGCATACGATTGGCCAGCCAAATTGGCGCCGGACTGGTCGGTGTCATGTACATACTCGACGAGCCCTCCATTGGTCTACACCAGCGTGACAACGAACGCCTGCTAAGCACCTTGATCCACCTGCGTGATTTAGGCAATACCGTTATTGTTGTCGAACATGACGAAGACGCCATTCGCGCAGCGGATTTCGTATTGGACATCGGGCCCGGCGCAGGTGTTCACGGTGGCGAAATTGTTGCCCAAGGAAAGCTAAAGGACATCATCAACAACCCGAACTCGCTGACCGGCCAATACTTGTCAGGGAAGGTCGCGATTCCGATCCCGAAAAAACGCAATCCGGTCGACGCCACGAAGCAACTGGTACTCAAGGGCGCAACAGGTAACAACCTCGACGAGGTAACCCTCACGCTGCCGCTTGGCTTAATGACCTGTGTCACCGGAGTCTCCGGCTCGGGGAAATCAACGCTAATCAATCACACGCTCTACCCGATAGCGGCCACCGAACTGAACGGCGCAACCACCCTGACGCCTGCACCTTATGAAAGTATTGATGGTCTGGAATTGGTCGATAAATGCATCGATATAGATCAAAGCCCCATTGGCCGCACGCCGCGCTCAAACCCGGCGACCTACACGGGCATTTTCACCCCCGTCCGTGAACTCTTTGCCGGCACCCAGGAGGCTCGCTCACGAGGTTACAAAGCGGGACGCTTCAGCTTCAATGTTAAGGGCGGCCGCTGCGAAGCCTGTCAGGGGGACGGCGTAACAAAAGTCGAAATGCACTTTCTGCCCGATGTCTATGTACCCTGCGATGTGTGCACCGGCAAGCGCTACAATCGCGAGACTCTGGAGATTCTCTACAAGGGTAAAAATATCCATGAAGTTCTGGATATGACAGTAGAAGATGCCGCCGAGTTTTTCGAGAACGTTCCCTCCATCAAGAAAAAACTCGACACTCTCAACGACGTGGGCCTGTCCTACGTGCGTCTGGGGCAGGCGGCGACCACATTATCGGGCGGTGAAGCACAGCGCGTAAAACTCGCCAAAGAATTATCGAAACGCGATACCGGCCAAACACTCTATATACTCGACGAGCCTACCACCGGCCTGCACTTCCACGACATCCAGCAGCTACTTAATGTATTGCACCGATTACGGGATCACGGTAACACCGTGGTAGTCATCGAGCATAACCTGGACGTGATAAAAACCGCAGACTGGGTAATTGATCTTGGCCCTGAAGGTGGCAGTGGTGGTGGTGAGATAATTGCAGAGGGAACACCGGAAGACGTGGCTAGCATGCCCCAGTCGCATACCGGTCGCTTTCTTGCTGAGATCTTATCGCCGGGAAAAAGAGTGAAAACAGCCTAGTCGCAGCAGCACGCTAAAAATCGAAACCGGAAGCGCCCTGCAAATCGAGCTACATAAAAACAACGCTAGCAGGCGGTTGCGGTCTGCTGCAGGCATTTCGTTTCACGCTTCCTCATATACATACGCTCATCGGCGGCATGAAGGATAGCTTCCAGCGAGGCGGCATCATCGGGGTAAAAGGCCATTCCCGTACTCGCACTAATGGCGATGCTCTTACCATTTCGGAGATCGATCGACTCATTCATCTGTCGATCCAGGCGATCCAGCACGAGCTGGGCAATACGCGCATCGACAGAACCTATGAGCAAAACCGCAAATTCGTCACCGCCCAGGCGACACACAAAATCCTGCGTCCTGACGGACCTTTTTAGGCGCTGCGCAAAAGCTCGCAACACTTGGTCACCCGCACTGTGACCATGCAAGTCATTAATCGGCTTAAAATTGTCGAGATCGATGTAAAGCAAGGTAAAGGGGGTGCGGCTTTGGCCATACTCACCAATAGCCTTCTCTATGGCTGCGTAGAACGCGCTTCGGTTAGGTAGCTTCGTCAAGTCATCATGCCGGGCTACCTCCTCCAGCTGTTTTCTATAACGCTGGTTGCTAACCTCGTAAAAAGCCACCATCAAAAATATCGAAAAAAAGGAAACGTTGAGATGGATCATCTTGCCAACCGCCGCATGGGGCGTGTTGTCTATATAGGGAAACTCGAAACCCATCACGTCCATTACGCCACCCGTCATTAGGGCAAGATAGGTGAGAACACCCCAGAAGATGCCGGACTTCAGCCCGACCAAAACAAATGCGAACATCGGAACGACGAAGGACATGACAACAGAAACGCCGCCCAAAGGGCCGCCCAAAAAAAACACTACCGAGACGAGTGTGACAAACATGGCGCCAAGAACAATATGAACAGCCCTGAGATAATTGCCGCTATAGCGAAAATATAAGGGTGCGGCAATTAGCGCAATCTGCAGGGGAACAGTAAAGAGTAAGGTCCAAATGATATCTGCCCAAGGCAGGGCGCTGACAAAGATACTGTAAACCTGAGCGCTAGCAATAACCCCGAGCAACACCAGGGTGACGGCTATAAACAACTGGTAACGGTAATATCGCGCAGCATCGCTTGCCAGATTCGGGGGAACAATAAATCCCACCACCTTAGCAAAAAAGGTGTTCATCAACACAACCCAGGAGTCTGTGACCCAGTTAACAATTTATTATGTTATGGGTCTATAACTATCATGTGCTGGTGATTTTTTCAACAGATTTAGCAGCTTACTGAGACCTTCCAGTGGCGAGCTTTTTGCAAGCCACTGAAAGCTAAAGCAAGTTCTTATAGAGCCATTTCGGCCATTTCCTGGAGTAGCGTGTTGTCGCCCATCACCAGCAGCGAGGTTACCGGCGAGTCCTTCCAAGCCTCCAGACGACCTTTGATTCGGTCGCGAGAACCGGACAGAGAAATCTCGTCCGCAAACTGGTCCGGGACGATTTTGATCGCTTCTTCCTGCTTTCCTTCAAAAAACAGCTCCTGAATTTTGTCAGCTTCCGCTTCAAAGCCCATCCGAGCCATCAAATCTTTGTGGAAGTTACGCTTCTTGGAGCCCATACCACCGATATAAAAGGCCAGCATAGCCTTAACGGGGTACAGCGCCTGCTCCAGATCGTCATTGATATTCACCATAGCCATAGCGCTTATTTCAAAGCCCTCTTTTGCATGCTTCAATTGGTCCGCATAAACGTCCTGACGATAAGGCGAGTAATACAATGGCAGCCACCCATCGGCAATTTCAGCTGTCTGGGCAACATTTTTTGGCCCTTCCGCCCCCAGAAAAATCGGGAGATCCTTACGCAAGGGATGGGTAATCGGCTTCAGCGGCTTACCCATACCCCAGCTGTTGGGCCCTTTGTAGGGCAGAGGATAGTGCTCACCGTCATTGGTTACGGGAGCTTCCCGTGCGAGCACCTGACGAATAATGTCTACGTATTCACGCGTCCGCGAAACCGGCTTACTGAAGGGCTGACCATACCAGCCTTCAACAACCTGGGGGCCGGAAACTCCCAGGCCTAATATCATTCGACCACCGGACATATGGTCCATCGCCAGAGCCGACATCGCGCAGGCTGTCGGCGTGCGCGCCGATAGCTGTGCGACCGAGGTACCCAAACGGATCTTTGAGGTGTGCGCCCCTATCCACGCCAAGGGCGTAAAGGCATCATTGCCCCAGGATTCCGCCGTCCAGACCGAGTCATAACCCAGCTTCTCTGCTTCCTGAGCCAATTTTACATGGCTGTCGCCCGGCGCCAATGCACCCCAGTAACCCAGCTGTAATCCCAGTTTCATAGCGTTTTCCTCGAGCCCGATTGGGCATGGTTATTTGCACAGCCCTGGCTCGCCTCGCCCCAAACAGGTGGTGGCCGAAGCAGTGAGGGCTTATTCAGGCTAGCCAGATTACCCAATAGTCGCGGGGCCGGCTATGCATAGATCAATCAATTTAACTGGCTATTTAGATCAGGCATAAAAAAACCGGCACAAGGCCGGTTCTTTTGAAATGCTGTGAAAATTTACTCTTCGCCAGCAGCTTCTTCCGCTTCCACAACAGGGCGATCAACCAGCTCTACATAGGCCATCGGCGCACTGTCGCCGTTACGGAAGCCGCATTTCAAAATACGAATGTAGCCACCGGGACGTTCCTGATAACGCGGGCCCAGCTGAGTAAACAGTTTGCCAACCGCAGCTTTGTCGCGCAGTCTGGCGAAAGCCAGACGACGGTTGGCTACGCTGTCGTTCTTAGCCAGTGTAATCAGCGGCTCAGCGTGACGACGCAGCTCCTTTGCCTTTGGCAAGGTAGTCTTGATCAGTTCGTGTTCTACCAGAGATGTCGTCATGTTCCGAAACATCGCTTTGCGGTGCGAGGCGTTACGGTTTAATTGACGTCCACTTTGACGATGACGCATGGTCCAATTCCTTTACGATGTGCTATCTCAGCAAGCAATAAACTCTACAACCACTTCTTATACGAGAACGCGGTCGTCATTCTTTAGGCTGGCCGGCGGCCAGTTGTCCAGGCGCAATCCCAGCGATAAGCCGCGAGAGGCCAGTACGTCCTTGATTTCTGTCAGCGACTTTTTACCCAGGTTAGGGGTTTTCAGAAGCTCGACTTCGGTGCGCTGAACCAGATCACCGATGTAGTAAATGTTTTCGGCTTTCAGACAGTTAGCTGAACGCACAGTCAGCTCCAAGTCGTCAACCGGACGCAACAGGATTGGATCCACTTCGTCTTCTTCGCGTGCCGGCTCGGAATCGCCTTCGCTTTCCAAGTCAACAAACACGGCCAACTGCTGCTGCAGGATGGTCGCCGCGCGACGGATCGCCTCTTCAGGATCGATTGTGCCGTTGGTTTCCAGATCGAGAACCAGCTTGTCCAGGTCAGTGCGCTGTTCAACACGCGCACTTTCCACAACATAGGCAACGCGGTTAATCGGACTGAAAGATGCATCCAGACTCAGTCGACCAATGCTGCGAGTTTCTTCTTCACCGGTTTCACGTGCATCGGCAGGAACATAACCACGACCGCGACTGACCGTCAGGCGCATGTTTAATTCGCCAGCTTCGTTCAAGGTAGCAATAACATGCTCAGGGTTTTTGATCTCGATATCGTGATCAACCTGAATATCGCCCGCGGTGACAACACCAGGACCTTTCTTGCTCAGGTTCAGAACCGCCTGATCTTTGCCGTTCATGATCACGGCAATACCTTTCAGGTTTAGCAAGACTTCTATTACGTCTTCCTGAACGCCTTCCATTGCGCTGTATTCGTGCTGGACACCGTCAATTTCGACTTCGGTGACTGCACAACCCGGCATGGAGGAGAGCAGAATGCGACGCAGAGCGTTGCCTAGGGTATGACCAAAACCACGCTCCAAGGGCTCCAGAGTAACTTTGGCGCGAGTCGTGCCAACTTCTTCGACCTGGATCACGCGGGGTGTTAAGAATTCGTTCACTGCACTCTGCATAGATTCACCTGTAGTGAGATTATCTGGGCTGACAACTTACTTAGAGTAAAGCTCAACAATTAAATGCTCGTTGATCTCTGAAGACAGGTCAGTGCGATCTGGATTGGCCTTGTAAACGCCCTCCATTTTGTCCGCATTCACGTCAATCCAGGGAACTTCACTGCGCTGGGCTGCCAAAGCCATCGCTGACTTGATTCGCAATTGAGTTTTGGACTTTTCGCGAACCGAAATAACATCGCCCGGTTTTACTTTGTAGGATGCGATATTGACGGTAGCGCCATTCACCGTAACAGCCTTGTGCGACACCAACTGACGCGATTCCGCGCGAGTTGAGCCAAAACCAATACGGTAAACTACGTTGTCGAGACGCGACTCGAGCAGCTGCAGCAGGTTTTCACCCGTTGCGCCTTTCTGACGGGCAGCGGCTTTGTAGTAGTTACGGAACTGCTTCTCAAGCACACCGTACATACGGCGAACTTTCTGCTTCTCGCGAAGCTGAACACCGTAATCTGACAGGCGGCTGCGGCGGGCACCGTGCATGCCGGGAACCGTTTCAGCTTTGCACTTTGAATCCAGAGGGCGAACACCGCTCTTGAGAAACAGGTCAGTGCCTTCCCGTCTTGAGAGTTTACAGCTTGGGCCTAAATATCTAGCCATTCTGAATATTCCTGTTTATCTGTTAATTACACGCGACGTTTTTTGGGTGGACGGCATCCATTGTGCGGGATAGGCGTCACGTCTGTGATATTGGTAATTTTGTAACCGCAGTTGCTTAGCGCTCGTACGGCGGATTCGCGGCCGGGCCCCGGACCTTTAACTTGTACGTCCAGGTTTTTGAGGCCGTAATCTTTGGCAGCTTCCCCTGCGCGCTCTGCCGCAACCTGTGCAGCGAACGGGGTGCTTTTACGCGAACCGCGGAAGCCTGAGCCACCGGAAGTTGCCCAGCTCAGGGTATTGCCCTGACGGTCGGTGAGCGTAATGATGGTGTTGTTGAAAGACGCGTGGATATGCGCCACACCGTCAACAACGGTCTTCTTGATTTTTTTCTTGGTACTTGGCTTAGCCATGTATATGTCCTATCTCTAATATCAGCACTACACAATGCCATCATGGGCGGGTGTAGCTACACTAAAGCGGAAACCTCGAATCGCAGTACGAATAAACGTTACTTACGTATCGGTTTACGCGGCCCCTTACGGGTACGAGCGTTGGTTTTTGTGCGTTGACCACGAACCGGCAGGCTTCTGCGGTGACGCAGACCGCGAAAGCAGCCCAGGTCAAGCAAGCGCTTGATGTTCATAGATACTTCGCGACGAAGGTCGCCTTCTACCTGCAGCTTGGCAATTTCGTTGCGCAGCAAGTCGAGTTGTTCTTCAGACAGAGCACCGATCTTGGCATCTTCCGCAACGCCAGTCGCTGTGCACAAACTTTTAGCTGTCGTGAGACCGATTCCGTAAATATACGTCAACGAGATCACGGCATGTTTGTTATCTGGTATGTTGACACCAGCTATACGAGCCATTTATAACACTCCAAACAGTAACTCCGGGCGCTTACGCCCGGGACGAAGCCTCAAAACTAAAGACCAGCGCACGCGAAAGGCGCGATAGTCTATACTCAAGGCCCTTACAAATCAAGCTAATCAGCCTTGGCGCTGCTTGTGACGAGGCTCTGCGCTGCAGATCACCCGAACAACACCCTTGCGACGCACCATCTTGCAGTTGCGGCAGACTTTCTTTACCGATGCACGCACTTTCATTTCGTACTCTCCTAGAGACTGCTTTGGCCCTTGCGGACCGCCGCCTTCAATATCGCCGACACCCTGCTTAGCGCAGACCACCGCCGTAATTTTTCAGATTTGCTTTCTTCATCACTGACTCATACTGATGAGACATGAGATGAGATTGCACCTGAGCCATAAAATCCATTACTACCACGACGACAATCAGTAATGAGGTGCCACCCAGGTAAAACGGTACATTCCACATAACAACCAGAAACTGTGGAAGCAGACATACCATCGCGATGTAGAGCGAGCCGAACATAGTCAATCGGGTCAAAACACCGTCAATGTAGCTGGCCGTCTGCGCACCAGGACGAATACCGGGTAAAAATGCGCCCGATCGTTTCAGGTTGTCAGCCACTTCCGAGGGGTTAAACATCAACGCCGTATAGAAGAAGCAGAAAAACACAATCAATCCGGTAAACAACAGGATGTTAAGGGGCTGACCAGGGCCTATTGCCAGCGCCACTTCCTGCAGCCATTCCATATTTTCGCTACCACCCTGGCCGAACCACTGCGCAATTGACGCAGGGAACAGCAAGATGGAGCTAGCAAATATCGCGGGTATAACACCGGCCATGTTCACTTTTAAAGGCAAGTGACTGCTTTGCGCCTGATACATTTTCTTGCCGCGCTGTTGCTTGGCGTAATTCACGGTGATCCGTCGCTGACCGCGCTCGATAAAAACGATCAGATATATAACGGCTATAGCCAGCGCAAGAATAACCAACAAGACCAGGATGTTGAGCTCGCCCTGCCTAGCCTGCTCAAGCGACTGCACCACTGCCGCCGGTAAGCCTGCAACAATCCCCGCAAAAATCAGCAGAGATATTCCGTTGCCGATACCGCGCTCAGTAACCTGCTCGCCCAGCCACATCATGAAGACTGCGCCAGTAACCAGAGACACGACCGCAACAAAGTAGAAGGCAAAGCTTGGATCAAATGCCAAACCCTGATTCCCCATGCCGACAGCCATACCGGTGCCTTGCAGGGTAGCCAATGCGACCGTCAAATAGCGCGTGTACTGCGTAATCTGACGGCGACCAGACTCGCCTTCTTTCTTTAATGCTTCAAGCTTGGGACTAACCGCCGACATAAGCTGCATGATAATTGACGCAGATATGTAAGGCATGATGCCCAAAGCCAAAATACTCATACGCTCCAGTGCACCACCGGAGAACATATTGAACAGCCCCAGTATCGTGTCCTGGTTCTGGTTAAATAATGCGGCCAACTGATCCGGATTTATGCCCGGCACCGGTATATGGGTACCTATCCGGTAAACAATTATCGCTAGCAGAACAAAACGAAGGCGAGCAAACAGCTCGCCTAGTCCTGCCTTGTTCTTGGAACCCGGTTCTGGCTTAGCCATTTAAACCTCTATTCCTCGATTTTTCCGCCGGCTTTCTCGATCAGTTCACGGGCACCTTTAGTCACTGCCAGTCCCTTGATCGTTACAGCCTTGTCCAGATCCCCGGACAGGAAGACTTTCGCCCGCTCTATATTGGTGCCGACGATGTCGGCGCGCTTCAGCGCTTCCAGATCGATTACATCTTCGCCAACTTTCGCCAGCTCGGAGGTACGCACTTGCGCAGTAACGCGCGCAAGACGTGAAGTGAAACCGTACTTCGGCAGGCGCTTTTGCAAAGGCATCTGGCCGCCTTCAAAACCCGGACGCACCTTACCGCCTGATCGAGAGGTCAGACCTTTGTGACCACGACCGGCAGTTTTGCCCGTACCGCTACCAATACCGCGACCGACGCGCTTGGCGTCTTTTTTGCTGCCGGGTGCAGGGCTCAATGTATTCAAACGCATATCAGAACTCATAGCTTAATCCTCAACGCGAACGAGGTAGATGACTTTATTGATCATGCCGCGAACCGAGGGAGTATCTTCAACCTCAACGGTATGACCAATTCGGCGCAGACCCAATCCTGCCACGCAAGCCTTATGAGCTTGCAGACGGCCCGCTGTAGACCGAACTTGGGTAACTTTAATTGTATTCGCCATGGCTCTATATTCCAGCTTGTTTAGCTTGTGATCTCTTCAACTGTTTTGCCGCGCTTGGCAGCAACTTCGTCCGGTGATGACACAGCTTTAAGACCATTAATGGTAGCTCGAACAACATTGACCGGGTTAGTTGATCCGTAGCACTTCGCCAGTACGTTGTGAATACCGGCAATTTCTAGTACGGCTCGCATCGCGCCGCCGGCAATTACACCGGTACCTTCAGACGCGGGCTGCATATAAACTTTGGATGCGCCATGACGAGCTTTAACAGCATACTGAATGGTATGGCCGTTCAGATCGACCTGAATCATGTTGCGGCGAGCAGCCTCCATTGCTTTCTGGATCGCTATTGGCACTTCACGCGCCTTGCCCCGGCCAAAACCGACCTTGCCATTGCCGTCGCCAACAACTGTTAAAGCAGTGAAACCGAAAATGCGGCCACCTTTAACAACTTTTGCTACGCGGTTAACCTGAACCAGCTTCTCTTGCAGGCCTTCGGTATTCCCTTTGTCTTTCTGATCGTATGCCATTGCTTGCCTCTTAGAATTCCAAGCCGCCTTCACGTGCAGCATCTGCCAGTGCCTTCACGCGACCGTGGTAACGGAAACCGCTACGGTCAAACGCGACTCGCGTTACGCCTGCTGCTTTGGCGCGCTCTGCAATCAGCTTCCCTACAGACGCCGCTGCATCAGCATTGCCAGTAGCGCCGCTGCGCAGTTCTTTGTCTAGGGTCGACGCGCTAGCCAACACTTTGTCACCTTCGGCAGAAATCACCTGGGCGTACATGTGGCGAGGCGTACGATGAACACTCAATCGAGTCGCACACAACTCACGCATTTTAACGCGAGAGGGACGGGCCCGACGTAATCTTGAATCTCTCTTTGCGCTCATAATCTCAGCCTTTACTTCTTCTTCGCTTCTTTGCGACGGACTTGCTCATCCGCGTAGCGTACACCCTTGCCTTTATAGGGCTCTGGCGGACGGAATGCGCGAATCTCTGAAGCCACCTGACCCAACAGTTGTTTGTCTGCTGATTTCAAAATGATCTCGGTCTGGCTTGGTGTATCAGCCGTCACACCTGCGGGCAGTTCATAATCAATTGGGTGTGAAAAACCCAAGGTCAGATTAACTGTTTTCCCCGAGGCTTTGGCACGATAACCAACGCCATTCAGTGCAAGTTTGCGCTCAAAGCCCTGACTTACACCAATAACCATGTTATTAACCAGCGCACGTGTGGTACCTGCCATCGCCCAGTTTTTTGCTTCACTGTGCGGTGCGAACACGAGCTCCTGATCTTCCTGCGTCACTTCCACCGACTCATGAATTTTCATGGACAGTGTGCCGTTGGAACCTTTTATCGCTAAGTCGCTGCCATCGAGTTTTACTTCGACGCCCTTAGGAATACTGATCGGTGCTTTCGCTACTCTAGACATTTTGCAAACTCGCCAATATCAAACTTTAGAAGACTGTACAGAGTACTTCGCCGCCGACGCCAGCTGCACGTGCAGCGCGATCGGTCATAACACCCTGACTAGTCGAAATAATTGCGACACCCAAACCTGATCGCACGCTCGGCAGTGCATCCTTGCCTGAGTAGGCACGGAGACCGGGACGACTGCTACGCTTGATTTCAGCGATAACAGGCTTGCCCTGGAAATATTTCAGGTCGATGGTCAGAGTGGCCTTGCCCTCGTTTTCATCGACTCGATGACCAGCAATGTATCCCTCTTCCAGCAACACCTTGGCTACTGCTAGCTTCAGTTTTGCGGACGGCATCGTTACATTGGTCTTACCTGCCATTTGAGCGTTGCGAATGCGGGTTAACATATCCGCCAACGGGTCTTGCATGCTCATGTTCTGCTCCCAACTCTGACCGGGATTGTCCGGCTCAAAAATTCTCGTAATTACCAGCTGGCCTTGACCAGACCAGGAACGTCACCGCGCATCGCTGCTTCGCGAAGCTTGTTACGGCACAACCCAAATTTCCGGTATACACCGTGCGGCCGGCCAGTGATCTGACAGCGACGACGCTGGCGAATAGGGCTGGCATCGCGGGGCAGCTGCTGAAACTTGATCTGCGCTTCCCACTTTTCTTCGTCGCTCGCGTTAACGCTAACGATGGTGGCCTTCAATTCGGCACGCTTAGCCGCGTATTTCGCAACAGTTTTTGCTCGCTTGGCTTCACGGGCTTTCATTGACTGCTTTGCCATAATATCTACCCTTAGTTCTTGAACGGGAAATTAAATGCTTTTAACAGCGCGCGACCTTCGTCGTTGTTACGCGCAGTGGTAGTGATTGTAATATCCATACCACGCAGCTTATCGACTTTATCGTATTCAATTTCCGGAAATATAATTTGCTCGGTAACACCCATTGCGAAATTGCCACGACCATCAAATGATTTCGGGCTAATGCCGCGAAAGTCACGAATCCGGGGAATGGCGATGCCCACCAAACGCTCCAAAAATTCGTACATGCGCTCGCCACGCAGCGTTACTTTGGCTCCTATCGGCCAACCATCACGGATTTTAAAGCCCGCGATTGATTTACGCGCCTTGGTAACAACCGGCTTCTGGCCTGAAATACGCTGCATATCAGCAACAGCGGCATCAAGAATCTTCTTGTCACCCACAGCCTCGCCCACACCCATGTTCAAAGTGATTTTAGTGATTCGTGGTACTTCCATCACATTGGCCAGGCCAAGCTCTTCTTTAAGCTTGCCGCGCAATTCTGTTTCGTACAATTTCTTCAGATTCGCCATTATCTTGTCTCAAGCAACTTATGCGTCGATTACTTCGCCGCTGGATTTAAAAATGCGCACTTTCTTACCGCTTTCCTCAACCTTAAAGCCAACTCGATCAGCCTTATTGGTTTTTGGATTAACGATGGCTACATTCGAAACCTGAATAGCAGCCTCTTTTTCGATAATGCCGCCCGCAACGCCCGCTTGTGGATTAGCACGTGTGTGCTTCTTCACCATATTGATGCCGCCAACGAACAAACGATCGTCAAGCACCTTGCGAACTTTACCGCGCTTACCCTTGTCTCTACCTGCGATAACGATTACTTCGTCATCTTGTTTAATCTTACGCATATCCGACCTCAACCCTATCCGTTACAGCGCCTTACAGCACTTCCGGTGCTAGCGAGATAATCTTCATGAACCGCTCGCTGCGTAGCTCGCGTGTCACCGGCCCAAAAATCCGAGTGCCTATTGGCGCCAGGTTGTTGTTCAACAGTACCGCCGCGTTGTCGTCAAAACGGATAACTGAACCATCCCCACGACGGACGCCTTTTTTGGTGCGCACTACAACGGCGCTCATGACCTGGCCCTTTTTAACTTTGCCACGCGGAATCGCTTCTTTAACGGACACCTTGATCAGGTCTCCAACGCGCGCGTAACGACGATGCGAACCGCCCAGTACTTTGATACACATAACACGACGGGCACCGCTGTTATCTGCTACATCCAAATACGACTGTGTTTGAATCATCTTCTACCCCAAACCCTTGTTTCGTGTATCACCAGCGACTACACAACAGCTGCTTTAAACTTCAGCAGCACTCTCGTCAATTCGCAACAAAGTCCATGACTTGGTTTTTGACAGCGGACGAGTCTCGCTGATTGTTACCACGTCACCGCTCTTGCACTGATTTGTTTCATCATGTGCATGAATCTTTGTCGATTTGGTGATGTATTTGCCATACACCGGGTGCTTCACTCGACGCTCGATCAGGACAGTGATGGTTTTATCCATCTTGTCGCTAACCACTTTTCCGGTGGCAGTACGTGCGCTGCTAGCTACTTCCGCCATTATCAGTTACCTGCCTTTTGTCTAAGCACTGTCTTTACCCGCGCTATGTCTCTACGAGCTTGCTTCAACAGATGAGTCTGTGTCAGTTGGCCCGTTGATTTCTGAATATTCAACTTAAACTGCTCTTCCAACAGTTTCAGTAACTGACCATCCAGCTCCTCAACAGACTTTTCTTTCAATTCTGCCGCTTTCATCACATCACCGATCGTTTAACAAATGTGGTCGCCAGTGGCAGCTTCGCCGCAGCCAGAGCAAAGGCTTCACGCGCCAGCTCTTCAGAAACGCCCTGCACTTCATACAACACTTTGCCAGGCTGGATCTGGGCAACCCAGTATTCAACATTACCCTTACCTTTACCTTGGCGAACTTCCAATGGCTTCTGGGTAATAGGTTTATCCGGGAAAACCCGAATCCAAATTTTTCCGCCACGCTTGATATGACGAGTCATCGCTCGGCGAGCCGCTTCAATCTGGCGCGCAGTTATGCGCCCACGACCGACGGCTTTCAGACCAAACTCACCGAAGCTAACCTTGCTACCACGGTGCGCCAAACCGCGATTGCGGTTTTTCATCTGCTTGCGAAATTTAGTACGCTTCGGCTGTAACATTATGCGTAACCCTTAACCTGTTCTTACTTCGCTTTCGTTTCTGGCGCAGAAGCGCTAGCAACGTCGAGAATCTCACCTTTAAAGATCCATACCTTCACACCGATTATGCCGTATGTAGTTGCCGCTTCGGCGGTGGCGTAATCAATGTCTGCACGCAGTGTGTGCAGGGGTACACGACCTTCGCGGTACCATTCGGTTCGTGCAATTTCGGCACCGCCGACACGACCGCTAACTTGAATCTTGATGCCTTCTGCACCCTGACGCATAGCGTTCTGAACAACACGCTTCATAGCACGACGGAACATTACACGGCGCTCGAGCTGCTGAGTTACGTTCTGGGCAACCAGCTTGGCGTCGAGATCGGGCTTGCGCACTTCTTCGATATTGATGTGCACAGGCACACCCATACGCGCAGTCAACTGCTTACGCAGCAACTCAACGTCTTCGCCTTTCTTACCGATAACAATACCGGGGCGAGCTGTGTGGATCGTGATCCGCGCTGTCTGCGCAGGACGCTCAATAACCACTCGACTTACGGAAGCACTTGCAAGCTTTTTCTCGATCAGCTCGCGCACCGCCAGGTCGGTAACCAGTTGCTTCGCGTAGTTTTTGTTTCCCGCGTACCAAACCGAGTTATGTTCTTTAACAATCCCGAGACGAATTCCAGTCGGGTGTACTTTCTGACCCATACGGTCTCTCCTTCCTAGCCTTCGCTATCGGCGACTTTAATTGTGATGTGACAGCTTCTTTTTAGGATGCGATCAGCACGACCCTTTGCACGCGGGCGCAAGCGCTTCATCGTAGAACCTTCATCAACAAAGATCGTTGACACTTTCAGCTCATCAACATCGGCACCTTCGTTGTGCTCTGCGTTAGCAATTGCAGAGTTCAACACCTTCTTGATAATGCCCGCTGCCTTTTTTGTACTAAAAGACAACAAGTCCAACGCTTCTTCTACGCCCTTACCACGGATTTGGTCTGCAACCAACCGCGCCTTCTGGGCAGACATTCTTGCACCTGTTAATCGTGCTGCAACTTCCATCGTAGTAGCCTCTTCTCAGCCAGCGCTTAGCGCTTGGCTTTTTTGTCCGCTGCGTGCCCTTTATAGGTACGGGTAGCAGCAAATTCACCCAGTTTGTGCCCAACCATGTCTTCAGAGACAAGCACTGGCACATGCAGACGGCCATTGTGTACGGCAATCGTCAGACCAACCATCTCCGGAGAAATCATCGAACGTCGTGACCAGGTTTTGATCGGTCGACGATCGTTTTTTTCTACTGCCGTTTCAACCTTCTTCATCAGATGAAGATCAATAAACGGACCTTTTTTAAGAGAACGTGGCACTCGCTTTTCCTCTCTATCCCATTATCCGCGCAGTCTTACTTGCGACCGCGGCGGCGTACAATTAGATCATTTGTGCGCTTATTCTTGCGCGTCTTGTAACCTTTGGTAGGCACACCCCATGGCGTAACCGGATGACGTCCACCCGAGGTACGGCCTTCACCACCACCGTGGGGGTGATCAACCGGGTTCATCGCAACACCGCGAACGGTAGGACGAACGCCGCGCCAGCGAGTGGCACCTGCTTTACCCAACTTGCGCAGGCTATGCTCACTGTTTGAAACTTCACCCAGCGTTGCCCGACATTCAGACAGCACCCTGCGCGTTTCACCGCTACGCAAACGCAATGTTGCGTACTGGCCTTCGCGTGCAACCAGCTGCGCTGAAGTACCAGCACTGCGAGCAATTTGCGCACCCTTACCAGGCTTCATTTCAACGCAATGAACCGTACTACCCACCGGAATATTGCGCAGTGGCAAAGCGCTACCAATCTTGATCGGCGCACCGGGACCCGACAATACGGCATCTCCGGCACTCAGACCTTTTGGCGCGATAATGTAGCGACGCTCACCATCGGAGTACAAAACAAGCGCGATATTCGCTGTACGGTTAGGATCGTATTCCAGACGCTCTACCTTGCCCGGGATACCATCTTTGTTCCGCTTGAAATCGATCAAACGATAATGCTGCTTGTGACCACCACCAACGTGCCGGGTGGTAATTCGACCATTGTTGTTACGGCCGCCATTCCTACTCTGACTTTCGAGCAATGCCTTGTGCGGAGCACCTTTATGCAATTCCGGATTCACAACCCGAACTACAAAGCGGCGGCCAGGCGATGTCGGTTTACTTTTTACAATTGCCATCTATACCTGCTCCAGCTTAATCCACGACCGCAAAGTCGATATCATGACCCTGCGCCAGGCTAACGTAAGCCTTTTTCCAGTTCGGCTTTTTGGATGCCCCGAAACGGTTACGCTTTACTTTACCCTTTACATTCAGGGTGCGAACCGCCTCAACCTTAACCTTGAACAGTTTTTCAACCGCTGCCTTGATCTCGGTTTTGTTGGCATCAGTAGCCACTTTGAATACTACTTGGTTGCCGCTGTCGGCAGCCATGGCCGCCTTCTCAGAGACGTGCGGCCCTTTCAGAACCTTGTAAAGTCGCTCTGCATTCATGCCAACATCTCCTCAAGCTTTTTGAGTGCCGGCACTGTGACCACCACCTTATCAAAAGCAACCAGACTCACCGGGTCAATACCATTCACATCCCGAACGTCAACCTTATGCAGATTGCGTGCAGCCAGGTAAAGATTCTCGGTAACCTCATGAGAAACTATCAGCGCTCCCGCCAGACCGTAATCTGCCAGCGACTTAATCAGCGCCTTGGTTTTAGGCTCGGTCAAGGCAAAATCCTCAACCACAACCAGACGTTCTTGACGCGCCAACTCCGACAATATGGAACGCAGCGCCGCGCGATACATCTTGCGGTTTACTTTCTGCGAGTGATCCTGCGGTCTGGCAGCAAAAGTTACACCGCCCCCGCGCCAAATTGGCGAACGGATTGTACCCGCACGAGCGCGACCGGTACCCTTTTGACGCCAGGGTTTCCTGCCGCCACCACGAACATCAGAACGGGTCTTTTGTGCGCGAGTACCCTGCCGGGCACCTGACAAATAAGCCGTTACAACCTGATGAACCAGGTCTTCATTAAATTCACGAGCAAAAGCGACATCAGATACCTGAACCGTTCCTGCTGCTGCCCCGTTTCCGGGTTTCGCAATACTCAGTTCCATTGCTTACCCCCTAGGATTCTTGGTTTTAGCAGCCGGACGTACAAACACGTCGCCACCGGGCGCGCCAGGTACGGCGCCTTTAACAAGAATCACGTTACGTTCAGTATCGATACGAACCACCTCGAGGGTTTGCACGGTTACGCGCTCAGCACCCATATGGCCAGCCATCTTCTTGCCTTTGAATACGCGACCAGGTGTTTGACATTGGCCTATCGAGCCAGGTGCCCGGTGCGACAATGAGTTACCGTGAGTAGCGTCCTGCATTGCGAAATTCCAACGCTTTACACCACCCTGAAAGCCCTTACCTTTGGACTGACCGGTAACATCAACTTTCTGACCAGGCTCGAAGAGCGCAACAGTCAGCTCGGAACCAAGCTCCGGAGCCTCTTCATCGTCGAGACGAAATTCCCATAAGCCGCGACCAGCCTCTACGCCTGCCTTGGCGAACTGACCTGCTTCTGATTTGCTGACGCGCGAGGCCTTGCGAGCACCTGCGGTAACCTGAATGGCACGATAGCCTTCGCTATCGCTTTCCTTGACACGGGTAACGCGATTCGGAGAAACCTCAATCACAGTTACCGGAATTGAAACGCCGTCGTCTGTAAAAACGCGGGTCATGCCACTCTTGCGGCCGACCAATCCAATAGTCATTACTATAACCTCTCAGTGTACGGGGCTTGCACCCTCTATGGCCACGCCTTGGCGTGTTACACAACCCGGAAACCCCCGGGCGGGTTCTAAATTTTTGTATTTAAAACCAAGTGATTAGCCGAGGCTAATCTGAACTTCAACACCAGCCGCCAAATCTAACTTCATCAATGCATCTACAGTTTTTTCTGTAGGCTCAACGATGTCCAACAACCGCTTGTGAGTGCGGATCTCGTATTGATCACGAGCATCCTTATTCACGTGCGGCGAAACCAAGATTGTAAAACGCTCTTTGCGCGTCGGCAGCGGAATTGGTCCGCGTACCTGTGCACCGGTGCGCTTTGCAGTCTCAACGATTTCCATCGTAGACGCATCGATAAGACGATGGTCAAAAGCTTTTAAACGAATTCGAATCCGCTGATTTTGCACCTAACCAACACTCCCATCCCGATAATTTTCCGCATTTCCGACCGAATTATTTAGCCGGAGAACCCGAAAAATGGAAGCGGCATTCTATAGATGCCCCCGAGGCCTGTCAACAGATAATTCGCTCTGAAAACCGGAATTCGCGGGCTGCCGCCTCAAAAGACAAAAAAGGGAGGCCAGAGCCCCCCTCCACTTCGCTACCGGCTCACCGGCAGACTTTTACAACCTGGGTACTACTTACTCGACGATCTTGGCAACAACGCCCGCACCGACGGTACGACCGCCTTCACGGATCGCGAAGCGCAGACCTTCTTCCATCGCAATCGGTGCGATCAAAGTCACGTCCATCTTCACGTTATCACCAGGCATTACCATCTCAACGCCCTCCGGCAGCTCACAAGCACCGGTGACGTCTGTGGTACGGAAGTAAAACTGTGGACGGTAGCCCTTGAAGAACGGGGTATGACGACCACCCTCTTCTTTAGACAGCACGTACACTTCACCTTCAAAGCGGGTGTGCGGAGTGATAGCGCCCGGCTTGGACAGAACCTGACCACGCTCTACTTCATCACGCTTGGTACCACGCAGCAGTACACCAACGTTCTCGCCAGCACGACCTTCGTCGAGCAGCTTACGGAACATCTCAACACCGGTTACGGTGGTTTTGGTGGTGTCATGGATACCAACAATCGATACTTCGTCGCCAGTGCGAACAATACCGCGCTCGATACGACCGGTAACGACGGTACCGCGACCCGAGATCGAGAATACGTCTTCGATCGGCATCAGGAAGGGCTGGTCAATCGCACGCTCAGGCTCAGGAATATAAGAATCCAGAGTCTCAACCAGTTTCTTAACCGCTGTTGTACCCATTTCGTTGGCATCTTCGCCATTCAGGGCCATCAGGGCAGAACCGATGATGATGGGCGTGTCGTCACCCGGGAATTCGTACTGGTCCAGAAGTTCGCGAACTTCCATCTCTACCAGCTCAAGCAGCTCTTCATCGTCAACCATGTCCGCCTTGTTCAGGAACACAACGATGTAAGGTACGCCAACCTGACGAGACAGCAGAATGTGCTCGCGGGTTTGTGGCATCGGGCCGTCAGCGGCGGAACATACCAGAATTGCGCCGTCCATCTGGGCAGCACCGGTGATCATGTTCTTGACGTAGTCGGCGTGTCCGGGGCAGTCAACGTGAGCATAGTGACGCGCAGGCGAGTCATACTCTACGTGTGAGGTCGCGATAGTGATACCGCGCTCACGCTCTTCCGGTGCATTGTCGATA
>JBFJTG010000034.1:0-26681 GCA_041625575.1 Litorivivens sp.
TCCTCACAGTGGCAGAACCCGGTGGCGCTAGCAATTTTTGATCTCGACAACACCCTTCTCAATGGCGACAGCGACCATGCTTGGGGTGAATTTTTGGTGGCGCGCGGCCTGGTGGACAACGAAGCCTTCCGGGAAGCCAATGACACCTTCTACCAGCAATACAAAGATGGCAGTCTGGATATTGTCGCCTACCTGCAGTTTGCGCTGGCACCACTGACACAGTACAGCATGGCAGAGTTAAGCGAGCTGCATCGGGAATTTATGGCGCAATATATTGCACCCATGCGCCAGGGCAAGGCCGATGCCCTTATCCGGAAACATAAAAACGCCGGCGATCATTGCATGATCATGACCGCAACTAACACCTTTATTACCCGCCCCATCGCCGAGGCCATGGGCATCCCCGACATTATAGGCTCCGAAGCGGCAATCCTTAATGATCGTTACACCGGGGAACCGACCGGCACACCCTGCTTTCAGGAAGGGAAAGTGATCTTGCTGCAGGAGCGGCTCGCCGCGCAAAGCCTGAGCCTTGATGGCAGCACTTTCTATTCCGACTCGCATAACGACCTACCCTTATTGCGGCTGGTCGACCATGCGGTTGCGGTTGACCCAGACGACACACTGCGAGCCGAAGCGCAGCGTGAGGGCTGGCCCATTATTTCGCTGCGCGATTAGTGCTACCGCGAATACAGCCTAGCCCGCCGACGCCGGGTAATACCAGATCGGTGAGGTCCAGGCTCGCTCCTGAATCGTTTTGACGAGATCCGGGTCTGAGCAGACCGCCGGCTTTTCGCCTTCAACATCCAGACACTGCCAGCTACTCCAACGGCAGCTCGGATTTTCCAGCACCCGCAGGTAATAAACCGCAGCGCGCCCGGCGTCGAAATCCGGATCCTGCCAACGCGCGCACAGGCTGGCACTGCCCGGCCCGTGGGGCTGACAGCTTTCAATGTCCACAGTTGCGGCACCCGGCTCGTGCCCCGCAACATCGTACACGGTCTCTTCCATCCGGCCATCATCAAGCACTACGCCTTTGACGACCTGCAGACGCTGCAACAAATTTCCCTCGCTGTCCCGCAGGGCCGACAGAGCAAACTGCGGAGCCCGTGCCTCTGTTGGTTTTTCAGGCAATACAGCACCCATCGGTACGCCCTGCGCGTAGCCCTGTTGCGCCAAATCATCGCGACTACATAGAGAATCGGCGATCTCCCAACCACCAAAAAAGCGCGGCACAATGCGCGGCCCGCTGGTGCCAAAGGTTTCCCGGCGCTTGAGCGCAGCAAAAATGGCCTCACGGCTATTTTCTTCCGCCCACACACCCGCAATACCGCCGGGGTTGTAGCGCAGGGGCGAGCCGGTGGCAATACCACCGGGCACATCGTATTCCTTAATCAGGCGTTTTTCCGGCGTCGAATCCATGCCGTGAGCACCCTCGTATTTGCGCTCATCAACATCACCACCGGTGCCGTTGTGGCTATCCGATGCCGCGATTAGTCCGTATTCGAAAGGATTGATACCCAGCTTATCGCGCTCGGCCAAGCCCTGGATCAAGCCGTAGCGGGTATAGCTAAAGCGCGACAGACAACCCTTGAGCATCATGCCGCCCTCGCCCTTGCTGTCTTTACAGTCTTCCACGACTTCCGAGGGCGGGCGCAGCTTTTCAAAGTCACATTGCTCATCAACCGTGCCGGTCACGCCATAAAGTCCGCGCCGGCACTCCGAATCGCCCTTCACCTGAACAACCTCCGCCAAGGGTTCAAGACGCTTGCGCAAGGCCGCAGCCACCCGCTTTTCTTCCAGGGTATTCGCGCCCGGATACTCCGGGAAAAACATGCGGCCGCTGCTCCAGTTGCTGTTGTGCGGTATAGCCAGCGCATCGCAGCCCACCCCCGCATCGAGACAATAATCCTGCAGCCACTGCCACAAGTGGGAGGGCTCGGGTGCCTCCTTGGAACTTAATGGTAAGGGCGGCACTGAGGCCGTGGAGAAAATAACATTGCGGTGCAAGTTGCTGGATTTCTCAGCCAGCGAATATTCGTAACCCACGAAACTTGTGAATTTACATTCACTACTGCGATCGTAAGCATCCTCCGCAGCGCGTTGTATATCCTGCCAAACCTCGCCGCTGCGCTCGATGCAATCGCTACCATCCGATCCGCAGACCGAGGTCGGACGCTCTTTGCCGTAAATAATAAAACTCAGCATCCGGATCAGCGGCTGCATGATCTCCGAAACCGGCAAAGTGAGGTCACCGCGATACACTTTGCACACCAAGGTGCTGTGAGCCTTTTGGCTTGGGTCCAGACACAAACTGCCCTCGCCCATATATTCTGCGTGGTCCGTTACCGCCATAAAATCCAACGGCCTCTCGCTACGCAGCAGGCGCGTGCCTGTGCCACTGGCATTAAGCGGTGGCAGCAATACCGAACCGCCGCGAGCATAGCGGTAGGCCTCGTCCGGACTGACACGCGTATCAAAAGCGTAGGCATCGGTAGAATAGGCGGTGTGCACATGCAGGCCACCAAACAAGGCCTGCCGCTCGGGGCGATGATTCACACAAGGCTCGCGATCCGGGCTCGCAAAATCCGGTCTTGCCGCAACACTGGCATAGTATTGAGCGCGCATCGCCTCGCGACGAAGCTCGGGATCAACAGCATCCGGTTTGCTTAGGTGATAGACGAGAGCGGCAAGCAGGCCGACACCCAGTGTCAGCATCAGAACACGTTTCATAGCAATCTCAGCGGATAAGGGATTATTGTTTTAACTGAGGCTATGAGATTGCACGGTTTTTCACCGTGCAACCATTACAAGTCGGATAATTTAAAGGAGCAGGAGTCGCGGCAACGGAGACGCTAGTCTTCGCACTCGGCGTCGTAGTCTTCGGCGTCCAGGAGGTTTTCAAGCTCACCCACTTCACTGGGCTGCAATTTAAAGAACCAGCCGTCGTCATAGGGGGATTCGTTAATGATCTCAGGAGAATCCTGCAGCGCCTCATTGATTGCAATCACTTCACCCGCCACGGGCGAATAAATATCCGAGGCCGCTTTTACCGATTCAACGACTGCGACTTCTTCACCGGCACTGTAGGTATTGCCGATTTCCGGCAGCTCAACGAAGACCACATCACCCAGCGCTTCTTGAGCATGATCACTGATACCGACGGTTATTGTTCCATCATCTTCCAGACGGGCCCATTCGTGACTACTGGCATATTTCAGCTCGCTCGGTGAGTTACTCATGTCGATCCCCTATAAACCCGCAATAAATAAAGGGCGCATTCTACCGCCGCCGCCAACAAATAAAAACTATCTTACGGTACGTTTAATACTGATGATCACCGGCGCCAAACCGAGCAGCACAATAGTCAGTGCCGGCAGGGCCGCGCGCTGCCATTCCCCCTCCGAGGTCATTTCGTATATGCGCACCGCCAAGGTATCCCAGCCGTAAGGTCGCAGCAGCAGCGTCGCCGGCATTTCCTTGATAACGTCCACGAAGACGAGAATCCCTGCGGTCAGCAAACCGGGGCGCAGCATGGGCAGGTAGATTCGCCACAGTAGCTCTACCGGCTTCGCACCGAGCGTGCGCGCGGCGTCCGGAATAGAGGGTCGAATACGCAGCAGGCTGGCGTCAATCGAGCCGCTGGCAACCGCCAAAAATCGGATCGCATAGGCCGCTATCAGGGCAAACACAGTACCCACAAGCAGGGAACGCGGCTCCATTCCCATTAGCGATTGCAGGGGGAAAATAAAATGCTTATCCAAAGCCGTGAAGGAAATTACGATGCCTACCGCCAATACCGAACCGGGCAAGGCATAGCCCAACTGTGCCAAATCGAAAAAGGCCCGCTCTCGTTGGGAGGCGCGCCAGCGACTAAAGGCCAGCAGTGTTGCCAGCGCCACGGTCACTAGCGCCGCTTGCGAGGCCAACCAAAGCGAGTGCCACAAGAGTTCGAAAAAGCGCTCGTCCAGTTGTTTAACCCCAAGCTCCCAGGCCCAAATAAGCATCTGTGCGACTGGCAGAATAAATGCCAAACCCAGTATCAACGCGCAATAGCAACTCACTAACCACGCTATCGGTCGCGGCAGGGGGCTGCGGTAGTGATGATGCAATTTGGCGCCCTGCACAAAGCGACGCTTACCGCGCAGCTGCTTTTCCCCAAACAGGGTCAGTGCGACAAAAAAGAGCAATAGCGAAGCCAACTGAGCTGCGGCCTGCAAACTGAAAAAACCGAACCACGCTTTATATATCGCCGTGGTAAAGGTGTCGTAATTAAAGATGGCCACGGCGCCAAAATCGGCCAGGGTTTCCATAAGGGCCAGAGACACACCCGCAATAATTGCCGGCCGCGCCATAGGTAATGCAATACGAAAGAATGCGCCCCAGGAACTGGCGCCGAGGCTACGCGCGGCTTCTATCGTATCGGTGCTTTGAGCGAGAAAGGCACTGCGTGCGAGCATGTAGACATAGGGATACAGTACTAAAGCCATCACCGTTATAACGGTAAGCTCGTGGCGCACATCGATCAGCTGCCAGTCAAAGCGCGTGGCGAGAAATTGCTGCAAAGGGCCACTAAAATCAAACAGCCCCAAGACCACAAAGGCCAGCACATAGGCGGGCACGGCCATGGGTAGCATCAACAACCATTCGAAGCGGGCGCGGCCGGGAAATTCGCACATCACCACCAGCCAGGCCAAGCTAATGCCCAGCACACTGACCAGCACGCCCACACCAATAAGCAACACAAAGGTATTGCGCAGCAAACTTGATAATTGTGTGGCAATCAGGTGCTGCCAAATCGCAGTCTGATCCGAACCCCAGCTGGCGAAGACCACAGCAATTGGCGCCAGCACCGCCAGCACAGCGATGACGGCGGCAATGCGCAGCAAGGGTTTTAAGCTGCGCTGACCGGCGCTTACCAATGCCTCGTCTACTTGCAAATCAACGATACCCGGCTCGATCCATCAGTCGGATGGCCGCGGGCTGCAAGCGCCCCGCTTCGGCAACCGGAATATCGTCGGCGCGAAATTCACCCCACTGCTTAAGCGGCTCGGGCAAACCCACAAGCGGATTAACCGGATATTCCTGATTCAACAAAGCAAGCTGTAGCTGGGCGTCGGTGCCCGAAAGCCACTCGATTAGGCGCCGGGCCTGCTCGACTCGCTTGCTGGCGCGAGTGATTCCGGCACCGGAAATATTTACGTGCACTCCGCGCCCGGCTGCGCCTTCGCCATTCTGGTTTGGCCAGAACATGGCAACCGGAAGTTGCGGGTCATCCACCACCATGCGCGCAAGGTAGTAGGTGTTCACTATACCCACATCGCACTGGCCCGCCGCGATCGCCTCGACCACTTTGTTGTCGTTGGAAAAAGGCGGTACGGCGAGATTGCCGACCCAAGCCTCAACAGTCGCCTCGGTCTGGGCCTCGCCATTAGCCGCAATCATCGTCGCGACTAAAGACTGGTTATAAACTTTTTTCGAGGTGCGCAAACACACGCGGCCCGACCAGCGCGGCTCGGCCAAAGCCTCGTAGGTGCTCAACTCATCAATCGACACCCGCTCTGTGGAATACACAATCGTCCGGGCGCGAATACTCAGCCCAAACCAGCGCTTGTCTTCGTCGCGCAATGAAGCGGGGATATTGGCGTCAAGCACCTGAGACTCGATCGGCTGCAACACGCCGGCCTGCGCCGCCTGCCACAAATTGCCCGCGTCTACCGTGATCAGAATATCCGCCCGGCTACGCTCGCCTTCTGCTTGCAACCTCGCCAATAGCGGCCCCGCCGCATCCGTCACATAGCGGATGGGGATACCCGTTTGCGCCGTAAAACGGTCAAACAGGGGTTTAATCAAATGCTCTTTGCGCGCGGTATACACCACCAGACCATCATCCGCACCAGCGCCAGGCCCCTCACCACAGGCAGTCACTCCGACTAGCAGCAGCACAGCGAACAGCTTGAACACACGCATGAACATCCCCCAATGATGAAAAGAAAAAATGATAATCATTATCATTCGTGATAACAATGGAAATCATAGGAATTTGTGAAGCCACCGCACTGACCATCAAGAGCTGTGTCTAGCTCAAGCCCATGGCCCGGCGAATTAGTTGCCGCTTGAGGGGCGCGATATCGTTGAGCCATCGCATGCCCGTATTGCGCAGCCAGCGCACCGGCAGTGCCTGCTGTGCAAACAGACGCTTGAAGCCTTCCATCGCCGCCATCATGCCTAAATTGTCGCCTTTGCGGCGGCGTTGATAACGGCCCAACAGTGCCTCGCTGCCCAAGGGGGTACCGTGCTCAAGAGCTCGCCGGATTTCATCCTGCAAAGCGGCGGCATCCTTGAAACCCAGATTGATGCCCTGTCCGGCCAGCGGGTGAATGCTGTGCGCAGCGTCACCGATTAAGGCAATACCCGTTTTGATGTAGTCCACCGCGTGCCGCTGGCGCAAGGGAAAACTAAAGCGCCGACTGATGGCCTCAACTGCGCCGAGCCGCAATTCAAAAGCGCGCGCCAATGCATCACTAAAGGCCGCATCATCCAGCGCCATCAATTCCTTTGCGTAGTCGGCATCAGCGGACCAGACAATCGAACAATAACGATCAGCTGCGTCGGTGGCCGCCAGTGGCAAAAATGCCAAGGGCCCTTGGGGCAGAAAACGTTGCCATGCCGTGAAGCTGTGGCTCTTCGCCATTTTGACTGTCGTCACGATGGCCTGCTGGCCGTAATCCCATTCCCGCGTTTTGAAATCAGCCCACTGCCGTACTCGCGAGTTGGCGCCATCCGCAGCAATCAGCAAGTCCGCCTCCAGGCGTTTGCCATCCTCCAGCTGGAGCACAGCAGCACCGCCCGCATAACTCATATGTTCAACGGGGCTGTTTTCAAAACAGTGAATGTTTGCAGCCTCGGCAACAAGCTCGGAGAGCGCCGCAATAATCAGGCGGTTTTCGACAATATGCCCGAGGCTATCGGCATTCACTTCTTTGGCCTCAAAATGCACTTCGCCCGTGCCCTCGGCGTCCCACACCTGCATGTCGGTGTAGCTGCACACCCGCGAGTGGCTGAGGCGCTCCCAGGCACCCAACTTTTCCAACCACTGCCGTGAAGCCTGGGTAATTGCGCTGACCCGCGGGTCATAGTCGGCCACGCCCACACCCGGCTCTGGCCAGTCTGCCTCCAGCGAGCCGGCGTCAATCAACGCGACCCGAATAGGCAAATCCGCAAGCCCCGCTGCCATACCCAATCCGGCAAGACCACCACCAACGATCAGCACATCAAAATGCTTGGCTTTACTCACCTGTTTTTATCCCTGTCCAAGCTAATACGATCAGCACATCAACCACGCGCATTCCCTGGCGCAAGTCCCGCCGCCTGCTCTACAAAGCGGGCTTTTGCCGCCGGCAGAACATCCAGCGCCAGCAAGCCCAGATTTCGGCCCAAACTAAACAGCGGATTTTTTCGTGCAAAGAGGGCCGGCAACTGATGAGACAATTCCACAGTATTGCGCTGATCTTGGTGCTGCGAATTCAAATACGACCTTAATTGACTCAGCTCACCCAAATTTTCTCGCGGCGTTTGCGCAAGCGCGCGCGCCAGACGGGCGACATCGCGCAAGGCCAGATTAAAGCCCTGGCCTGCCACGGGGTGCAGGGAGTGGGCCGCGTTCCCCATCACAACGATATTCGGGCGCACCTGCTCTTCGGCCTCAACTAATTGCAAAGGAAAACTGGCACGTTCACCAACCCTGAGGAAACGCCCCTGCCGGTAGCCAAAACGCTGCTGCAGTTGCGCCAAAAAGACCTCGTCAGAAGCGGCCAGAACACTCGCAGCGTCGGCGGCCGACAGTGTCCAAACCAAGCTGGCCCGCGCTTCGCCCTGCTCGCTGTTGGCCAGCGGCAACAAGGCAAGCGGCCCCTGGTCGGTAAATCGTTCGTAGGCAATGCCATCGTGCGGTTTTTCAAAACAAACGTTCGCAATGACCGCCTGTTGAGCATAGTCCACCACCTTGCCCGCGATTCCCAGTGCACTGCGCAAACCCGACTGGGCACCATCAGCCACCGCAAGTAAGCGACAATAAATCGTCTCGCTCGCGGCGTCTTTTTCTGTCGATTGAAGCGTATGGAGTTCAAGCCGCGCCAAACCGCCCTCCCGCTCAACAGCAACAACGCTGGCGGGTGAGCGACACTCAACCCCCGGAGCGGCGTTAAGCGTATTCAGCAGCACATTGCCCAGCCAGGCGTTTTCAACAACATAACCCAGCGCATCCCAGCCTTGTTCTTTCGCCGTCAACAATGCACTGCCGATGTGACCACGGTCAGAAACATGTATCCGGGTGATGGGCGTGAGATGTTTGTGCAAGGCTGTCCACACATCAACACTTTCAAGAATTTGACGACTACCGTAGGACAGCGCGGTGGACCGGGCATCAAAACTGGGGCGATAAACCGGCGCCGAATCGCCGGAGGGCAATGGAAAGCTTTCGACCAATAAAACCGAGAGTGCGCCATCACTATAGCGACTCAAGGCCAGCGCCAGACTGGCGCCGACCATGCCACCCCCGGCAATCACCACATCGTAGGTAGCAGCTTTTGCGCTCACGCCGCCCCTACCGTATGGCCGTTCGCCTGACTTTTCGCGGACGCTGCCATCAAGGCTTCAATTTCATCGGCTTCTTTCGGTACGCCCGATGTGAGCACCTCACAGCCGTCTTTGGTCACCAGCACATCGTCTTCAATACGAATTCCGATACCACGCCAGCGCGGCTCGACTTTTTCATTATTCGGCGACACATAAATACCCGGCTCAACGGTTAGCACCATGCCCGGCTCAAGAAGGCGCCATTCGTCGCCCACTTTATAGTCGCCCACATCGTGGACGTCCAAGCCCAGCCAGTGGCCGGCGCGATGCATATAAAAATCACGATAGGCTTCGGCGGCAATCAGCTTGCTCACATCGCCTTTTAACAAACCCAGCTCAACCAAACCCTCGGTAATAACGCGCACCGTTTCATCGTGTGGCTGGTTCCAGTGATTGCCCGCACGCACTGCGTTAATTGCCGCATACTGCGACTTGAGCACCACCTCGTATAAAGCACGCTGTTCGGCACTGAAACGACCATTGGCAGGAAAGGTTCGGGTAATGTCAGCAGCGTAGTATTCGTATTCACAGCCGGCATCAATCAACACCAGATCGCCATCACGAATCGCACTCGCGTTTTCAACGTAGTGCAAGATACAACCGTTAGCGCCCGAACCTACTATGCTGCTATAGGCCGGAAAGCGCGCACCGTTGCGAGCAAATTCATGCAAAATTTCAGCCTCAAGCTGATACTCGAACATACCGGGGCGGCAGTACTGCATAGCCCTGACGTGAGCTCCGGCAGAAATTTCGCCCGCCCGCTTCATCAGCCGCTGTTCAGCGGCACTTTTATATAACCGCAAATCGTGGAGATAGTGGTCCAGGTCCAAAAACTCGCCCGGCGGATGCGCGCCACTACGGGCCTTGGAGCGAATCACATTGACCCACTGCATCACGTGTTGATCGAATTCCGGATGGCGACCCATCGCGTAGTAAACCCGCTCGCGCCCTTCAATCAGGCCCGGCAGAATTTCATCGATATCGTTAACGGGAAAAGCATCGTCAGCACCGTAATTACTGCAAGCGCCTTCCGGCCCTTCGCGGTAGCCGTTCCAAAGTTCCATCGCAGGGTCACGCTCGCGACAAAACACAATAAATTCACCGTGTTCACGCCCCGGCAACAGCACCAGCACGGCTTCGGGCTCAACAAAACCGCAAAGGTAATAAAAATCGCTGTCTTGGCGAAAGGGGTACTCGGCGTCCCGGTTACGGATCTTTTCATTCTCGCCAGGGACGATGGCGATGCTGTTAGGTTCCATCGCGGCCATCAGCTTGCTGCGACGGCGGGCAAACTCCTGCTTACTTACCTTCATCTATTCTCACACCACAGTTCTCACCCCGCACCGGGGGAATCAGCAGATTATCAAACTTTTGACCAGACTTCGCACAGTGTCTGCAATCGGGAAAGAGGCTGTCGTCTAATGTAACTGTTTCGGAGCCGGATGTTCGCCTTTTAGCACTTCCTGCGCGCAACACTCGACAAAAATCGTTACAGTCGCCATCTCCAGATATTCAACCAACTCCCGAAACTGGGCATATTCCTCATCACCCTCCTGGGAATCTAAGCCGGCCTGCGATATCGCCGCTATATCCGATAAAATTTCCGACACCGTTTTCGAATATTTTTGCTGGCCCTCGCTGACCTGCCTTTGCTTGCCCGCCATCGCAAAGCCGGTCAAAAATCCCTGACACCAGCTGCCCACAGCGGCAACCCGCTGCCCCAAATCCACATCTTCGTCGGGTAACAACAGAGCCATTGCCGAAATTTCCGCGCCCAATTGCGCAGCCACCGCCAGTTTAAGGGCCTGCAAATGATGCCAGTGCTCGGCGTTTATCGATTCAACATCCAGTAATTGTTCCACTTGAGTGCGCGATTCAGCATCATCGACCCGAACCCCCAGAACCTGCTGACCCACAAAAAAACCGTGGAGCTCCGATGGCGGATACAAGGCTCCCAGTTCAACAAACACATTGGCAATATCGTCGTGATCGGGCAGTTCTACAGGCATTGGACGCTCTCTGGGCCGCTGGAAAATCGGGCAAATGGTACCCGCACACAGGAGGAAATGCGAAAAAACCGTGATGTAAAGCTCAGGTACGGCTTAACTCTGTGCAGCAGGTTCTTGAATTACTGTATATTTGGGCAATTGACCACCAACCCTACCAGCCCTAGACTAAGCTGTTGAGAGCTACCCATTTATACCTTCGGTCACCTGTGGCCGAGCAACGACGCTTGCGGGGCGACGGGGAACCATGGCAGATATACCAGTTAAAGCTGTTGAGAAAAAAATCGACGAGCTTATTCAGCTCTGTGAACAACTCAACCGTGAAAACCAGACGCTGAAATCCAGAGCCTCTTCCTGGCAAGAAGAGCGGGAATCTCTGCTGGAAAAAACAAACTTGGCACGCAATAAGGTTGAATCCATGATTCAGCGCCTGCGCGCGCTGGAGCAGGAATCATGAGCCAGAACACTGTCATAGTCCGCATTCTGGACAAGGAATATCAGGTAACCTGTCCCCCGGGGCAGGAGGCAGGCTTGCATCAGGCCGCCGCTACTCTGGACAAGCAAATGCGCGATATTCGGGCCAGCGGCAAGATTGTCGGTTTGGAGCGCGTCGCCGTGATGGTCGCGCTGAACAGCACCTACGAGCTTTTACAAGGCGGTAGCAAAAGCGGACAAGGCGATAACGCCACCAGCAAATCCCAAAATGAGGCGCTTAAGCGGGTTAACGACAAGGTCGAAGACGCGCTACACCGCCTGCGTCAGCTGGAAATAAACTAATTACGCGGCAGCTCCGTGCAAGACTCATATCTCACAAAACGGCCTCCCATGATTAAGCGCCTATTTATTCTGATCGTCTGCATGGGTCTCTGTGCCTGCGCCCAGTTCAGCGAACACAGCTTCGGTCTCGAAAACGGGCGCCTCAGCGCCTGCCCAGCCTGGCCGCGCTGCGTTGGTAGCGCTGAAAAGCAGGCCGAAAAACGAGTAGAAGCCTTCTATTTGGAAGCCCCCCTACCCGCCAACTGGCAGAACGTAATTGCCCTTATTGGCCGCCTTGATAGAACCCAAATCGTCAAGCAGGAAACCAACTATGTTCACGCTGAAGTTACCAGCCCCTGGGGCTGGTACACGGACGATCTGGAATTATTACTCGACCTCACGAATGGTCGCATCGATGTCCGCTCCTCCGGCCGCCTTGGCTACTACGACTTCGACGTCAACCGCAAACGCATTGAGAGCCTGCGGCTTACTCTGCGTAACGAAGGCTTAATAAAACCCGAAAACTAATCGCTTTTGCACCAGTCAATTCACACACAAAATAGCCTGAAAATAAGTGCAAGTCGTGGATAGCCCCTATAGGTCAAGCCGCTCAAGTGCTATACTGTAAACACTCCCTGGGATATGCGTCAGTCTGCCAGATCCCTGAGCCGATGCTTCTACACTAGGCTGTTTTCAGCTGATACTGTTGTGCATGTCCGCAAGTCGGGAAGCCTGATGTATCTCGAAGACCGCCACCTTTGAACCCTGGGTTCAAGGGTCACGCAGCCAACGGTATCCCGGGGTTTTATTTCCTCCCCCCTCTTGTTTGTCCTCCTTGCTTTCGCCAACATTCAGTCATGAGCACACTTCGTAAACAGGAACTGCGCCGCGAGCTGCGCGATCGCCGCAACCAACTCAGTACTGCGCAGCAGCGCCTGGCCAGTACAGGCCTCGATATTCAGCTTCGGCAGCAAACAGCCTTGCGCAAAGCACGGAGTATCGCCTTTTATATGGCCAGTGATGGCGAGATATCACCGCGCCCCAGCCTGCTGCGCCTCGCGCGACAGGGACGCCAATGTTTTCTGCCCTGCCTTGCCCGCAAGGAGCTGCAGTTTCGCCGCTACCGGCCGGGGCAAACCCTGAAGCGCAATCGCTTTAATATCCCGGAGCCGCCTGCCCATCGTGCGCTGCAAAGATCACCCCACAGGCTGGATGTCATCCTGCTGCCACTGGTGGGATTTGATGCCAAGGGCAATCGGCTGGGCATGGGTGGCGGCTATTACGATCGAACGCTGGCGAAACTGCGGGAACACAATCGCCCCCTACTGATTGGACTGGCGCACGAGTGCCAGCGCATGAAGGAACTGCCGGTGCAAAGCTGGGATATTCCGCTGGATGCAATTGCGACCGATAAAGGCTTTTACTGGTTCAGGAAGCGGGCTTAAGCGAGAAAGTATCCGGTTTTTGTTGCGCTTTCGCCTGCGGGGCAGGCTCCTACAACGCTAGCCCTACCCGTAGGAGCGAGCCCTGCTCGCGATTGAGTTACGTACGGACTTATTCGCCTGCAGGGCAGGCTCCTACAAAGCTAGCCTTACCCGCAGGAGCGAGCCCTGCTCGCGAATGAACTACGCGCGGACTTCTTCGCCTGCAGGGCAGGCACCTGCAAAGCCATCCTTACCTTTTAGAAGCGCGAAGCCTTAGCTCAAAAATTGGGTGTAAGCCGGGTTGGACGTTTCTTCATGATAGGGGTAATGCAACTTACCCAGATATTCCCCCACCTTGCTGCGATCTTTCTCATCGATTTGCATTCCCACCAAGACCCGCCCGTAGGCCGAGCCGTGATTGCGGTAATGAAACAGCGAAATATTCCAGGCCTGCGGCATGGTCGTCAGAAACTTCATCAAGGCACCCGGCCGTTCCGGAAACTCGAATCGGTACAAGCGCTCATTAGTCACCGATGCCGGCGCATGGCCACCCACCATGTAGCGAACGTGCAGCTTAGCCATTTCGTTGTCGGTCATGTCCCAAACCGGATAGCCGAGCTTCTTCAGTTCGCTAACCAGCTCTTCGCGGTCGTTATTTTCCGGGGAAATTTGCACCCCGACAAAAATTTGCGCGTCGCTGCTATCGCTATAACGATAGTTAAACTCGGTGATATTGCGCTTGCCCAGCGCCTCGCAGAAGCGTTTGAAACTGCCGGGCTTCTCCGGAATCTGAACGCTGAGTATCGCTTCTCGACCTTCGCCAATCTCCGTGCGCTCGGAGATATAACGCAAGCGATCAAAATTGGTATTCGCGCCGCTATCAATGGCTATAAAGGTCTTTCCCTGACATTTGTTTTCCTCGACATATTTTTTCAAGCCCGCCAGAGCCAAGGCTCCCGCCGGTTCAGCAATCGAGCGAGTGTCGTCAAAGATATCCTTGATTGCAGCGCAGATTTCGTCCGTCGATGCGGTGATCACCCCGTCGATGGTTTTCTTCAACACCCGAAAGGTTTCCTTGCCGATTTGAGCCACAGCCACACCGTCGGCAAACAAACCGACTTCTTTCAATGTCACGCGCCGATTCGCAGCGAGCGCAGCCTTCAGGCAGGCGGAATCTTCCGCTTCAACGGCGATGACCTTCACTTCAGGCCGAACATATTTGATGTAGGCAGCAACGCCCGCCGCCAGACCACCTCCGCCCACCGGGACAAAAACCGCATCAAGCGGGCCGGTATGCTGGCGTAATATTTCCATACCGATAGTGCCCTGCCCGGCAATAACTTCAGGGTCGTCATAAGGGTGGACATAGGCCATGCCCTTTTCGACCGCGAGCTCTTTCGCATAAGTGGAGGCCTCGTCGTAGGTGAAGCCATGTAAAATCACCTTGCCGCCGCGCGCTTTCACCGCATCCACTTTGATCTGTGGCGTCGTTTTAGGCATTACGATATTGGCTTTCGAACCGAACTTCTGCGCAGCCAGTGCCAAACCCTGAGCGTGGTTTCCAGCCGAGGCCGCAACCACCCCGCGTGCCCGCTCCTCCTCACTGAGACTGGCCATCTTGTTGTAGGCCCCGCGCAACTTGAAGGAAAAGACTGGCTGCAAATCCTCACGCTTCAGCAAGACGCGATTGCCAATGCGTGCCGACAACTGCCGAGCTTCGTCAAGTGGCGTCTCGATGGCCACATCGTAGACACGGGCTTCGAGAATTTTTTTGATGTATCGCTGGGGCACGGTTTTTCCCTTGATGCACAGATAATTAAAGGCGCAGTCTAACGTGAATCCAGCGCTACCCCAATAGACCAGACGCATTGCGGGAGCTTGCGCTGCAAGTGAATAATCCATTTCGAGCAGTTTAAGGGTTCGCCTGCGAGGCAGGCTCCTACTATAATGCCCCCTTTTCCCCAGCAGGCACCCCCATGACTCAGGACGAACTTAAGCAGGCCGTTGCCGCCGCAGCCATCGATAAAGTTAAAGCGGACATTAAGAATGGCGAGATTATCGGCATTGGTACCGGCTCAACCGCTAATTGCTTCATTGATCTGCTTGCCGAATTTAAAGCGGATATTGAAGGCACGGTAGCCAGTTCCGAGGCCTCCGCGGAGCGTCTGAGAAAACTTGGCATTCCGGTATACGATCTGAACAGTGTCGACAGTGTCGCGGTCTACGTGGATGGCGCTGACGAAACCAACCACGCGCTTGAACTGATCAAGGGCGGCGGCGCGGCGCTAACGCGCGAGAAAATCGTGGCTGCCGTATCCAAACGCTTTATCTGCATTGCCGATGAAAGCAAGCTGGTCGACCAACTCGGTGCCTTCCCGCTGCCGGTAGAAGTACTGCCCATGGCGCGCAGCCATGTTGCACGTGAGCTGGTTAAATTGGGCGGCGACCCGGTTTACCGCGAGGGCGTCACCACTGACAACGGCAATATCATACTGGACGTGTATAACTTCCCCATCGCAACGCCACGAAAAATTGAAGAAGCGATTAACAACATCGTCGGCGTCGTGACCAACGGCATTTTTGCCTGCCGCCCGGCAGACCTGCTCTTGCTAGGCACTCCAACAGGCGTACGTGAGCTGGCACCTAAATAATCTGACTCAAGCCAGAACCAGCGCGTAATCGCGACGTTCGATCGCGCGCGGTAACTTCATCGACATCAGCTGTTCGCCGCCAGTGCGCTTCATTAAGGATTCGAAGTTTAATGAGGCCTCGCCACTCAGATTTGCAGCCATCGCCCAGACTTTTGAAAAGTGCCAAAGCGCTTGCGGCACGCTGGCCTTCTTGATGCTCTGGTCGCCCAGCTGAAATTCAACAACGCCCAAGGTCGGGTGCACTTTCGACTCGCCACTCGCAGACACCAAAGTCCCAGCAGGCATGTCCGAATTTGCCTCTAGCCAACGTTCGTAACACTGCAGGTTTGCGATTAATTCCGGAGCCCAGTCTCTGAAAATTAATGCCAGCACAGGCTCTAAGGTCGGAAATAAAGTGCCTTCAGGGAAAAACACCTCGTCAAATTCAGCAAACTCACCGTCCAAATTGACCGGGCTATTCATTCGCTCAGTCCAGCGGTAAACATTAGGGCCGAGATTTTTCATCAGCGAGGCAGGTACAGGGTCGCGCCCTAAATGGGCATACAGAGGTGCCATCAAACCGACATCAGCAATGCTCGGACGCCCACCCAGCAGATAGGGGAAGTGCTGCAAATGAATATCCAGTGCATCCAGCAGCTCCAGATAATTGTCTTCAATGAGACCGGCACTGTCCTCCGTCACACCCAGGCCCGGCAACATGCCACCAAAGTAATCCATGAGTTTTTCACCGGCAGCCTGCCTTTTTTCCCGATCAGGGCCGGGTTCTAGCGCGCGGCCAAATTCAGCGCGCAAAAAATTCTCCTGTTGCTCTCTGTAGCTCCAGCGGTAATGCATGGCCGCAGGCAACAAACCCTCGGAGCCAAAGGCGCCAATCAGCCAAGCAACAACCGCCAGTACCGGGCTCGACGGTGTAATGGCCGGCTCAGGGTATTTAGCCTCCATAGACTCAATGATATCGCTCGTGTCCTGCACTACTGCGCCATCGGCCAGCTCGACCACCGGCAGCACCATGTGACCCACCTTTGGCAAAATTCTTGCCTGAAAACCGGGATGAGAAGGCCCCAGCTCCCGAAAGGGGATGCCCTTCTTAATCAGGTAACAACGCGCCTTGCCTGCATACAAGGAATGCGGCAAACCCCATAGCGTGTAGGCCTCAGGTGATTTGGCAGAACTCACAAGTCGATCCTCTTAAACAGTGCGAAAGCCCAATAGTACAAGCATCAGCACCCAACAGGACAGCTCACCAACAATTTCCGTTCCAGCCCCGATGTAGGTGTAGATACGCACACCATTAGTGGCATGCCCGAATTAATTAGACGCTTGCTTCTCCTTAAGCTGTTTCCAAGCCAACACAATAATGAGAACGACGTGCAAAATTCACTGCCCCACCGAAAACCAATGCTCGCTTGCCTGCTAATGCTTATGGCGGCCCAGCAAGGTCTGTGCGCTGGTAGCAGCGATTCGGCAAGCGCAAGAATCTCAGTGACTATCCCCGAAAGAGTCCAATTAGTCAGCGAGACCAGCACAGGAAATCCAGTGCTGGCAAAGGTAATTCAACGCGCTGGCGAAGCCCTGCGAATCGACGCAACCAGCACGCCAAATGTTTTCGTGATTCGGTCCGAGTAATCCTTCCCTAACCATTAAAGCTGGTGAGATCTCGCGGCTCCAAACCATTATCTTGACAGTACGCAAGATAGCGCTCCATAGCCGTACGCCAGTTTTCGGTCGCCAGAATTTGCTCGTTCTCATCAAGGTAGATAAGCTCGCCCTGCAACACGACAAACATCAGTAATTCACCTTTACCCACGGCTTGAGGTGTGTGGCGCGTGCCCGCGGTTTCAAATACGCAGCTACCCGGGCCGGCTATCCAGTCGTGTTCTTTGTACTTCCACTGCCCTTCCACCGTGTAAACAATCACCGTGCCGGTATGGTGGTGACGCGCCAGCTCCAGGTCCGCAGGTGCCTTCATCATCAGTATTAACTCACCGCGCACCGGATCGATTTTGAAGTACTTCATAAAAACGCGGTCGTCATAGGGCGTAAAAGGCACCCAGGGCAGGTCGTCGCCGTCGATGCAGCCAGTATCTATCATTTCGAAGTTCATCATGGGAATCGTCTCTTATCAGCACTGTAGTTAGGGTTACGAGCCTGCGTCACGTCCACACAGACTTATTTGAACAACGCATCAAGCTTAACCAGCGGCTAGGAATGTAAATTGACAGGAACTGTTATTTATTTGACCAATTACGCAAACGCAGAGTAATAGCGAAATCGCCCCCCCTCAGCCAGACGCTTTAGGGGGCGCCAGTTAAGCTACAGAACTACTCTTTTTAGAAGTGGCCTTTTTCGGGCTCGGACTTGCCTCCAAATTTACACCGTAGGCCTGCTCCAATTCCGCCAGGGCCTCACCGCTATACACCGCTAATTTCTGCATGTGGGGTAGGGCTTCGCGACAGGCGGTGAACCCAAAATTCAGGGTTCCCGCATAGCTGGTGCAAGTGATATTGAGACACTGGCCGTGCGTGGGCACCGAAACAGGATAAAGTGCCTCCAGTCGCGCACCCATCAAATACAAGGGCTCGGCAGGGCCAGGCACATTCGATACTGTGACGTTAAAATAGGGCCGCGTAGTGGCGGTCACACCGGTCGCCCCCTGAAGCACAATCGGAAGCATAAACAGGTTGCTGTATTGCCCGGCTGCCTCCGCAGACATTGTGCCGAGGTGGGCCTTTGCGTTGGCCGTGTCTGCGGCAATGGCTTGTAGGCGACGTTTTACATCGGCCACGTCTGTAGAGAGGCCCGCAATGATTGCACCCACCGCATTTCCTGCGCCCTCATGCCCTGACTTGCCGCGCAGGCTAACCGGTACCATCGCCGTTAAACTGCGGCGCGGCAGATTATTGGATTCCTTCAAAAAGCGACGCAGGGCGCTGGCGCAGAGAGCCAACACCACGTCATTCACCGTGACTTCGGCAGCGCGAGCAACGCCTTTAATACGCGCGAGACTGAAATGCTGGGTAGCGAATCGCCGCTGCCCCGACACCGAAGTATTCAACACCGAGCGGGGTGCGAGCATAGGCGCTATGAGTTCGCCCTCATTACTGCGTGCAGATTTGGCGAGCTTGCCAAAAGCCTTTGCGACCTCAGGCAAGGCCTGCATCTGCGATTTAAGCTTGCTAATTTTCGGCCTTGGGTCTTCGACCTTTTTATCTTGATACGAGAACGACCAGGGTGCAGGTGAAACAGTTTCAGCGTCTTTCGACAGTGACTGCATTAACAATCGCATGGCCGTCATACCATCCACGAGGGCATGATGGATTTTAATAAAGAGGGCAAAGCGATTGTTTTCCAAACCCTCAATTACATGGCACTCCCACAGCGGACGACGCTGGGTCAGGCGGTGACTGTGCAAGCGCGAAATCAACACGCCCAATTCTCGCTCCCCACCAGGCTGAGGTAACGACAAATGACGAACGTGATACTCCATATCGACATCGCGGTCGGTTTCCCACGACGGCAACACTTTCGCGAATATCGATTTACGTAGTTTCTGATTCCAAGGTGAAGACAAATCCGTATCGCTGCGCAAATGCTGCACCAGCTGTTGCATAAAATCTGCCGGAGCTTTTTCAGGCAGCGAAAATATTTGCAGACCTGCAACGTGCATAGGCGTTTCGTGGCTTTCCATGTACAAGAAGGCGGCGTCGAGGGGCGGCATAAATTTAGTCACGGTGAATCTCCGGAAGTCTGTTTAGTGAAAAAAGGCGCCCTGCTACATTCACCACAGCAACAGGACGCAAAGGAAGATAAAGGATTTGCTACACTAAAAATTGACCTGGACTGCTAATAAATTGACCAATCACGCTGCAGCTTGAAAGCGCTTATTCAGGGTTCTGGCTGATACCAAATAGGCGAGCTATAGGCACGCTCTTGCGTCACCATGGGAACATCTTTTTCCAAGGTCTGGGCAAAACGTGCTGCGTCGTAAGCCGTCCAGCGGGGCGTGGGAATTTCAATCACCCGCGCATAGTAAAAAGCACTCTGCTCCGAGTCGAAGTCCGGGTCGCGCCATACGGTAGCTAGCTGCGCAGCGCCGATGCTGTCGCTCCAGCTGGCATCGCCGACATTAACCGTATTCCCCACCGGCGGCAGTTTGCCCTTACGATTTAGCTTGCGCGCGCCCGACCAGCTCACCTCATAAACTTTTTCGTGGGTGCGCCCCGACTCGTCCAGCCAGCCCTTAACAACCTGCACGCGGTCGAGATTTCCGGACAGCGGATCTTTGGCAGCTGCCACCAGAAAGGTCGGCGCGCTTCCCTTGGCCGCCGGCTTCAGGTTAGCGCCCATGGGTACGCCTTTACGATAGCCAATGGCAGCCAGCTGCGCAGAGCTCGCATCGGCCGGCTCAAATTGCCAACCGCCGAAAAAACGCAGAGTAATGCGCGGCCCCGTAGTGGCGTATGTTTCCCTGCGCATCATGGCGTCAAAGATGGCCTCGCGGGTATTGTCTTTCGCCCACACGGCGGCATACCCGGAGCTCGCCATTTCCCAGCCCATAATGCGAATACCACCAAACTCACCCACCGGGCGGCGGGTGCGATTAGCATCCGGTTCCAATCCGGAATGCTTGCCGAAAAAATTTTCTTCTTCAGCGGTAGCCAGGCCGGTATGACTGTCGGTAGAACCCACCACTCCAAATTTGTAGGGATTGACACCGAGTTCCCGCTGGAAGGCCAGGCCATTTTTCAGTGCCTGCCGTGCGTACTCGTATTGCAGCATGGCAGACTGTTTTGGCACCGGCCCCAAGTTGGATCGGTCCCAGGTTTCGTAGTCGGCAAATTCGTCATTGGGTGATAGGAAAGGATGCGCCTCGCCGTCGCCCTTTATCTGGGTTATTTCATACAGGGGTTCCCATCGGGCTCGTTGGGTCGCGTAGTTTTTGTCAAGGCGACTACCTGTGCGCGGGTTGATTTCCGGAAACATTAAACCGTTGGAAAGATTACCGTTGTGCGCCAGTGCCAGTACCTGGCCGCCGGTTTTATCTTCATAGTTCTGCATCCATGACCACAAGTCTTCCGGCTTATCACTTTCCACCGCCGTAAAGGGTTGGACCTGCGCCGCCAGTGAAGCACCATCGCGGTACAAAATGTTGCGGTGCAGGTTGTTGCCACCGGGCATGGAGGTCCACTCGTAGCCAATCATGGCAGTAAAACGCCCCGGCTCGTTATAGCGATCTGCGCTATTTACGTAGTCACGCCAAACCTGAGTGGATACCTTGCCGTCGGAAAAAACCGCCGGCACCTTGCCGGTGGCCACACTGTCAATCAGCTCCATGGTCGCACCGAGGGCGGATTGTCCGCCCTTTAGGATACGCTCGCGCCAGCCGCGTACGCGGGCATCGCTCATCAGGTGTTTGTCCCCAGCGATCAGGGCATTCATCACACCCAGCGCATCGGAGTGGTCAGCCACTACCAGAAAGTCTAGCGGTCTGGACAGCCTGGCCTTCTGCCCCATCGATGCGCTGACAGTCTCACCGCGCGCAAAACGGTAGGCATCATCCACACTCAAGGTCGCACCAAATGCGCGTGCATCCAAAGACAAATTTGTGTGCAGATGGGTATCGCCCCACAAGACCTGCCGTGGCGAGGTATCGCCGGCGTAGGGCGAATAGTCCGCTGCCGATGCGCTACCTACCAAAGCACCCAACACTGACAGTCCAAAGATTTTTGCTCTATTAATATTTTTCATATCAGTTCTTTCGCTAGTAGCGCGTCTCAGAAAAAGGTCCGCAAGGTCAGGCCATAGGTACGCGGCTCGCCAATATAGCTCTGGTAGCTTCCCTCGGGAGAGCCCACCGCCACGTCAACCGCTGTTGCCACGTTGGCCGCTACATGCTGCACATAAACCACTTCGTCGCTGATGTTCTTTACCCATGCCGCCACATCAAAGCTCGCGGTGCGCCAACCCAGACGGAAATTAGCCGTGTGAAATGCGTCTTCTTCATGCCGCGGATCAAGATCAGAACTGTAGTTGGCAGCGCCGGTATAACGCACATCCAGTCGCGAATAGAGATCGCCCGCGCCAACAGGCTGCTCCCATTGCAGTGCAATATTTCCTGTTGCCTTTGGCGCGAAGGGCAAGGTATTGCCGCTTAGATCGCATTGCCCCAGCGCAGCGTTGTCCGGCGTGCGGCCGTAGTAACATTGGCCGCCGCTGTAGGAATCGTACTGGGCATCAATGTAAGCAAAATTGACGTTGGCACTCAGACTCTCGCTCAGCAGTACGACACTGTCGATCTCGATGCCATCGACCAGCACGGTCTCGGCATTGTTTACCGCAAACACCAGTCCGATGAAGGCAGCGTTCTGAAATTCTTCATATTCAGCGTGAAATACGGCGCCATTCAAACGGACGCGACGATCAAACAATTCTGTTTTCCAACCAAATTCCAGATTGGTGATGTCTTCCTGATCAAAGGGGCGTATCTCGTCGCTGGATCCGCCAAATTGCAAGCTGTAGCCACCGGCCTTAAAACCCTTGGAATACGTCGCGTACACCATCGAGTCGTCGTTAATAAAATAACTTATGTTGATATTGCCGGTCACCGCAGACCAGGAATCCGTCGCTTTAAAATTATTGCCGTTTGGAGATACAGTACAGACCAAGTTGCGATTAAGTGGCGGCACGCAGCCCAATGGCGAAGTATTATTACTCTGCTCGACGCTACCCGTTTTTTCTTCCCAGGAATAACGCAGGCCGAAAGCTACTTCGAGAGCCTCGCTTAAGCGATAGCCAATATGCGTAAAAGCACCCAGGCTTTCGGTATCCTGATTAACATCAAAATCACCGGTATCGCCCTCAACCCCCAGCACCGGAAGCGGCAACAATCCGGGTATACCGCCTACGGCGCCCGCTACCGCGCCACCGTACTCATCAATCGCCGCGTTGAGTTCAAACTCATGCAGATCGTCATCGCCGCGGACAAAGGTGTTTTCGTAGTAGAAGAGGCCGAACAACCAATCAAGATCGCTCCCATTGTCGGAGGCCCAGCGCAACTCCTGTGAAAAGGATTCACCGGCCTGCGAGTCATTGAAACTCACAATATCAATCGGAATTTGTTCCACACCATTCATTTCAATAGTGACATCGTAGTCTTCCAGACCCGTAATGGCGGAAAAAGTGTAGCCACTACCCTGGTACTCGAAATTGAGTACGAGGTCGTCAGAGCGCATATCGAAATCGGTACGGTCATCATGCTCGACAATACGGTCATCGGAAAAATTGTTGGTAATCATGCCACCAGCGTCCGCAACGATATCCAGGTGGGCCTGGCTGTGCTGCACATCGCCCTGTACCGGATTCATGTCGCGCGTCATACGCCCTAAAATCAGACGCGCTGTTAAGTCATCACTCAAATCAAAACGGAACTGGGCGCGTATGGCGTAGCCACCCTGGTTATCAAAATCCGGGCCGCTCAGATTATCGACGAGCGGATCACGATCCGTACCCGAGTAGGAGAAACGCGTAGCAAAGCTGTCTGTAATAGGAATATTGATTGAGGCTTTTAGCGAACGATAGGCATCAGAACCCGCACTGGCCTCGAGCATCCCCTCGAATTCGTCGACCGGTGCCTGGGTCGTAATACTAATAACACCTGCACCGGCATTTTTACCGTACAAAGTACTCTGCGGTCCTTTTAGCACTTCAACCGATTGCACATCCACCATGTCGCCCAAGCCAAGACCGGAACGCGAGCGGAAAGCACCATCAATTATCAATGCTGTGTCCGGTTCAAAAGTGGGGATATTGCCTTCGTTGCCGATGCGGCGAATCCGAAAACTGGTATTCAGCGGCGAGGCATTAGACGTGACGATTAGCGAAGGTACCTGCGCAGCAACGTCGCCTACATCGCGAAAGCCGGTGTTGAGCAAGTCATCGCCAGCGAGCGCACTGACGGCCACGGGTACGTCCTGCATGCTTTCTGTTCGTTTCTGGGCGGTAACCACCACCTCCTCTAGAACAGGCGCAGCGTTCAGCGCGCCGCCACTGCATATGGCGATGGCCGCGGCGATCTGGGTTACCGAGCCCGGGAAACGGCCGGTTTGCGTAGCTTTATTATATTTCATTATCCTGTTCCTCTAATTATCGACGAGCCGAGTGTGGCGCCGCAGACATCGTTTATATTTTAGGGGCAGCTTTTACTGGCGATCAGGTTACGCGGCACCCAACTTCTTTAATTGACTTAAACTGTGCTTATTTTGACCAATCACGCAATATGAATGATGGGTCGGTCTAGCGATTACCGGGCCGGAAAAGTGCCCGCCCGTTAACCAGTGCCCAGGGAACAATCAAGCCGGATTGGCGCTCATAATCTTCCCAGCCAGGATGCCTGGATATAGAGGCATCCTTGGCCAACATCCGCGGCAGAAAGAGCACAAAAAACTGCAGGGCAATCACCAACCAGCCAAACCAGTGGGCCGCCAACACGGCATAACTGGCATAAATCATCACCTCACCCAGGTAGTTCGGATTTCGGGTGTAGGTAAACACACCTTCAGTAATCAGGCCGCGACGGTAACGCAGCGTGCAGTTCTTTTGCAGGTCGCCCGCAACCATCCAGGCCACGCCGAGAGTGTGCATGGCGACGGCAAGAAAAATCACCCATCCCGCAGGCTCTACGTGGCGGGAAATAAACAGCCAGGGTAGCGACCAGTACATAAGGTTCAGGCCGCCATAGAGCACAAACAATGCGCCTATGGTCATGCGTTTTTCAAAGGCTGCATTCGGGAAAGCCAGATCCTTGACCAGCCAGGTATAGCCGTAGACCCCGTGCAATCCGAGATAGACCCACGCAGCAGTCGAGAAGTTGTCGTACCAATGCATCATGCCGAATACGACGAATACGGTGAGGAGTTTTTGAAGGTTAATGGCATGATCCAATCGCAAGGTGCGGGGCCCGCCGCCGACATCCTTCACCAGATATTCGGAAACGCTAAAGGCTTTCTTCGCCCACGCCGGCAGGGGTTTGCGATGTTGAACTGACGCTTCACCGCCCCCCGTAGTCGCATCCGTATTCATATGGCCTCCACGACTTGGCGCTGAGAATTCAAATAAATCGCAAATAGAATTGAGTAAAGCAGGTCACCTGAAACCAGCACAGCGAACATCAAATTAACACCGCCACTGAACGCATAGCTGTAAACCACAGCCACCACCGCCAACTTGCCGAGCAATCCCAACTTGGCGATTCCAATATTCTCTTTAGGGTTTCGGCCAACCCATGCGTAGCCAACACCGAACACAGCGATGGCGCCCACCATTACGCTTTCGTATACGCCGCCTTCCGGTAAGGGGTGTATACCCAACTGTGCTGCCAGACCCGTGGGCGCAAACAAAATCAGTGCCGCCAAAAAATTAAAGACAGCGGCCGAATAGAAGATCACTTGAGTTTGCTTAATTGTCATGGTCTATTTTCTCGCCTCCAGCCGGGCGTTTATGAGCGACTGAGTATGTGCACCGCAACGGCCGCCTCTTCGACGCCCTGCAAACCACCGCCGTTTTCCTGAATGGCATGGCGAGCGCCCTGAACCTGACGATCACCCGCTTCGCCGCGAAGTTGTGTCACCAACTCGTACAGCTGGCCAATACCGGTCGCACCCAATGGATGGCCTTTCGATTCGAGACCACCAGAGGTATTGATAGGAATACGGCCTCCCAGGGTGAAATCGCCACGCTCAGCGGCGGGTCCACCTTCCCCGAATGCAACCAGACCTAGATTCTCCGCCTGAATGATTTCGCCCATGGCGGATGCGTCGTGCACCTCCGCCACGTCCATGTCCGCAGGCGGCAGGCCGGCAATGTTGTATGCTTCAAGCGCAGCTAAATGCCCAGCGCTTTGTTTGTAATCGTCAAGGCTGCGATTACTGAAACTGCGCATCACGCTGGCCGCGATACGAATACAGCGCGAGGGATCGGCACCGATGCGCTTCAGGCCCTCTTCGGTACAGATGATGGCAGCGGCGGCACCGTCTGAGAGCGGCGCGCACATGGGCAGTGTGATTGGGTAGGTAATCGGCGGCGCCGCCAAAATTTGTTCGATGGTGAAAGGCTGTCGAAATTGGGAGTAGGGATTGTGTACCGAATGCTGGTGATTCTTCGCCGACACCGCTGCAATCTGGCGCTGGGTCGTACCCCAGGTTTTCATATGAAAACGGCACATAGCAGCGTAAATCGCCATAAAGCGGCTGTAGGGTTTGTCGGACTCAGAGCCCTCCGGAATTTCAATACCGTCGCCCATGCGACGCAGGGTGTCGAAATTTTCATCAACCCGCGACACATCCCAGCCCGCCTCGAACAAGTCCATGGCCTTGGCTTTATCCGGAATGTTCATTTTCTCCGCGCCAATCGCCAAAGCGATATCGCAGTCGCCCGCACGCAGGCTTTTCAAAGCCAAGTGCACGGCAGAGCTGCCGGATGCACAAGCATTCTCCACGTTAAAGATCGGCACACTGTCGATACCGAGCTTACTTAAAACCACCTGACCCGGGATTGAATGCTGCCCTTGCAGTGGGCCATTAGTCATTCCCGAGTAATACGCCACCCCAATATCATCGCGAGCGCAGCCCGCATCTTTTAATGCACCGTTTAGCGCTTCGCCTGCAAGGTCATCAAGACTACGTTCCTTATGACGGCCGAACACGGTCATTGAGATGCCGGCTATATACACATTAGACATAGATCTATATCCCTTTTAGCGTGCGACCAAAGCAATTAATCGAAAATAGGAATTGGGAAACAAGCGCGCGAGATAGAATAGTGTTCGCGAAAACTTTCCGGTCAGGATGCGACGACGGCCACGGGCAATGCCATCCAGAATGTCTTTCGCGCAGCGCTCGGGCGGCGTCACCAACATGTGGTCCGCCTGCTGTTGGAATTTTTCTTCCAAAGTGCCCGCCTTGCGACAGCGTCTTCCGCCTTTCTCAATGTTGGTGCGAATACCCCCGGGGTGAACGGAAACGGCCTGAATGCCGCTGCCTGCCAGCTCCTGCCACAAGCACTCTGTTAACGCGCGCACGGCAAATTTCGACATGTTGTAAGCACTTTGCGCCGGAAAACTGACAAAGCCAAAAACGCTGCTGATGTTGACCAAGCAACCGCTGCCCTGCTCGCGCATCATGGGCAAAAAGGCCTTACAGCCGTATATCACA
>JBFJTG010000035.1:0-25985 GCA_041625575.1 Litorivivens sp.
CGTATGTCGTACACCTGGGAAAAACCGATGCCTTTGCGCTGCATTTTCCGCCAGATGCTATAAATGTGTTTCACGCGCCCAACAATTTCCGCTTCGACGCCTTCTTTTTTCAACGCATCAGTAAGTTGACTCAGCGCCTCTTCAATATACCGCTGACGATCAAGCCGTTCCTCATCAAGCAATTTCGCAATTTTTTTGTAGGCCAGTGGCTGCAAATAGCGAAAGGAAAGGTCTTCAAGCTCCCACTTAATGTGGCCAATTCCCAAACGATGCGCCAGCGGCGCGTAGATATCAAAAACCTCGCGCGCGACTCTATAACGTTTTTCCGGTTTGTTTTTTACAGCACGAATAGCCGATGTTCGCTCAGCCAGCTTGATGAGTGCAACGCGCACATCATCAACCAAGGCCACCAGCATTTTGCGAATGGTTTCGCTCTGCACCTCAGACTGGCCCAATATTTGGCTGTCATGTTGGGAGGCATTCATTACCGAGATCGCGGCCATGCGCTGGACACCGTCGACCAGCTTGCAAACAATAGGGCCGAACTGTTTTTCCACTTCAGCCAATTCAAGTCGACCTTCACGAACGGAGCGATAAAGCGCTGCCGCGACCAGCGCATCCTGATCCAAATGCAGGTCCGACAGTATTTCCACCATTTCCAAAGCGGTGAAAAAACTCGCCATAGGCGGGGTATTATTGTGGCTGGCACCGGTGCGTTGCGCGCACTCCGCGCTTAATTCACAGGCGCGAATCAGCTCGTTGGCATTAATTTCGTCACGCGTTATGGAGAGGCGGTCGAACCAGGCCTGCAAATCGACGTCGCCATTGGCAGCCAGCGGGTAATCTTCGCGAACCTTAACCATTGCTAATCACTAAGCCGCAAATACAAGAGAATAACTACTTGGAAAGCGATTCATCAAATACACCCGTAGACAGGTAGCGATCGCCGCGATCGCAAATAATTGCCACAATTACCGCATTTTCAACAGTAGCCGACAATTGTAAGGCGCCCGCAACTGCGCCGCCGGAGGACACTCCACACAATATGCCCTCTTCAGCGGCCAGGCGACGCATGGTAACTTCGGCTGTACGCTGATCCATGTCAATAATGCGATCAACGCGTTTTTCGTCATAAATACTCGGCAAATAGGCCTTGGGCCACCGCCTTATACCCGGGATGGCCGAGCAATCATCCGGTTGCAGTCCGATAATTTCGATGGCGGGGTTACGCTCCTTCAGGTATCTGGATACCCCCATTATTGTGCCGGTGGTGCCCATTGAGCTGACAAAGTGTGTGATACGTCCGCCGGTTTGATCCCATATTTCGGGACCGGTTCCCTGATAGTGAGCTTCCGGGTTATCCGCATTACCGAATTGATCCAGCACCGTACCTTTACCCTCAGCCTGCATTGCCAGAGCCAGATCGCGGGCGCCTTCCATCCCGTCCTCCTTACTGACCTCAACCAACTCGGCGCCGTAGGCCGCCATCGCCAGCTTCCGCTCCAGACTCATATGGCTGGGCATGATCAGCACCATGCGATAACCCTTGATAGCCGCAGCCATAGCCAAGGCTATACCGGTATTACCGCTTGTGGCCTCGATCAAAGTATCGCCAGGCTTTATCTGGCCCCGGGATTCAGCACGATTAATCATGCTCAGCGCCGGCCGGTCCTTGACCGACCCTGCCGGATTATTGCCTTCGAGTTTAACCAGTATGGTATTACTGGTTTTACCGGGAAGACGCTGCAGCCGTACCAAAGGCGTACCGCCGACAAAATGTTCAATGGTGGGGAAATCAGTCATATAGATAGCCAGCACTCCTTTAACAGGCTGGTATTATAAAAGCGTTTGCGGAAAATAGTCGGGCTTATTCCCAAGCTGGTGTGACACGCTAGCAGCCAAACAATACCACCCAGGCAATTTCAGTTGGCATTGGCTAAGCATCTGTTGATAATAACATTTTCAGCTTTCGAGGTACCAGCCCAGTATGCGGTCGATAGGACTTCGTCAACAGCTGCTCCTATTCGCTCTTCTACCGCTATTCGTGGTTTGCGCCGGCACCGGCCTATTCGTGCTGTACAGCTACCATACCGAAGTCGAGATATTGCAGGAGCGACAGGCTCTACGCACGGCTCGAATGCTGGCCCGGCTGGCCGCTCCTGCGCTTATTACCGACGATAGGGGCAAACTGCAGGAACTTCTGGACAGCGCGATAGACCAGAACATCTGCGGCGCCCAGCTCTTGTCAACAGACTACACCCCGATAATCAGCAGTGGCAAACTTGAACCCCACGAGGCTAATCAGGCCTCCTTAAGATGGCATGGAGGTGGGCTATCGGCCAGACACCCGGTTTATCGGTACAGCCACACCAACCTCCCTCCGACAAGCGATATAGCGCCCCCGATGCTCGGCTGGATTATCGTCCACTCCGATCAAAAAAGTCTGACGCAATACCGCTACGAGACGATAACGGCAAGTTTACTCTGGATTCTGATCGCTTTGCTTGGCGTGTCTTTTTTGGGCGGCAACATTAGCAAAATATTGAAGCGACGCATGACACAATTGCGGACAACAATTTCCAGTCTGGACTCCCACGACTGGAGCACACGGCTACCACAATCTGATAACCCGGACTGGCAGTCCTTGAGTTCCGCCCTCAACGATCTCGCGCAACGCACGCAGCAACGCCTCAGGTTAATGCAGAATCAAATCGAACACAGCGACCACGATCTCCAGAATACCCTCGAAAGCCTGGAAATCAGTAACATTGAACTCGAACTGGCGCGTAAAGAGGCTGTGTCAGCGAGCCAATCGAAATCAGACTTTTTAGCCAACACCAGCCACGAAGTACGGACTCCGCTCACCGGAATACTCGGTTTTTGCAAGGTGCTTCTTCAGTCTGAAACTCATCCGCGCAAACGCGGCTATCTCGAAACCATACAGCGCTCGGCCGAACATCTTCTGGGAATTCTGAACGATGTACTGGACTTGTCGAAAATCGAGGCAGGGAAATTTTCTCTGGACCACAAACCCTACAACTTGCTACGCGTAGTGGAGGAAAGTGTTTGCCTGTTTTCACACCAAGCCGCAGATAAAGGCATAGAGCTGATTATTGAAGCAATTGAACCCCTACCGGCCGAGGTCTGCGGCGACGGCGCCCGCCTTAAACAACTTATAGCCAACCTGGTAAGCAATGCAGTGAAGTTTACTGAACACGGCCAGGTACTCGTCCGCATGAGTGTAAAAAAGCTTGACGGCTTACTATCTGAATTGTCACTCGAAGTTGCCGATACCGGCATCGGGATCGAGGCAAAAGAACAAAGCCAATTGTTTAAAGCATTTCAGCAGCTCGACTCATCAACGACCCGAGCGCAAGGGGGCACTGGGTTGGGGCTTGCCATTGTAAGAAACCTGCTTATTCAAATGCATGGCGCGATTGATCTGGATAGCAGTTACCGCGAGGGGACGCGATTTCGAATTTCGCTACCGCTGGAAGTCGTACAAAACTCAAGAGATCGCTACCAGGAAGCAACTCTGTACAAGACGGCATTGTTATGGGAGCGCAACCCCGACAGTCGGCGTGCCTTAACACATCGACTGCAAAAACACGGCATTGTCGTCACACACATCGAGACGCTCGACGAACTCACTCATCTCATGCCGCTTCGCGCGGACTGCAAATTACTACTCAGCCTTCGCGACGAATCCGAACTGACGACTATCGAACCGGTACTACCGCCAAGCCGCACTAGCATACTACTGCCAACCCTACGCAATGTGCTAACCCGCTCTGACCACGACTTCGTGCAAAAGCCCGTTACCGAGTCACAATTAATAGCGCAATTCCGGTCGCCCAATATTGTAAGGGACACATTAGATACAAGCCCTGTACTTGCTCAAACTATGGCAAGCACGCTGATTGTTGATGACAACGCCAACAACCGACTTCTCTTGAAAGTTCTACTCGACCATAGCGGTGCTCCTGGCAAACTCTGCAGTAGCGGCGCCGACGCTGTAAGTTGTTGCTCAAGCCATCACTACCCGCTCATTCTACTGGATCTCCAGATGCCGGGTATGGACGGCGCCGAGGTTGCCGCTGCCATCCGGCGAAGCGCGCTTAACGCGCACAGTCATATCGTGGCGCTGACGGCACACGGCAGCTGCGACTCAGTACCCCCAGAACAATTAATACATTTCGATGATTTTTTGGCCAAGCCCATAAACCTCGATACTCTGCAGAAACTCCTGCGATTTTGCCGTCCGGATTCCTCGCATACACTGCACCCGGATGAACTCAAACCAATTAACATCAATGACTGTTTACACAAGAGTGAACAGCGTCCGGAACTGGCTTTACAGCTGCTGGCGAAATTTATAGATGGACTTCCAGAGTGTGAATCGCAATGGCGCACAGCCACAACGCAGCGTGACATCGATAGTATTCGCAGCCTGGCGCATCAATTGCAGGGCGCGTGCGCCTACGTTGGCGCTCCGCCCTTAAGTATGGCCCTAACAAAACTACAGGCGAGCCTGCACGAATCCGGCAGCTGGAATGATGCGTTGGCCACAAGCGCTCATACAGTTATCTCGGAAATTAGAAAACTAATTCACTGGGACGAGGAGCTCGAGATAGCCGTGATGTTTGAAGGCGGCGCAGCTATGACTCCAATATAACAAAAGCCTGCGCCAGATTGACCTCGTCCGCTAGCGCGATATGGCTGGCAGCCACCGAAAGCCCATCAGCTGTCTTGGCTGCGGCTCCCGACAGGATTAGCTGCGGCGCACCATCGCTATTATTCAATACTTCGATCTCGGCCCAGCGAGCGCGAGCGCCAATTCCCACGCCCAAGGCCTTCGCCGTTGCCTCTTTGGCCGCAAAACGCTTGGCAAGAAAGTTTACCGGACAACCACGTTCCACAAAGACATCACGCTCCCGCGGCGACAAAAACCGGGCTAGGAAACGATCGCCAAAGCGCTCAAAAGACCGTTCGATTCGATCAATGTGTATCAGATCCGTACCAATCCCGACAATCATGATGCTTTTCCGCTAAACAATTCCCGACTTTTGAGTGGTTTCGATCCCAGCAAAGGTGCCAATGCCTGCCTGCAAATCCGCTTTAGGATGCGCAGTTCCGAGGCTGTCCATTCGGCCGCCGCAGACTTTGCACCCTGCGAGAGGGACAGTAAGTCCCGCCCGGCTATTGTCGCCTGCCCCGCGTACAGAGCCAATCCGGTTTGTTTAATAAAGCCGCGCTCGGCCTCAAAACAATAAGCCTCATCGGCATGAATACTCTCTCCGCTGGAGGCATCGACATCGAACACGAAACCGTAACCCAGCTGCTGTAACAAGCCCAACTCATACACTCGCAATACCGACTCAAGTGCCGGGGAAACTGAAAGTCTCTGCAGGCTCGCTCTATATAAAAGCCAGAGATCCGGATAAGGATCAAGTCGATGCAAAAGACGTAGCGTTAACTCGTTGAGATAAAGTGCCGCAAACAAATTACGGCCTTGCAAGTTGAAGGTTTTTTCCGACTCGACCGAAATCAGCGTTTTGAGTTCACCCTTTCCACTAAGGCTGACTTGCAGCTGCTGAAAAGGCTGCATATTTGCGGCCATCTGCCGCATCCGCGTACTACTGCCGCGCGCGGCTTTTACAACGGCAGGCACCCGCCCCCACTCTACAGTGAAGAACTCGGCGATAACGCTGCTATCTCGAAAAGGACGATGATGAAGTAAAAATGCAGATTGATAGGCCTTATCCATAGCCGATCAATCAATCAGAATCCGTATAGCCAAGACTACGAAGAGCACGCTCATCGTCTGACCAGCCCGACTTCACCTTAACCCAGAGGTTAAGCATGACCTTGCCATCAATCAGGCGTTCAATATCCTTGCGAGCCTCCTGCCCGATACTTTTCAGGCGCGAACCGCCGGCTCCGATCAAAATCTTTTTCTGGCCGTCGCGCTCAACGTATATCGCGGCGCTGATATGCGTGATCTTGCCCTCAAGTTTATACTCCTCGATTTCGACGGTCATGGAGTAAGGAAGTTCATCACCGAGTTGCCGCGTTATTTTCTCGCGAACCGTTTCGGCAGCCAAAAAACGCATACTGCGGTCGGTAATCTGATCTTCGTCAAACAGGTGCTGTGCTTCGGGCAGGTAGTCCGCAAGGGTATTCTCCAATGCTTGCAGATTATCGCTGCGCAGGGCAGACACCGGCAGCACATCTGCATAGTGATACTCTGCTGTACGCTCGGCGATAAAGGGCAGCAGTTGCGATTTATCCTCCAGCTTGTCGACCTTGTTGATCACAAGAATGGCCGTACATGTGAGCTGCTTGATTTGTTCAAGCACCCATTCGTCTTCCTCCGACCAACGCCCGGCTTCGATAACAAACAGCACCACATCAACATCACGCAAGGTGGTCGATGCTTCCCGGTTCATATAGCGGTTGATCGCGCGCTTTTGTCCACGATGCATGCCGGGCGTATCGACAAATATCGCTTGCACCAACTCACTCGTCTTGATGCCTAGCACGCGGTGTCTTGTCGTTTGTGGCTTACGTGAAGTGATGCTTATCTTTTGGCCGAGCACATGATTGAGGAGAGTAGACTTACCCACATTGGGACGCCCCACTATCGCAATGTATCCGCAGCGCGTTTCAGTCATGATTCAACCTGTAGTTCATTTAACATAAGTTCCGCGGCCGCCTGCTCCGCCTTTTTCCGACTCGCCGCTCGTGCCGATACGGAATGCTCAATCAAGTCTGTCTTACAACTCACAACAAAAAATTGCTCATGAGGCATGCCATCCTGTTCAACAAGCTCATAACTAGGGAGTGAAGCACCCTGACTTTGCAGGTACTCCTGTAAGCGGGTTTTGGGATCTTTCAGCTTATCGCCACGAGCCAAAGCCTGCAGTCGAGGTACAAACCAACCGCGAACAACGGCACGTGCCTGCTCAAAACCGGCTTCGTTGTAGATTGCGCCAATCAGTGCCTCAACTGTGTCAGCCAATATCGATTCGCGCCTATGACCGCCGCTTTTCAATTCACCGGCACCCAAAAGCACGTAATCGCCAAGCGAAAATTCTCGCGCCAACTTAGCGAGCGTTGTGCCCTTGACAAGATTCGCGCGCATACGGCTCAGTTCGCCTTCTCGCGAGCCCGGAAAGGCCTCGGAGAGCGCCTCGGCCACTACCAGGCTGAGTACGGCATCACCCAGATACTCCAGACGTTCGTTGTTGTCTTTGCCGGCGGAGCGATGGCGCAGGGCTCTTTCTAAGAGTTCAATATCCTGAAATGTATAGGAAAGCTTGCCAAACAGGCGGGTGTAAGAAACTCGATTCATCAGCGCCGGGGTATTTCGTATACGAGATTCTCAAACTTCACGACCGCATCAATGTTGTAGATCAGAGGCACACGCACTTCGTAGCTCGCATCCATAATAATCATGCTACGATCTGCGGTGAATTTGATGTCTTTCAACTTTATCGTTTCTATGCGGTTGGTCAGGAACGCGCCTTGCATTGATTTACGAATTTCGCTTGCCGTCATCTTGCCAGACTCCGGATCTTCGGCAGCATTTTTTACGACTTGGCGAATTGTGATATGGTCCAGGTAGACCGGTACCAGGCGAAACGCGCAAAGGCCCAACAATGCAACAACGGCAAGAATCGTTGCCGTCTGAATCATTCCCAAGCCGGTCTGACGTGATCGCAATTGCATAAAAATCCCCTTAACTGGCGTTCACAAGTAAAAATTCTAGCGAATCGTACCGACTCGCTCAAAACTGGGAAGTTCGCTGACCGAGCGCCAATGCATCCAAATCGCAAAGGCCTTGCCGACGATATTCGCCTCCGGCACCTGGCCCCAAACACGACTGTCGCTGCTGTTGTCGCGGTTATCTCCCATCATGAAATAGTGTCCCAGCTTGACCCTTACCTGAAAGTCACCGCGATTCACCCTGAGCTCATGATGCACCAGATGATTGCGACCCTCCAGCGATTCTCGCAGTACCTGCTGACGAGGGCTAAGCGGCGGAATCTCTGCGAGCAGCGTTTGCGTCATTTCGCGACCATTAATGTACAGCTGCTTGTCGCGGTATTCAATTTCATCCCCCGGCAGGCCCACGACACGCTTAATGAAGTAACGGCTGTCATGGGGAGGAAAAAACACCATTACGTCGCCGCGTTCCGGCTCCCCGACTTCCATGAGTTTGGTTCCTACAACGGGCAGGCGAATACCGTAGCTGAATTTGTTGACCAGAATATAATCGCCTACTTCAAGGCTCGGCACCATGGACGCCGAGGGAATCTGGAATGGCTCCGCAACAAAGGAACGTAATACCAGCACAACAGCCAGAACAGGGAAAAACGAACGCGCATTCTCCGCGATGGGCAACTGCCCCGCATAACGCTGACGTAATGCGTCGACATTCGCTTTGACGGTGTATTTCAGGTAGACCGCTATATTACCCTCGGTAACAAGAAAAGTACGACGACGCTCGAACCAGAATTTATCGAGCAGGGCGATGAGTCCGGCCAGTCCCGTCAAGACTACCAGCACAAGCGCAAAATCTCCGTCCTTGATCAGCACAACACTGGCAAACCACGCCATCCAGGCCAGGTTAATAAACATTGTCGAGCTATTCCACCATCCGGGAATCACCTGTGTATTGAGTGACTCGGCGGTATTCTCTTTTTTGTGGTCAGCACACCAGGATAATGCGTCGTGCATCTGCCTGCGCCCTCTCACCTCCTGCACCGTCCAGACCAGCAAGGTGAGTGCACTGATAAGCAGTAGTATGTTGTTGACCATTTGACGTCCTAGTTTTTGGTTTATTGCTATCGACTTTAGCTATCAACTTTTAGTACGGCCAGAAACGCACTTTGCGGGATTTCTACTTTCCCTACCATTTTCATGCGTTTTTTACCGGCTTTCTGCTTCTCAAGCAATTTTCGTTTGCGGCTCACATCCCCGCCATAGCATTTTGCAGTAACATTTTTACGCAGGGCCTTGACCGTTTGGCGGGCGATAACGTGTCCACCAATTGCCGCCTGAATAGCGACATCAAACATTTGACGAGGAATCAATTCCTTCATTTTCTCGACCAGCAGACGCCCACGATTCGCGGCGAAATCTTTGTGCACAATCATAGCCAGCGCATCCACGCGTTCGCCATTAATCAATACATCCAGCTTGACGAGATCTGCCGCCTCGAAACGCTCAAAGCTATAATCCAGTGACGCGTAGCCACGACTTACCGATTTGAGCCGGTCAAATAGGTCGAGCACTACCTCACTCATCGGTAGTTCGTAGGTGAGCGAGACCTGATGCCCAAGAAATTGCATGTCTTTCTGGACACCGCGCTTTTCAACACAAAGGCTAATAACGTTACCGAGAAATTCCTGCGGCACCAGAATGTTCGCCCGCGCAATAGGCTCGCGCATTTCTTCAAGTTCGCCCGGATCGGGCAGGGACGAAGGGTTATCTATCTGCCTAACCTCACCACGCTTGGTCAAAACTTCATAGATGACCGTAGGCGCAGTGGTAATTAGATCAATATCGTATTCCCGCTCCAGCCGCTCCTGAATAATTTCCATATGCAGGGTGCCAAGAAAACCGCAGCGAAAACCAAAACCCAGTGCATCAGATGTTTCCGGTTCATAAAAAAGAGACGCATCATTGAGCGTCAACTTCGCAAGGGCTTCCCGAAAATCTTCATAATCGTCAGTGGAAACCGTGAACATACCGGCATACACCTGCGGCTTAACGCGCTTAAAACCTGGCAAAGCTGCCACGCTTGATGTCGAGGCATGAGTAAAGGTATCGCCGACGGGGGCACCGTGAATATCCTTGATGCCGGCCACGACATAACCAACTTCACCCGCCCGCAATACACCGGTCGGGGTCAGTTTTGGCGTGAAAATACCAATCGCATCAATACCATGCGATTTACCTATGGTTTTAGCGATAACCTTGTCACCCTTTTTCAGAGTGCCATTCATGACCCGAACCAGCGACACAACACCCAGATAATTATCGAACCAGGAATCAATGATCAAAGCCTGTAAATCGCCATCCACATCTCCCTGTGGGGGAGGAATCTTGACGATAATCTCCTCGAGGATATCGTCAATCCCCATACCCGACTTGGCGCTACAGGCGACGGCAGCACTGGCATCGATACCGATAATTTCTTCAATTTCGAGCTTTACTCGCTCGGGATCGGCCTGCGGCAAATCCATTTTGTTCAATACCGGGAGTACTTCCAGCCCCTGTTCAATCGCGGTATAGCAGTTGGCTACCGATTGGGCTTCCACACCCTGCGCTGCGTCAACCACCAGCAAGGCACCTTCGCAGGCCGACAGCGAGCGCGAGACTTCGTAGGAAAAGTCGACATGGCCGGGCGTATCAATGAAGTTCAGCTGGTAAACCTGCCCGTCTCGGGCCGTGTAATTCAGGGTTACGCTTTGGGCTTTGATGGTGATACCACGCTCGCGCTCGATATCCATCGAATCGAGAACTTGCTCGGCCATCTCCCGCTCGGCAAGGCCGCCACACACCTGAATAAAACGGTCGGCCAGCGTCGATTTGCCGTGATCAATATGGGCAATAATGGAAAAATTTCGGATATATTTCAGACTGCTCACACAATTCCCGGAAAAGATTCAGCTTATGGGTGAGCCGACAGGCTGTCGGCCGCTAAAAGCGGGCGATTGTATCTCATTAGACCCTGATCAGGCTACGAGCAGCCGAAACTGACTTCAAGCCACCTGTACGGGATCTGCGCCCGCGGTGCTCCGCTTGGGTGCCACCCGGGGTTGCAATTCGGGATCATCGGAACTCAGTACTGAATGCAAGCGCACCAGCAAAAAGCCGACCACAAAGCCCAGCAAAGCGCCAATTGCCGCCAGTCCCTGAGAGGAAGACCACTGCTGCGCGAGTCCCATGCCGGCCAACATGGCCAGCAAGGGTAGTAAATAGACGATGGCAGCAGATTTCAGTAGCACATTATCCGATACGGAAAACTCGACCTGCTCACCCAGCTTATAACTGGATGCCGGCGCATCACCCAGCAAGACACGGATATGATTGCGCTTGCCATCGCCCAGCTTATTGAGCAAACCTTGTCCACAGCCCTTTTGTGCAGAGCAACTGCCACAAGTAGATTGCTGGATGGTCTCAACCCAGAGGGCATTCCCGTCAATTGCGACTATACGGCCTCGTTCCTGCATTAGTGTTTCACCGTAATCGATTTTGCGACCTGCTCTGCGGTGACGAGGGGCACCTCCCCCATCACCGTCGCCACGTAATTTCGGCCAGGTATCGGGTAGGTATAAGAGACCGTTGCACCGCTGCGCATCGTCGAGGCAACCGGCGCGCCCGCAAAGCTCTCCGCAGGCTCCATAAATACCGAGAACATACTAATCCCGTCGGTATAACTCAGGGCGTCCAGCTTAGGTTCCCCGAGCTGTGCAAGGGTGAAGCCCTCCGGAATCCACTGGGGCTTCCAGAGCATATTTGCCAGCAACTGCGCTCTCACCTGGTCCGAAACGACATCGACGTGACTGACTTCCTTGGCATTTTCACCTACTGAACCAGCGTTCGACTCCCCCATTTCAAACATCATAAACTGGAAGCGCTCGAGAACTTGTCCGCTCTGATCACGAGTTTCCGTTTTCAATGGAATGGCTGTCATCGCGTCCAGAGCAAGGTGATAACTGAGTCGAAACACATCCCGCGGTGTAATACTGATATTAATAACCTCGCGGCCCGCGACCCGCCCTCCCTTGTCGACAGACAAGCTATAGTACTGCTGCAAATTGCCATCCTCACCTGACTTATTTCTCAGCAATTTCTCGGCGGGGTGAACACAGTTAATGCTGTGGCCATGCCGCACCAGTTCGCGACTGTCCGTATCCAGCGGACGCAACTCTTCAAATTCATTGCCATCAACGACGCGGTGTAAAAACGTATAGGAGGAGAGGCGGTCATCAACCTGGTATGTAACCACGCCATGATAACTTAGCTCGCGGTGCGCGTGAGACATCCGCTCAAGCCAGTGAATGGCATCGCTTTCGGCGAATACACCACCGGCCACAAGACACAAGCTTGCTAATCTCAATAGCTGCGCTTTCAACACTTATCTGGCCCCATGGCTGGCCAGACGCGCATAGGTGACCATGCCCTGACCACTGTTTACCGCTGCCCGTTCCGTGTGTTGCTGCAGCAGACGCTCGAAGCGCTGGCGCGATTGTTCGTCATTAACGCTATGAAATCGGGGGGCCTGCGTACTTGCCGTGCTGGCATTTACAGTACCATTTGCGGCCTTGGTCGGTGAACTAAGGTACACTCGACCGCCCTGCTCTATCGACCCGGCACTCGCAAGAGGCGTGTTTGACTGCGGATTGCCGCCCAAGCCGAACACAACCAGGGCGGCAACGCTGGCAGCAACAGCCAACCCGGCAATGGGCCTGCGCCAATCGCGCTTCGACATTTGGCGGTGTGGCTGCTCGGCCGCGATCGCTTCACGGACGGCGGCGCTAACATCCAAGCCGACATAGCCTGGCTCATTCCGCAAGGCTGCTCGCTGGGCGTGTAAACGTGACCAAATCGCGTCGATCTCGCCACTGTCCTCGCGCAACAGGCGCCGGACTTCCAGCTCGCTGGCCTCGCCGTCCATCAGCGCCGACACTGATTCCCGAATATCCTTGCTCATGCCATTACCTCACTGCCGCCCATTTGGGCTTTAACTTTCTCATCAACTGCTTCCCGTGCCCGAAAAATCCGCGAGCGCACCGTTCCAACAGGGCAATCCATTACGTCGGCGATGTCTTCATAGCTAAGACCGTCAAATTCGCGCAGAGTTAGCGCTGTGCGCAGATCTTCCGGTAAGGCTGCAAGCGCGCTATCGACAACCTGCTTCAACTCATTCCCGAACAGTACATTCTCCGGATTATCCGAGTCTCGAAGTCCACTGGCCCCATCGTAATATTCAGCGTCGGCGACATCGACATCGACTCCCGGCGGTCGCCGGCTGCGGCTGACCAGATAATTCTTGGCTGTGTTGATGGCAATGCGGTACAGCCAGGTATAAAACGCGCTCTCGCCCCGAAACTTTGGTAAGGCGCGATAGGCCTTGATAAAGGCTTCCTGTGCCACATCCTGAACTTCATCACTGTCCTTAACATAGCGTGAGATCAGGCCAAATATCTTGTGTTGGTATTTGAGCACCAGCAAATCATAGGCACGCTGGTCTCCGCGCTGTACGCGCTCGACCAGCTGCTTGTCACTTAGTTCAGCACGATCCACAATCACGCCACTCCCGATTGAAAGATCGTGTATTACCCAAATAGACCACCCTGTACCTCATTAGTTCTCCGAGAAGCGCTCATCAACAGGCTTTTCTTAATTTATCTTGCCCCAAGGAAACGGAATTGGCCGAAAAGAGCAATGACAGTATACTCTGCCAGCGGCCTGACCGTCGCAAATGGTATCCACGCAGCTCACCCAAGGCAATCCATGAATTCCTCTGAAACCCACGATGTCCTTGTAATCGGTAGCGGCGCCGCCGGGCTGACACTGGCCCTGCAACTTGCTGAACATGCGAGCATTGCCGTTATCTGTAAGGGCGAGCTAAATCAAGGCTCTACCTTCTACGCCCAGGGCGGCATTGCCGCCGTTCTCGACGAGCAGGATACCGAGGACGATCACGTCACCGACACTCTCGCCGCAGGGGCGCAATTGTGCCACGACGACGCCGTGCGTTTTACGGTGGGCAACAGCCGCGCAGGTATCGAGTGGCTGGTTTCCCAGGGCGTCGAGTTCAGTCGCTACGCCGACAATGAGGGTTATCATCTCACCCGCGAAGGCGGCCACAGCCACCGCCGCATTATTCACGCCGCCGACGCCACGGGCCGGGCAGTCTCCGAAGCCCTGAGCTCCCAGGCGCTGCGATCCAGCTCAATTGATATCTTTGAACGCCATGTCGCGATCGACCTCGTTATTCGCAAGGGCCGCTGCCACGGCGCCTATGTGTTTGACCGCGACAGCGGTCACGTTCGACTGTTTCGCGCCAAATTCGTTGTGCTGGCATCGGGCGGGGCAAGTAAAGCCTACCTCTACACCAGCAACCCCGACGGCGCCTCCGGCGATGGCATAGCAATGGCCTGGCGGGCCGGCTGTAGGGTTGCCAATCTCGAATTCAATCAATTCCATCCGACCTGCCTCTACCACCCCAAGGCAAAATCCTTTCTGATCACCGAAGCAATACGAGGTGAAGGCGGCAGGCTATTGCTGCCCAACGGTGAGCGCTTTATGCACCGCTTCGACGAACGCGGCGAACTTGCACCGCGCGACATCGTTGCAAGAGCGATTGACCACGAGATGAAGCGACTCGGCAGCGATTGCGTTTACCTCGACATCAGTCACAAGTCGGCCGATTTTATACTCCACCATTTCCCCACCGTTAAGGCCCGCTGCCTCGAACTGGGCATCGATATCACGCGCGAGCCGATTCCTGTCGTACCGGCTGCGCACTATACCTGCGGCGGTGTTATGGTGGATCTGGAAGGTCAAACCGACATCGACAACCTGTATGCCATCGGCGAATCCTCATTCACAGGCCTTCACGGTGCCAACCGCATGGCCAGTAATTCACTGTTGGAATGTATCGTTTTCGGACGCTCGGCTGCCCAGGCCATCAGCCGGCGACTCGGCGAAAGGCATGCAGATATACAACTGCCCGAATGGGACGAATCTCAGGTAACCGACTCTGACGAAGACGTCGTCATTTCCCACAACTGGGATGAATTGCGCCGCTTCATGTGGGATTACGTTGGCATCGTGCGCACCAACAAGCGCCTGCAAAGAGCGCTGCACCGGGTGGAGTTGCTGCAACTGGAAATCCGCGAGTACTACAGTAACTACAAGGTCAGTAACGACCTGATTGAACTGCGCAACCTCGCCATGGTGTCGGAGCTTATTATCCGCTCTGCCATGCTACGCAAGGAAAGCCGTGGCCTGCACTATACGCTGGACTACCCCGACACCTTACCCGAGGCGCTCGATACGATCCTGGACCCCGGACACCGACCCGGCAAAGCGCAGAATTTGGCGTAAACGTCGAAAATCGTCCGCGGCGCAGCTGTCAGGCAAGACGAGCATGTGAAATCGTGAGCGCGCTTTCATTTGCAGGCCAACGGCCGCAGGTAAAACCCAGCTGCTCAAAAGCTCGGCCTCGCTTTCTCCCTCAGCAGTGACAAGAAACCACTGCCCCGTCCTCCAGGCCAAGGCCCGCACATAATACGGGCCCGACTGCCTGAAAAGTGTACTGATGTGATACATCCCGCTTATCAGCAGCAATAAAGCCAAGCCGCCCATCCACATAAAGGGTACGCCGGAAAACAGTAAACAAAGAAGTGCCAGGCTATGACCAAGAACAATATAGCTGGCAAGCAGACATGAGGGCCGAATATCAAGCCTTAGATTTGCGGGAATACGCCTTGATGTCATCAACTATCCCTGTCAATTCATCAGAGTCCGGGCTTTCATGCCCCAGCAACCATTGAAAAATTTCAGTGTCCTCACATTCCAGCAAGGCAATGTAGTGCCGCTGCTTTTCAGCCGACAAGGTTCGGAAGCAGCCCTCTACAAAGGGCGCCAGCATCAAATCCAGTTCCAGCATGCCACGTCGACTAGCCCAACCGATTCGTTTGAATTCATTATCTGAAACCATTACTTTTCACTGTAACCGCGCTACTATTTGCCGCGCATTATAACGGCCCTCACGTGGGCGTGCATGCTATCTTCGAATTTGCCACCAAATCACTGAGCAACAATGACATCATTCTGGAAACAACTGGAAGCCCAAAGCACCGCCCGCTATGAGGGCGAGCATTGCTATTTTGACCAGAGCACGGGCGCCAATACACTAGCGCAGGCCAAAACCGTCATTGCGCCCTTGAGCCACTACGGCTTTCTAAGCGTGAAAGGCGCCGACGCGCACAAATTCCTGCAAGGCCAAACAACCGCCGACTTCCGGCGGGTTAGCACAGCCGAAGCTCAGCGCGGCGCCTACTGCACCCCAAAAGGTCGCATGATCACCAGTTTTCTAGCCGCAAGCATTCTCGAGAACGATGTGCTGCTGCGTATGCGCCGAAACCTTGTTGAAAGCAGCAAAATCGTGCTGGCCAAGTACGCCGTCTTTTCGAAGGCCGAACTGAGCGATGCCAGCAGCAATTACGTCGCCTTGGGCATCGCCGGCGACCAGGCCGCTGCACTTGTGAGCCAGCACTTTGGAGCCGCACCAGCCGCTTACAGTGCCGTTGTCAGCGCCACGCAGGGCTTGGCTATTCAAACCGACAGTCACGGCCACCGCTTTGAACTATGGCTTCACGCAGATCAGGCCTTTGCCTGCTGGCAGCAATTAACAAGCCAGGCAAGCGCAATTGGCTCCAATGATTGGGATGAGCTAGCGATCGATGATGGTATTGCGGATGTCTGCGCAGCGACATCGGAACAGCTGATCCCGCAGATGCTGAACTACGACGCCACAGGCGCGGTGAACTTCAAAAAAGGCTGTTATACAGGACAAGAGGTTGTTGCCCGACTGCATTACCGCGGCACCGCCAAACGTCGACTCTACCGTGGCAGGGTGCAATCAGGCGTCGTGGCAGAGGGTGAGGAAGTTTTTGCCGACGATAAAACCCAGGCATCGGGACTCATTGCCTGCACCGCGAATAACAAAGCGCTCATTGTACTGGCTCGCGATGCCCTGACTGCCAGCAAGTTACACACGGCTTCAGGCGCAATTCTCGGCGATATATTGCCGCCGCCCTACGAACTCAAAGAGTAAAGCGCTATTACCGGTTTGGCTTACCGGAGTTCAAATGGCAAAGCCCAGTTTATCGGCTCTAGCCCTCGCTCTTTAAGGTAAGCATTGGCCTTCGAAAAATGCTGACAACCGAAAAAGCCGCGATGCGCTGAAAGTGGCGACGGGTGTGGTGCATGCAATACGCAGTGTCGTTCAGTATTCAGCAACTTCCCTTTTTTCTGTGCATAGGCGCCCCAGAGCATAAATACGACACCTTCGAGCTCACGGTTGATGCACTCTATTATCGCGTCAGTAAATTGCTCCCAGCCCTTACCCTGATGAGTAGCCGCTTGCCCGGCCTCAACCGTCAAAACGCTGTTGAGCAACAAAACACCCTGCTCGGCCCAGCTAGTCAGGCACCCGTGCATCGGGGGTTCCAGCCCTAAATCAGAACGCAACTCTTTGTATATATTCGCTAGCGACGGCGGCGGCGCGGTGGGTGGCAGCACAGAAAAACACAAACCGTGCGCCTGGCCCGGACCGTGGTAGGGGTCTTGCCCGAGAATAACAACCTTCACTTGATCAAAGGACGTTGCCTCCAGTGCATGAAACCACTCTTGTGGGCGCGGGTAGACAATCTCACCGGAAGCCCGTCGCTGCTCCAGATACTGGCTCAACGAATGCATGTAGTCCTGCTCAAGCTCGCCTTTCAACAAGGTCAGCCAGGAGGGTGCGCGTTCTATCGAACGAAAATTTTCGGGAATCAAAGGAGTACTCACGTCTGCACATTGCGTGGCCGCATAGTACCAAACAAGCGGAGCTTCAGCTCTCCATGTTTATTCGAGCTCAATTCCCCTCAAAAAAGCGGCAATTGAATCTGGAAAGATCCTCCAAGTTCCTGGCGACTCGCCATATTGCCCGTAAACTGCAGATGAAAACCTGCCGGCAAGTGATAGGCTATGGTCGCCCCCACTACGTCCTCGTCACGATCTCGCTCAACCGCCAAGTAATTCAGCCCGATGCTAAATCTGCGGCTAAGCGGCGCAACAATACCCAGACGAGTTTCCCTGCGCCCCTTCATTTGACCAAAGGCCGCCTGCGGACTCAAATCACGGTCCAGCGACAGTCTGGCCCAATCGAGCGAGTAATCTAGCTGAAGTTCGGCGCGGGTTCGCAAATGAAACTGCGTACCCTCCGGCCCGCGGTACGTACCTTCAATAAGATCACGTACGCTTAAACCAAATGTCCAACGCTTCCATTCACGACTGGCCGCGAGGTCCAGATTCGCTCGCGAGTACTTGCGCGTAAAACTATTTAAGCGGAAGAGATCGCTTTCCCGATAGCGCCTAATCTGAACATCGCGTTCGTACAACCAGATTTCCTGATGTTTTAAGGACAGTGAAAATTGCGTTTCATCAGCACCCGATAGGGAGAATGCTCGATGCAGTGCCAACTCGCCAATACCAACACCGGATACCTCTACATGTGACTCCAGTTCCGCCAGCTCGATAAAGGCAATAACCGGCGCAAGCCTCAACTTTCTTTCGTCGCCACTGTCGTAGTAGAAGGTGCCCGCAAAACGTGTTTCGCCCGCTATACTCAGCGCATAATGATCGTCCAGCAAGGGTGCCCCTAACACAAGAGACAGACCCGCCTGTGCCGTTGCCGAATGCCCGTCCATTTGCTGAAGCAAGTTGATGAGTCGGTTTTCATCACCCGAGCGATAATTAAGCTGGCGAACCTTTTCATCCAGTTCGAAAGAAGCGTCTCTGGTCTCCAACAGGTCATCAAGCAAGGACTCACGATCATTCACGTAGGTGAAGCCCGCAACATTGAGCACTGTTTCGGACAGCCCGGGGCGCTGCGCAGAATTTCGGAGCACGCGATTGATATCAAAGGGCTCAGCCGCCTCGGCGGCAAAGAGACTATCGGCACCAATTAAAATCACGCATAAAAAAGGCCAGAGTATCGCTCTAGCCAAGGGAGGGTAATACAGAGGGTGGATAAAACCCATTTAGCGCCTGGCCAGGCGGCGACTGCCACGCAATGACATTGGCACCAGAAGCCGGTCATAGATCGCCGGCAGCAAGCGCTGAATCTTGTCGAGAAAAATGGCGTCACCCCCAACCAGAACGCGCGGCTTGCCTTCACAGAGACCACGAAATATTTTCTCTGCGGCCTTCTCCGGCGTTGTAGAGGCAACCTTTGTAAACATTTCCGCCATCGTATCGACATCCGTTTCGCTACCGTCGATACCACTGAAGTGTTTTCCGTTTCGAACAATATTGGTTTTTACGCCGCCGGGATGAACGGTTACCACTTTGATCGCGGTATTTCGTAAATCCTGACGAATACTTTCTGAGTAACCCCTCACCGCAAACTTTGAGGCGTTATAAGCCGATTGCGATGGCACAGCAATCAAGCCGAACAAGCTCGATAAATTCACGATCCGTGCTGCACTACTTTTTTCCAGTAAAGGCAAAAACGCCTCCACACCATTGACCACGCCCCAGAAATTGATATCCATGATCCATTCCAAGTCTTCTCGAGACATCGTTTGCACCTGGCTCGAAAGCGAAACCCCGGCATTGTTCACAATGACATCGCAAGCGCCAAACTGAGCGTCTATGGCCTGCGCCCACTGTTCTACGGCTTCTCGATTGCGCACGTCCAGAGTAGTAAGCATAAGGTTTGCTGCGTTAGCCGCTATCAAGGGTTCCAAGGCCGCCGGATTCACATCCGAGGCCGCAACGCGGGCACCTTTAGACAAGCACAGTCGTGTCAAGGCAAGGCCTATACCCGAACCGGCGCCGGTAATTGCAATTACCTTCTGGCTAACATCAAACATGAATATTCCTTGTCATTGATAAATCAGGACGAAACTAACTGAGTGGATTCTGAGCTTTGATCGGTCACAAGTTCAAGCTTAGTCGCTTGCGATGGACGGCTATTATAAATACTCAAATCAAACTTGCGCGACTGCATTCGATATTGCCAGGAATAACCGGGCCATAGCGTTGTGTTTTTTCCTTCGGGCGTGAGATACCAGCTGTCGCAACCCGAAGTCCATGTCGTTTTTTGCATCTTTTTCTGAATGCCGATATTGAAATCACGCTGGGCTTCTTTCTTCAGGTCCAGCATTGCTATATTGCGACTTTTTAGCTGATCGAGATAGCTCATGATGTAACGCAATTGCGATTCGATATAGAAGATAACCGAGATATTTCCCGGCCCTGTGTTCGGCCCCATAATATCCAGCAAATTGGGATAACCACTAACCGTCATGCCGAGGTAGGCCTCCCTTCCGCCACGTGATTCTTCATCCAGTGAGCGACCACCCCTCCCTATGATATTCAAGGGCGAACCAGCCACCGGTACTTTGAAGCCGGTTGCCAAGACCAATACATCAAGCTCAGTCTTTGTGCCGTCGCGCATGACGATGCCATCGTCCTCGATCCGTTCAATCCCTTGCGTTAAAACGTCGACATGAGACTGGCGCAGCGCCGGATAATAGTCGTCAGATAAAAGTACCCGTTTACAACCCAATGCGTAGTCAGGCGTGACCTTCTCGCGTAAAACCGGATCTTTCACCATACGATTAATGTAGTGGCGCCCCAATTTTTCGGCGAAACGAGTCATCCAGTTATTCTTGATCATTACCGGTGCAAGCGATTCGAATTTCCAGTACTGCATTAATCGACGGATTCTCTGCAAGAAAGGAAATTGTTCAAAGCGCTTCTGCCATCGAGCTGAGATTGCGACATCTCCCTTTGGTAAAACCCAGGGTGCAGTGCGCTGAAAAAGCTTCAACTCCCGCACTTTGGGAACAATGCTCGGCACCACCTGAATAGCGCTGGCCCCTGTACCAATAACACCCACCCGCTTATCACTAAGGTCGTAATCGGCATCCCATTCAGCGGTATGCATCACCTTACCTTTAAAGGAATCAAGCCCTTCAATTTTGGGATAGGCTGGAACATTCAAACCGCCAATCGCGAGCACCACCGCTCGGGCGACAATCACTTCACCGTCTGCGAAATGAACCGTCCAAACACACAGCTTTTCGTCGAATACAAGACCTGAAACTTCGGTATTAAATCGAATTTTTTCACGCAGATGATGCTTTTCTGCGCATTTCTGCAAGTAATGATATATCTCTGCTTGACCACCAAAACTGCGCTGCCAATGCGGGTTAGGCTCGAAGGAGAAAGAATATAAATGCGAAGGTACGTCACAGGCAGCACCGGGATAAATGTTGTCTCGCCATACGCCACCAACGTCAGCTGCCCTTTCAAAAATCTGAAAATCAGAGCGCCCGGCTTGCTGTAGTTTAATCGCCAAACCCATGCCACCAAAACCGGCACCAATGATGGCAACTTCCAATACTTCCGACTGGACTCTATCGGTATTCACGTTCTCTTTCCCTCTCGGTAAACGATCAATTCCAGCTATGCGCCCGCATTCAAAAAGGCCTGCAAGACCATCGCGGTATCGCGCGGCTTCTCTATCATCGGCAAATGACCGGTCTCTGGCAGCACCATGGCCTTCGCGTGTGGAATTGCTTCCAAAAAGGCGTCTACGCAGCTAACACTCAAGACTTGATCGCTATCGCCCCACAACACCAAAGTCGGAGCTTCTATCAACGGCAGACTGAGGTATGTCCCTTCCAGCGAGCGCACTAGGTCACCAAATATCGCATGGTTCAATACACGCCGGTGACGCATATCTCCCGCCATCAGAAATGCGAACACGGCTCCAAGCAAATGCTTATTGGAATGAAAGCAGACCTGAAACAGGCGCACTGCATCCGCTCTGCTCTCGGCGATCAGGTAGTTTTTGCCGGCCAAAATTCCGGCTTCCAGCATGCTCAATCGCGTTGCCGGCGCGCCTGCGGAATTCATTAGACACAAACCCAGCACTTTGTCGGAGTGGCGTGCGGCTATTACCGCGCTAATAGCTCCGCCCATAGAGCTACCCGCTATATGAAACTGTTTTACGCCTAGCGCACTCAACCAATCAACAACGCGCTCAGCCTGAGATTCCACCCGATAATCACTGTCGCTGCGGTAACTGCTATTGCCAAAACCGGGAAGATCCGGCACCAAAACACGAAACTGCTTACTCACCAAGGGCGTAAGAAAGGACCAATTCTCTTTACTGGAACCGAAGCCATGCAAGAGTACCAGCACCGGTTTGTCGGCCGCCCCGCATTCCCAATAGTGCAAACTGTGGCCGTCCACTTCCGACCAATGCAGCGCTGCACCCGCTTGCTTCGCTATAAGCGGCTTAATCCGTCCCCATAGGCTTCGGGCAGGTGTCCAGGTGCGCAAAGCTTCAGTATCAACAGTCGCAAGCGAGGTGGCTGCGTAAAGAGCCTCAAGTTCAGCCAGGCTCGATACCGGACGCGACGTCTCGTTTAACTCGACCGTCGAATTCACGCTGCGGCTCCCTGAGTGCTGAAGCCTTCAACTTCCAGCACGAGATCGTCTACTTCAGAGAGAAATTCGCGATTATCGTGATCCCAGGGGTGAAAGCCCGGCTTAAAAAAGTCCAACCAGTCCGGCAGCGCACGCAACAAGACTCCTCGTGGCCCCCAGAGAAAAACCGTAACCTGCCACCAACCTTTTAGGTTGAACAGTTGCCCTTTTTCCCTGCGAACCAATCCAATATGGAAAGGCATCAGCATGAGGAAAAAAATCGTTGTCGAGATTATCAGCGCAGAACAACGGCGGAGATAAGCAATAGGCCTATTTTTCATTGCAGTGGCGTACACATCAAAAGCAACCGCCTTGTGCTCTGTTTCTTCCAATGCATGCCAACGCCACAGAGCGGCAAACCTCGGTTCTGCACCCGCTAGACGAGACGGATCGGACAATAGACCATTTGCCAAAATGGCCGTGAGATGCTCAAGTGCGATGGTGCCCGCCAGCTGTGAACGCTTTGGGGTAAAGCGGCGAAAAAAGCCCAGCAGTTTAATTACGATTCTTTCGTACCTGTCCGCAGGCTGTCCTTTGGCCGTCAATGCATCGTTGTATTCTTCATGCTCACGACCATGCATTGCCTCCTGCCCGATAAAGCCTTTTACCGCTTCCTGCAATTCGGGGTCTTTCACCTCATCGCGGTAGTGACGAACGCTGTCTATAAAGAACCGTTCTCCCACCGGAAAGAAAATCGACATCGCATTCAAGAAGTGAGAAATATGCACGTTGCCTCCGTGCCATGTACTGATCTTGTCGGCAGGCAAATTGAAATTCAAATTGCGGCGTACAGGCATAATATTACTGGTCATAGCTGTCTCCTTGCTTTGTCGTTCTCACGCCGTATCGGCGCAGCTGTATCTATTAAAAGGGTCGAAAATCCCGATATTTTTCTTCAAGCACCACGCTCTGCATGCTTTTCAGGGTATAAAACGGTGTGTCGACGACCATCGCATTAACCAGCGATGCAGGCAGTGCACCATTAGGATCGGTATGCATCTGGTATTCGACGTAAGTCTTTTGACCATCGATCGGCGTGAAGCGAAAGAAACCCTGTGCTTTGTCGATCAGGACAACACCTTTACTGCTCGGCACGCGAGCTCGTTGTTCCGCTGAAAGTTCGCTTGGCGCGACCGCATTCAATGCTACGGTTACAACCCGATCACTCATACGCTGGCTAATACTCGCGCGCAAAAGCAATGCTCTGTCCGCCGCCGGCCACGGCAAGTCGTTCACCATGTACGAATAGCGCTCAAGAGGATTCAACTTTCCGACCAGAACCGGCGACTTGCAACTGTGCATCCACGCCACACAGGCAGCCGTATCGTCCATCAGTGCCAGCGCGCGATTAAGCTCCACGTCAATGGTAGTCTCACCGCGAAAGGCCTTGAATGAGGAACCTTCCAGGCTTCGCGTATACACGCGAACATTATTTTCGTCGCGCTCCAGTGTCCAGCCAGCCTCCGTTTCCGCATTGGCCGTGACACTCAGCGTAAAAACGATAAAACTCGCGAAAAAATTAATGGTCCAGCGTTTCATAATTAAATTCCCTTTTCTCATCCCTGCATTTACCAGCGATAGGTCATCTGTAGCGCCACCGATCGCGGCGCCTCAAGAAAGCCCGTATGCGTTGTTGCACCAAATATCGTGTAGGACAAGGGCGTATCGGCTGCATAGACGATGATCGCCTCGTCCGTGAGGTTCTTGCCAACCAGTGACACATCCCAGCTCTCATCAATTGCACCAATACCTATTCGGCCATTCAATTTTGTAAAGCCGTCTTGCTCAACACGCGGGTCGACATTTGAGGAAGGGTTGTAGTCGTCGGTGAAGACGATATCCAGCGACATGCCTATACCGATCGTGGGAGAGATTGGGCGCAAGTAGCCGATAATAAAGGTCCCGGACCAGTCGGCTACATATTGGTTGCTCAAGCCGGTGTAATCGCAATGAATACCATTGGCGGATGTCGGCTGCTGACCCTGCTGGCATTGACCGTTTTTAAAATCGGTAAACTCAAAGTCCAGCAGCGCCAGCGCTCCCCCCAAGGTGAGGTACTCGGTAAGCTGGTAGCGGCCATCTATTTCCAGCCCCTGCGTAACAGCTTCTTTCGCATTGCCGACATTGAAACCCAGGGTGCCGTCAAAAATGCTAATTTGTAGATCTTCGTAAACAGTATAAAAAGCCGCGATATTCAATTCTGCCGCGCCATCGAGCAGGCCTGTTTTCATACCGGCCTCAAAGCTGGTCGCTATTTCTTCGTCGTACTCGAAGGTCCCTACCAATGAGGTACGGTTAGGCACCACCGCATTGGGGTTAGCCGGCGTGAGTTCCGGGCTGGGCGATTGATTCGAGCGCGCATCAAAACCACCTGCTTTGAATCCGCGTGTAGCGGTAAAATAGGCCATACCTTCCAGCGAGAAATCCCACTGTATATTCAGCAAGGGAGAGAAATGGGTTTCCGAGCGCTCGCCTTTCAGGGAATGGCGCTCCGCAGCGAAGCTGATGGCCGCTACCGTATCCACTTCACCAATCGGCAAACTATTGCCACTCAGATCAGCAAGATCCAGCGACCGGCTACTACTTTTGTTTTCATAGGTGTAACGCCCGCCAAGGGTTACGCGAAAGGTTTCAGCAAGATTGAAGGTGGACTGGAGAAAAACCGATGCGATATCGGAAACGCTGGTGAATTCTCGCGGTGCCGTAATATTGGCTACGGCGTTCCCGGCGTCACCAATACCCGCGACTTCCTCAGGGCTCAGGCCCTGCCCCGGATCGTAATCCCCACGGGTGCCACCATCCTGAAAGTCTGCCGCGTTAAGCAGCTGAACAACGACCGGCGAATCCTGAATCAGCTTGTCGTTAAAAACCAGGTCAGTGCGCTGGAGATAAATGCCACCGATATAATCTATGCTCTCGCCCACCGGCGATACCCAGCGCAATTCCTGACTGAACTGTTCGTAGTCTTCGGCTAGCTCCAACATGAATAGGGGTGCTGCGGTAGAGTCGCAGTCACAAAGGTCGTCATATTTGTAAGCCATGTAGCCGAAGATGGACTTAAATTCATTGCCAGCGTCGGACAACCACGTCACATCCAGCGTCAGGTTGGTCGTATCGTTATTACTGTAATTACCGTTGGAGCTACCCTTGAAATCCTGATAGTTGTTTCGCACCGAGTCGTGAGTATCGACATCAACCAGCGGCGGGAAATAGGTTCTATCCAGTATTTCGGCCTCGGTTCGCCCGGTAAATAGGAAAGTGTCCGAAGTAGACGGCGTATCCCGAATGATCTCACCCTGGCGACCAAGGGAATCGAAGCTTCCTTTTTCGAGCTTCAACGCTACTGCCGTATCGTCGCTGACATCCCACTTTACTTTTAGTCGGTAGGTCGCCTGATCATATTGCGGCCCAAAGCGATCCAGTGTCAGGTTCTCTACATAGCCGCCGTAATCTCGCAAGCGCGTGGCGAACCGCACACCGACCTTATCGCTAAGAGGACCCGACAGCACCAAATCAAATACCCGCTCATCGAAGTTCGGCTCGTACAAACCCGACACCATGCCTTCGAATTCTTCGGTCGGGTCCGCAGTGTGTAAATTCACCGCACCGGCAATACTGTTTTTACCGTGCAGAATATTTTGTGGCCCGCGTAAAACCTCAGCGCGGGCCAGATCAAGGAAGGGGGC
>JBFJTG010000036.1:0-25667 GCA_041625575.1 Litorivivens sp.
CCAAAGGCGGGGACATGGCGGTTTGTATTTGCTGAAAAATTCTCGCAATTTTAAAGACCTGCTGCGCCATGGTGCAGCGGGTCTTTTTTTTGTTCTGCTGTTTTTTTTGGCGGGCTGCAGCGCCATGCAGCCAAAGTTTGCGCCTGCGAGTCAGTCGTTGCGCCTTAATGTTCCCTTTGTTGAGCAGGAGTTGGCGTATTGCGGGCCGGCGGCCCTGAGTTCGGTCTTGCAGTTTTACGGACGCGAAGCTTCGCTTGACTCTCTGGTGTCCCGGGTTTATTTGCCTGGCCGCAAGGGTTCGCTTGCGCTGGAAATGACGGCGGCTAGTCGCCGTTATGAGCTATTGCCCTATCCGGTAGATGCATCTCTGGATAGTTTGCTTGCTGAGCTCGATGCCGGCCATCCGGTACTCGTTTTACAAAATCTGGGCTTTAACTGGTGGCCGCAGTGGCACTACGCTCTTTTGGTGGGTTACGAGCGGGGCGGAGAGAAGCTGTTGCTGCATTCGGGCAAAAATCCCTACTATGAAATAAGCGCAGGTACGTTTATGCGAACCTGGGCGCGTTCGGATTACTGGGGGCTGATACTCACTCCGCCCGATCAGATCCCCGCGGGGGCTGGGGCCGTCACGTATCTGAAAACCCTTGAGCAGATGCGCGAAACCCGCAGCCTCACGGATGACAAAATGCTGACGGCCTTGACGCAGGCTGCAACGCGTTGGGCAGAATCCAGCGCGGCACAATTTGCCCTGGCTAATCACCTGCTTGGAGCCGGGCGCTATCGTGAGGCCAGCGAATATTTTCTAAGAGGTATTGGCATACGGCCAGACAGCGCCCTGGCGTGGAATAATCTGGCGTATTCGCTGCAAGCACAGCGTTGTGATGCCAGTGCCAAAACCGCGATCGACGAGGCACTTAGACTGGCACCGATGGATGCGCGTATCAAAGCGAGTACCAAGGACTTCGCTGCGGCCGACAATGAAAGTCCGCATTGCCCGGCCTTGCCCCGCCCGGGCCTATAAGCGTTTATTGCCCTCCTGTTTGGCATTCGCGAACAGGTCAGCGAATGTGCCGCCGCTTGCCTTTGCAGCTTTCGGGGCTTGAGGCGCCTTCGCCTGACGCGGACCGCTATTATTCCTTCGGGCGGTATCGCGCGAGTCTTTGTCCTGGGGCGTGGCCTTATCGTCGAGCCTCATACTCAGGGCGATACGTTTGCGCGAAACATCGACGTCCAGCACCTTTACTTTAACGATATCGCCAGCCTTTACAACCTCGCGCGGGTCCTTAACAAAGGTGTGTGAAAGTGCGGAAATATGAACGAGTCCGTCCTGATGCACACCTATATCCACAAAAGCGCCAAAGTTGGTGACGTTGGTGACGCAACCCTCAAGAATCATTTCCGGCTGCAGGTCGCTGAGTTTTTCGATGCCGTCCTTAAAGGTCGCGGTTTTAAACTCAGGGCGAGGGTCACGGCCGGGTTTGTCCAGCTCGGCGATGATGTCACGCACCGTGGGCAGGCCAAATTTTTCGTCGACAAATTTTTCTGCCTTGATGCCGCGCAGGAATACGCTATCGCCAAGTAGCGAGCCGACGGATTTGCCACACTCTTTTACGATGCGATCAACAACACTGTAGGACTCCGGGTGAACGGCGGAGCTGTCGAGGGGATTTTCGCCGTTCATGACGCGCAGAAAGCCCGCCGCCTGTTCGAAGGTTTTGTCGCCCAGACGGGGCACTTTTTTCAGGGTGTCGCGGCTGGTGAACATGCCGTGCTGGTCGCGATATTCCACAAGGTTGGCGGCGATGCTGGCGTTAAGGCCCGAAACCCGGGTGAGCAGGGCTGACGAGGCGGTGTTTACGTCGACACCGACGGCGTTAACACAGTCCTCGATGACCGCGTCCAGTGAGCGCGACAGTGCGGTTTGGGATACATCGTGCTGGTACTGACCAACGCCAATAGATTTTGGTTCGATTTTTACCAGCTCGGCCAGCGGGTCTTGCAGTCGTCTGGCGATAGATACGGCGCCGCGAATGGTTACGTCCAGATCCGGAAATTCCTTGGCGGCGTATTCGGACGCGGAATAGATTGAAGCGCCGGCCTCATTGACCATGACTTTGGTGGTTTTTAATTCAGGGTGGGCACTCAGGAGGTCCCCGACAAATTTATCGGTTTCGCGGCTGCCGGTGCCGTTACCTATTGCGATAAGTTCAACGCCATACTGCTTGATCATTTTCAGCAGGGTGGCAGCCGCTTCAGCTTGTTTGTTCTGCGGCGGTGTTGGAAAAATGGCGCCGTGATCCAGTACCTTGCCGGTTGAATCGATTACTGCCATTTTGACGCCCGTGCGAAGGCCGGGGTCCAGTCCAATGGTGGCTCGTGGTCCGGCGGGTGCCGCGAGCAGAAGATCCTTGAGGTTGCTGGAGAAAACAGTGATGGCGTCGGTTTCGCTGCGCTCGCGCAGTTGACCCAGCAGGTCTGTTTCCAGATGAATATAGAGTTTGATTTTCCAGGTCCAGCGCACAACTTCATTGAGCCATTTGTCGGCTGCGCTGCCCGAGAAGTTGAGTTTCCAGTGATCGGCGATCATGGCTTCGCAGGGGTGGCCCTGGCCTTCGTCTTCCAAAGCGATATTTAGCGAGAGCACGCCTTCGTTGCGGCCACGGAACATCGCCAGAGCCCGGTGTGAGGGTGTATTTTTTAGCGGCTCGCTGTGTTCAAAATAGTCGCTGAATTTTTCGCCTTCGCGCTCTTTGCCCGCGACGACGGCGGCCGTCAGTTTGCCCTGCTCCCACAGGTAGCTTCGCAGTTTCTGCAATAAATCGGCGTCTTCGCTGAAGCGCTCCATCAATATGTATTTCGCGCCGTCCAGAGCATCTTTAACGGTTTCAATTTTGTGTTCGCTGTTAAGGTAGGTCGCAGCCTCTGTTTCGGGGTCCAGACCGGGGTTTGCAAGCAGGGTATTGGCCAGCGGTTCGAGTCCGGCTTCAATGGCAATTTGACCTTTCGTGCGACGCTTGGGTTTATAGGGTAGGTAGAGGTCTTCCAGTCGGCTCTTGGTGTCTGCCCCCAGAATTTTTTGCTCCAGCTCTGGCGTAAGTTTTTCCTGCTCACGGATGCTGCTGAGTATGGCGGCACGGCGGTCTTCCAGTTCTCTCAGATAGCCGAGCCGGCTTTCCAGCTCACGCATCTGGGAGTCGTCGAGCCCGCCGGTGACTTCTTTGCGGTAGCGAGAGATGAACGGCACAGTTGCGCCTTCGTCCAATAATTGTACAGCAGCGTCTACGTTACGCTGGGGGACGTTCAGTTCGCGGGCGATGGTCTGGAGAATAAGGTTCATGCTTGTATGGCCTGTCCTGCGGATTATTAAAATTTGAGCGAGGCATTATGCAGAAAGCATGGACAGCGTGCGAGACTTGACAGAGCGATTAGCGGAACCTATTCGCGCCTAACAATATTATGTTAGCTGATTGGTGTGGCTGGCCGGCGTTGAAGCCTGCGGGACTATATGAGATCGGCGGTTAATGATTCGTAGAGTACGCAGCAATCGTCAAAAAAGCTGCGATACGCAGGTGCCAGATGGGGGGCCAGTAGCGACATCACCTGAAATACGCCCTGGTGAATCAACAACTGGTTAGGTAGGTCGCGACTGCGCAACATTTCGTAGTTCATCCAGAAAGTGACATGCATGGTGACAATCTCGCTGAGGCGCTTCAGCTGAGGCTCATCCATTAGCAGAATGCCCTTGTCGACCAGGGCTTCGGCAACTGCGCTGGCTGCCTGCTGTTTGCGTTCGAGTAAACGCCTGAACTTGCGCTCAATGGCGGGATAGCGCTGCAGAATATCGTTCAGGTTGCGGTAAAAGTAGCGGTGGTTGGATATCTCTTCGAAAACGATATAGAGGTAAAACCAGGCGTCGTCGGGTTTGAGCAGCTTGGCTATGGGAGCATCAAGTATTTCGGTGAGGCCGTCGTGAAAGCGCTGAAACAGCTCGCCTATAATGTCCTCCTTACCCTTGAAGTGGTAATAGAGGTTGCCAGGGCTAATATCGAGCTCATTGGCAATGTCGACGGTGGTCACGTTGGGTTCGCCCTCTGCATTAAACAGCTCAAGGCTGGTTTGCAGAATGCGCTCGCGTGTTTTCATTGCGAAACCTTAGCTTCAGACTAAGCAGGGAAGGTGCCACGATAGCAGTAGAGCTGTCCACAAAAAAGGGCGACCAATGTCGCCCTTTCGGTAAGCTGCAGGCCCGAGTTACTCGGCGCTTGTTTTGCTGGCAGCTTTCTTTGTTGCAGCTTTCTTGGGCGCGGCGCTCATCGCGCTGACTTTCTTGGCCAGAGCGTCAACTTTCTTTTCCAGGCGCTCAAAGTCCTCGACGCTAACGCCGCCGAAGCCCAGGTTGGCGCGCATTTTGTTGATGCGCTCTTCCAGTGAGCTGGCTGTGCCCTTGCCCTTGGCCGCTACGTCATCAATGGTGGCGCGAGCCTGAGACTCAAGGCTTTTACCTTTTTCTACCAGATCTGTGAACAGGCGTGGTGTTTCCTTGCTGGCTTGCTCGTAGCGCTCTTGCGCTTCGTCAAATGCACGGCCATAGGCACCCAGGCCCGCTAGCCAGATATTTTTGGCTACGTCACCGACGTCTTTCAAATTTGCTTTTTCTTTACTCATGTTTGTCTCCGGCTATATCGTTGGCACTGCATGCAGTGTATGAGTTCGCCCTAGAATAAACATACTAATTCCGGCGATCTCTGATGTAAAAAAGCACGGTGGTCACTAAGACGCACCGTGCAAAGAAAGACCTGATGGGGTCAGCCTGCAAGCAGGCTGGCTCCGGATTTCAACTTAGGCAGAGGCAGTCTGAGTTTCAGTTTTACGGCTGGCAACGCGCTCTTTCAACTTCTCTACGCTGCTTTTAACCGCTGCAACTTGCTCTTCAACCAGAGTTTTTGGCTTGGCAGACAGCTCTTCAAATTTGGCTTGTGCGTCGACTTGAACTTGCTCGCCACGCTTAACGAGGTCGGCGAAGATAGTTTCGCGTTTCTCTACCAGCGCTTGAACTTTCTCACCAGCTTGCTTGTAGGAAGCTTGGGTTTTGTTGTAAAGCTCTTGGCTTTGCTCAAAGGCTTTGCCGTACAGGCCCAGGTTGGCCAGGAACAGATCGCGTGCAACGGCGTTGGCTTTCTCGAAAGACGTTTGTGTTTTAGCTTCTGCTTGTTTCTTGCTCATAGTATTCACCTCGGTAGAGTCGAACGAAAATTTGTGTGTCGCGGTGCTACTGCCTTAGCCGGATCATTCCGGCCATTTCCTTCAGCGCCGCGCTGGAAACTGGGGCCACAATACGTTTAAAAATTAGAATGAACATACTAATGTCGGAATATTTACATACTGGTCGAAATTTAAGCACGTACGGTAATTGCGTATAAGATTTGGCCACCAAATAGGTTTTGATATCTTGTAGGTCTTACGGTTATAGTTTGGACAGGCGGTTTGAACCATAACAACGACATAGCCGCCTAATAGAGAGGTATTGATGGCAAAGCAAATCGCAGCAACAGGCCCAACTCTGTTTTCCGCATTTTTGGAGTTACGTGCGTTGATCGAAATGTCAGCGGCGGCATCCTTTCAGCCCTTACTTAAAAGGGTGGCCAAGGGCGACGGTCATCCGGTGGTTGTCGTTCCCGCTTTTATGACAGGCGACGGCGGCACAAGCATGTTACGTCGTTACCTCACGACTGCCGGTTTTACAGTTTACGGCTGGGAGCAAGGCCGTAATATTGGTATTCGGCAAGATTTTCTTAACGGGCTTGCTGCCCACGTCAGGGATGTCAGCAAACGTAATGGCGGTCGAAAGGTCAGTGTTATTGGCTGGAGCCTTGGCGGTGTCTATGCGCGCGCGCTGGCCAGTTCCCAGCCCGAGCTCATCAGGCAAGTGATTACCCTCGGCTCACCATTTAATGTGGCCACTACGGACAGCATTTCCGGTGGGGTTGCGCGCTTGTATGAGTGGCTGAACCCGGGCGGTCTCAGTGACCCAATGCTGGCGGATGCGGAAAGCTGGCGCGTTTCGCCGCCGGTACCCTCTACGGCAATATACAGTGAAGGTGATGGTGTGGCCGACTGGAAATATTGTGTGGATACGCCCGGCCATGAAACGGAAAACCTGAAGGTGCCCGGCAGCCATATGGGGCTTACCCACAATGCCGCTGTCATGTATGCCGTGGCCGAGCGACTGGCTCAGCGCGAGGACAACTGGCAGCCGTTTAATCTTAACTGGTTTCGGCGTTTCTGGTACGGGAGTACTACCGGGAATGGCGCAGCGGCGGCCTAGTGCTTTAGGTAGCGTAAAAAAAACGGCAGCCTCGGCTGCCGTTTTTTTTGTTTGCTTATCGCGTTGAGGCTTAGCCTTTGGGTCCAGCCTTAACAATTGCCTCGGCAACATCAAACTTCTTGATGTTGTCCTGAAACAGTTTGGCCAGTTTGGAGGCTTCTGCGTCGTAGGCTGCGGCATCACCCCAGGCTTTGCGAGGGTTGATGTATTGATCGTCAACGCCGGGAATACTTTTCGGAACGTCGAGGTTCAAAATATCCAGATGCTCGGTTTCGACGTCAATCAGGGCGCCGCTTTGAGCTGCGGCAACAACGGCGCGAGTGACCGGAATGGGGAAGCGTGAACCGGTGCCGCCAGCAGCGCCGGAACCACCAGTCCAGCCGGTGTTAACCAGATAGACACGTGAGCCGAAGTCGGCGATGCGCTTCATTAGCAACTCAGCGTAATCGCTGGCAGGGCGCGGCATAAAGGGAGCGCCAAAGCAGGTTGAAAAAGTCGGGTGAATACCGGCTTCGGCCCCCAGCTCTGTTGAACCTACGCGCGCGGTATAGCCACTCAGGAAGTGGAACGCAGCGGCTTCCTTGCTGAGTATGGAAATGGGGGGCAACACACCGGAAACGTCACAGGTCAGGAAGATGACGGTTGCGGGTTCGCCGGCAGCATTTTGCGGAACGCGCTTTTCAACATGCTCAAGCGGGTAACAGCAGCGGCCGTTTTCGGTCAGGCTGGTGTCGTCGTAGTCGGGCGTACGGCTTTCGCCGTCGATGACGACGTTCTCAACAATGGCGCCAAAGCGGATCGCGTCCCAAATAATGGGTTCGTTGTCCATGCTGAGATTGATTGTTTTGGCGTAGCAGCCGCCTTCGATATTGAATACCGAGCCTTTTGCCCAGCCGTGCTCGTCATCGCCAATCAGGAAGCGGGCGGGGTCGGCCGACAGTGTGGTTTTGCCAGTGCCGGATAGGCCGAAGAACAAGGTGGTGTCACCTTCGTCGCCCACGTTGGCCGAGCAGTGCATAGGCATGACGTCTTTTTCGGGCAGCAGGAAGTTCTGTACCGAGAACATGGCCTTTTTCATTTCGCCTGCGTAGCGCATACCTGCCAGCAATACCTTGCGCTGGGCAAAATTGATAATGACGCAGCCATCAGAGTTCGTGCCATCGCGTTCCGGGTCGCAGACAAAGCCGGCAACGTTCAGGATGGTCCACTGCTCTTTGCCCTTGGGGTTGTACTTGTGCGGGCGCACAAACATGTTGCGGCCAAACAGCGATTGCCAGGCGGTTTGGGTGTTCACTTCTACAGGAATATAGTGCTCGTCGTGGGCGCCCACGTGCAGGTTTGATACGAAGCGGTCGTGCTCGGCAAGAAAGTCGGAAACGCGATTCCATAAAGCATCAAATTTGTCGGCGTCAAAGGGACGGTTAACGCTGCCCCATTCGATTGAGTCGCTGGTAGAAGGCTCTTTTACGATAAAGCGGTCGCCGGGAGAGCGGCCAGTTCGCTTGCCAGTGGTGACGACCAGGGCGCCATTATCGGCCAGCTCGCCTTCGCCGCGCGCCAGAGCTTGCTCAATTAGTCGCGATGGCGCCAAGTCGGTGTAAACAATGGTTTCTGCACTCATTCTCTCGTCCTGTCAAAACGGTCCCGCTGGCTTTACAGCTCTAGTCCGGGGCCTGGCAATAATGCCGCCGCTGCCGTCGTGCAGGGAGGCTGATTTTCGGGGGCGCCATTATGGCAAAAAAGAGGGGGCAGCGCTAATCCCGAATGTGATTGGGGATTAGTGTTTAATATCTGCGCCGTCACCGCCAAATAGAGACTCGATATCTGAAGCGGCAAAGCTGTAAAAACGGTTGCAAAATTCGCAATTGACGTCGATCAGCCCCTTTTCTTCCAGAATTGAGTCAAGCTCATCGCGGCCCAGCGAGACGAGTGCCTGTTCGAGTCGCTCGCGGCTGCAAGTACATTGAAACTGAACGGTTTTTTCCGGGTGCAGGCGCAGAGCTTCCTGATGGTAGAGGCGATACAGCAATTCTTCACGCGGCAAATTCAGGAGTTCCTCTGCGGTCAACGTGGCCGCTACGTGGCTGAGGTGCTCCCAGGCCAGCTCGCCGGATTTGTCCTCAGGCGACTTGCTCGTTGCGCCGGGCAATTGCTGCAGTAGAAAACCGGCCGCGCGCTTGCCATCGGCAAAGAGTTTAATTCGGGTGGCGAGCTGCTCGCTTTGTTTGAAATAGGTGTCGAGGCTGGCCGCAATGCTGTTGCCGCCGAGGGTAACAATGCCCTGGTAGGGTTTGCCATTGCGGGGCTGGATAGTGAGACACAGCTGACCCTTGTTAAACAGCACCGCAAAGTCCTGACTACTGGCCTCCTCGGACCGGCGTGCAATGGCGCGAAAACAATGGTGGTTGGTGGTCTCGGCCATAATCAGGGGGATTTCACCCTCGCTGCGTATCTGTAATGTCAGGGTGCCATCGAACTTGATGGTTTCCGCCAGCAGGCTGGCGGCCGCCGACATTTCGCCCAGCAGGCGGGCGACAATGGGTGGGTAGTGATGCATGGCGAGCAGCTCTTGGTAGCTGTGCTCAAGCTGCACGATTTCGCCGCGAACGGGGTTATCGTCGAAGGTAAAGCGGCTGATGGTATCGGGCATGGTTTCGTCTGTTGTGAGAGTGAGTTGCTGGGTTTGTATGTTAGCCCTTAAGGGCGGCTTTCTGTTGGCGTCTGCTTATTGCATTTCTTTGAATCGATGAATTTGGCGACGCTGCTTTTTGTTGGGTTTGATAATGTCGGCGCCCGGCCCAAAGGCCCTGCGCTGGGCCGCCAAGGCTTCGCGCCTTTGAATGCTTTCTTCGGTTTCGCGGTACAAGCTTTGCGCTTCCGGAGCGCCGCGCCGCTGGTCTGACAATGCCAGTACTTGCACTTCGCGGGTATCGTAACCCTGGCGGATGGTGAGCATTGCATTGAGCTCAACGTCCTTGCTGACTTTGCAGCGGGCGCCATTGTAATGCACTTTGCCGCCTTCGATGGCTTGTTTTGCCAAGCTGCGGGTTTTGAAGAAACGCGCCGCCCACAACCATTTGTCCAGCCGGATTCGGCCGCTAGTCTCGGTGTGGTCGCTCATGCGCTGGGCAGTAGCTCATCAAAATGGTGGATGGCCGGGAAGGCGAGGTTGTCGCGAATTGCCTGCTGGCTGTCGGGCTGGCGCAGGGTGAGTAGGTGGGCGATGCCAAAATCCGCAGCGGCCTGCAGTACGCTGGCATTGTCGTCGACCAAGAGTGTGCGTTTTTCGTCAAAAGGCGAGTGCTCGCTGAGCTTGAGCCAGAACTGCGGGTCTTCTTTGGCAGCCTCGAATTGGTGGGAAACAACAATTTTGTCTATCCAGTGGTCCAGCCCGGTTTTTTCCATCTTGATTTCGAGGCCATCCTGGTGCGCATTGGTCACCAGCCATATTTCGCGGTGTGAATCGCTAAGCCACTGCAAAAAATCCTCTACATAGGGGCGTATGGCGATTAAGTGATTGACCTCGCGCTTGAGGCTGGGGATGTCGAGTTTGAGCTCTTCCGACCAATAATCAAGGCAGTACCAATTAAGTTTGCCTTGTTGCGCCATTATTTGGGAACTTAAGGAGCTGCGTACGCTTTCCAGTTCGCCACCGTGAATTTCGGTGTAGCGCAAAGGAAGGTGTTGGGTCCAAAAATAATTATCGAAGTGCAAGTCCAGCAGGGTGCCGTCCATGTCTAGCATTACTGTGTCGACCGCCTGCCAGTCAATCATGTTACCGCCTGTTTAATATGCAAATCGAGGCGAGAATATTAACATTAAATTCGAAAGGGTACCGTGATGCCTTGCTGAAAAGGGCGGCTGCAGTTTGATGTGTGAACTTCAGACTGCTTTGTGGCCGGACTCGGATTCGACGTAATTGACGTTTAGCCACCAGGCACCCGCGTGATAAGCACGCAAACGTTTTCGCGAGCCGTCCGTGTAACTCGGGGGCGTGGCAAATTCTGATGCCGGATCGACTATTAGCACCGCTGAATCGACCTGCGGCGAAGCTTGATCTTGGGTGGCTGCATTAGTAACTGGCATGACTGCTCCCTTATCTCTCAATGTCTTGCTTTGACTGGCCGACTAGGCCTCTAGCATAGTCAGCTCGTCCAGAATGCTCAGATTGTCTGTGTGGTTCTGCTCCGAAAGCACAACGTAAGTGGCTACCTCTACGGTGAGAGTCCGCGCGCCAAATGCGGAATGAATGATGTCTACTTGCTTGCTGTTAGTTGTTTGCGTGTTCATCTCGTTTCCCCTCTGGTTGTTGCCGTTCGCTCTCTAAGTAACAAATCAGCATTTGTGTGTAGTTTAGGGGGCGCTGTAGCTTTGGATAATCCGGTGAAGTGCCTGCTCCGGTAAGGGATTACCCTTATAGCGGTTTTTTTCTGGCGGCGGAAACGGCTGAAAGCCCCGGAATCAGGGGTTCTTGGGGCTGGAGGGTGGGCTTGATGAAAACGCGCAATAGTTGGTGGTTACGCCGTATGCTCAGCTTTTGGGAGTACTAACTTCGCTGGTGACGTAGTCAACGTTCAACCACCAATCGCCGTTGTGGAAGGCTTTCAGGCGCTTGCGGGAGCCGTTTTGATAAGCGCAGGGAATGTCGAAGTAACCCCTCACGTCCAATTTCGGAGTTTCAATGGCTGTAGTGTCGTCTTGTTGTCTTGCCCGGTTAATCACGTTAACTCCCCTTGCATTGCTCGTGCTGCTTTCTGCTTATGGAACAAAGTGCGATGGTTTAGATTACTGTCATGCGCAGGTGCCGAAAATCGGTTGAAACCCTTGCTCTGATCCGGAATAACCCTTATCAGATTGCCATCAGGTACTCGTACTCGCTGGACAAGTCCGCAAGAATCGCCAGATTGTCCGCATCGCGCTCATGGCTGAGTGTGTTGCACTTGGTGATGTTTGCATCCAGTGCAGAGTTCGCCGGGCGCATATTCTGGAAGCGCTCGAAAACAAGCGTGTGTTGCTCGGCGTCTTCGTTCTTAAATAGCGCGATGATATCGTTACAGAATTGTCCGGCCTGAGATGCATTGGCTAGTGGCGATTTCATGTCTTTCCCCTCGTTTCCGGTTGCAGGCTGTTTGTTCTCGTAAGGAGCAAAGCAGCAATTGAATCCAGTCTAGGGCCAGAGCGAGTCAGGGATAATTGGGGGAAACGCTTGCCGAGCTAAGGGATTGCCGTAGTGGGTGTTTCGGCAGAACAGGAATAGGAGGGGGCTGATGAAGTTTGGTGCGGGCAGTGGTGTAAAAGCCGGGGGGAAACCACCCCCGGCTCAAGGTTTGCCTAGCCCTGATTGCCTGAGGGGATGTCTTTAAAGGCTATACCTTTATCCGCTCGCGGCTCTTGGGGTAATCCCAGTACCTGTTCGGCAATGATATTGCGCATGACCTCGTCGGTACCGCCGGCCAATCGAATGCCGGGTGCAAACATCACGGTGTTTTGAAAATGGGCGTGTTGTTCTGCCAGTGTCTCCTCGCAGATCGCGCCGGTATCTCCCATAAGTTGCAGGGCGTAGTTGGCGATATCCTGGTTCATTACAGCGCCGACCAGTTTGCCCAGTGCCGCTTCGGCGCCGGGCATGCCGCCCTTGGCAACTGCGGTGAGCATGCGGTTGGTTGAGGCTTTTATGCCGGCATGCTGGCAATACCAGTGTGCCAGGCGCTCGCGGACCAGAGGGTTGTTACGCAGGGGTTCACCATCGATCTCGAGTGTTTGCACAAGTTTCAAGAGCTCGGGGAAGCCGTCAGGCTGAATGCCCGAAATGGCCAGCCGCTCGTTCATTAGTACGAGTAGCGCCGCGCCCCAGCCGCCGCCGACATCGCCCAGCCGCTGCGAATCGGGAATTTCGGCGTTGTTGAAGAACACTTCGTTGAAATGCGAGCCGCCGTCCATTTGCGTAATTGGCTGAACATCCACGCCGGCTTGCTTCATATCGATAAAGAACATGGTCATGCCGCGATACTTGGATATATCCGGGTCGGTGCGGCAGAGAATCACGCCGTAATCGGAGTGCTGGGCGCCAGAGGTCCAGATTTTTTGGCCGTTGACGATCCACTTGTCGCCTTTCTGCTCGGCTTTGGTACGCAAACCGGCCACGTCAGAACCGGCGCTGGGCTCGGAGAAGAGCTGACACCAGACGTCTTCTGCTGACGCCATACGGGGTAGCAGTTCGGTTTTTTGCGCTTCGCTGGCAAATTGCATTATGGCGGGGCCGCAATTGCCCTGACCAATAACAAAGTAGCCATCGGGTTCGTCGTACTTGGCGACTTCTTGCGACCAGATGACCTTGTGGATCTGGCTCAGGCCGGCACCGCCGTATTCCTTGGGCCAGGTAATGCACGCGTAGCCTGCATCGAAGACCTTTTTGTACCAGGCTTTGGCTTGCTCATAGCGACCTTCCTGGCTGCCACGCACGCTGTCGCCGGTTTTTGGTTTGGCATTGGCTTTGAGCCAGGTTTGTACCTGTTGTCGAAACTCGGCCTGTTCGGGGCTGTCTTTAAAATCCATGATCGGTCTCCTCTCAGGCTGCGCTGTTGAGCAAGTGCCCAACAAGTTGTTCTTTCCAGTAGGGGCTTCCACCCAGCGTCAGCGACAAGGCTTGTGCGCGACGATAATAGAGATGGCAGTCAAATTCCCAGGTAAAGCCCATGCCGCCGTGGGCCTGAATGTTTTCCTTGCTGCACTGGTAGTAGGCGTCTATTGCGCTGACTCGCGCGGTGGCTGCCGCCAGTGGCAGTTCGTCGGCGTCTGCGGACAGTGCCCAGGCGCCGTAGTAGGCGTTCGAGCGCGCGAGCTCCTTGATGACAAACATATCGGCCAGTTTGTGTTTGATGGCCTGGAAGGAAGCAACCTGACGCCCAAAGGCGTAGCGGCCGGTGGTATATTCCTTGGCCATTTCCAGTGCGGCATCACAGCCGCCGATTTGTTCGAAGGACAGTAGTACGGCTGCGCGATCGTATACCTTGGCTATCGCTGTCAGGGCATCAACGCTGCCGCCCAGCTTTTCAGCGTCGGCTTTGTCAAATACAAGTTCGGCCAAGGGTTGGGTTGGGTCGAGGCTTTTGAGGGCCTTGCGCGAAACGCCGGCTTGGGAGAGTTCGACCAGATACAGGCCCAGTTCGCCATTTTCTTTGGCGGCAACAAGGGCTTTGTCAGCAATTGCGCCGTGCAATACGGCCGTTTTACTGCCGGAAAGCACACCATTGCTGACCGCGCATTTTACGGTATCAGCATTGAAGGCGCCGGGTTGTTCCACTGCCGCAAGGCAGCCAATCCATTCGCCGGCGCCGAGTTGCGGCAACCAGGCGTCTTGCTGAGCCTTGCTGGCGGCCAGTTTGACGACTTCGGTAGCGAGGTAAACGGAAGCAATGAAGGGCACGGGCGCCAATGCGCGGCCCATTTCTTCGGCAATGACACAAAGCTCTAAATAGCCGAGCCCGAGCCCTCCCTGATCTTCGTCGATAGCGGTTGCCGGCCATCCCAGATCAACAATTTGTTGCCACAAGGGGCGATCGAAATCCTGTTCGCCCTCAAGGGTTTTGCGCACGCGCGCGGTCGAGCATTCTGCGGCGAGAAAGTTACGTGCCTGCTCCTGAATAAATTTCTGATCGTCAGAGAAGTCGAAGTTCATGCGCTGCTCCCGAGTATTAGAGCTAAAAAAATGAGAGCAGAGCTTAGCGCCACGAGCGCCGGGGGACAATGGCAAATACCACCGCCGGAGCTGCCCTATCGGGTCAACTCACAGCGCTGGTGGGGAGCAGCTATAGCAAGCCTGGAGCGGGCTTATCCGGCGTTAAGGAAATAAGCGCACGAACGGCCCTGCGCACTTTGTCGGGTTCGCCCGGAACATAGCTAAATGAAAGCACGAGCCGTCCCATAATTTCGATGATGTCGCCCAGTGGGGCAACGTCCGGATGAGAGTCGCGGTGGCGCCGGTAGGCAGCACCAAACAGTTTTTCCCAGTCTTGATAGGAATTTTCTCCCAGCATATGCGGCAGTGCGTCAGCGGTGTTGCCCCCGGATAGCAGGTCCTGACTGCCTGCGGACAGGGATAGTGTCTCGGCGGCGCAAGCCGCGCACTCTTCAATCATGCCCACAAAGTCATTTTGGAAGGGCTGGCAGGCTCTATAGAGCTCCTTGAACAGCTGGGAGCGCTCAAGCTCTATGACGGCCGAAACCAGCTCGGATTTGCCGTTGTAGTAGCGGTATACCGTGCGGCGGGTAACATTGGCGACACTGGCGATATCCGCTATCGTTGTGGCCTGAATGCCCTTGCTTACAAAGCAGGTAATGGCGGCTTTCAGGAGTTTCTTTTTGCCTGTATCCAGGCTGTCTACGCGGGCGCCATTGCCCCATCGTCTGCTTACCATCTGCATAAGTCACACTTCCTATTAGTCCGTGATGTTGGACGAATATGCCCGAGTGTGCGCGTGTGTAGTAGTAGTGAAAGTACATACACAGCCTGTCATTGACCCCTATCGAAAGCGCTTTGACCTGAATCGGGATGGCACCGCAGAGTGCGCTGTTGCATAATCCCAGACACTTTAAGTCCTATAAGTTGATCGCCATGAGATACGCAAATATAACAGGCTGGGGCAAATGTCTGCCGCCAGCGGTTTTGACCAACGCTGACCTGACTACGATCATGGATACCTCGGATGAATGGATCAGTAGTCGCACCGGTATCAAGGAGCGGCGCATTACCCATGTGAAATATTCAGAGTTGGCGGCGCTCGCAGGCAAGCGGGCACTTGCCGCGGCGGGAATGGATGCCGCTGATCTGGATATGATCATTCTGGCAACGGCCGCGCCGGATAATATGATTCCCAACGGCGCATCGGCTGTGCAAGATCAGATGGGCGCAAAAAATGCCGCCGTGTTCGACCTAAACGCAGCCTGCACCGGATTCGTGTACGGCTTAAGCTTGGCGACAGCGATGGTGCGCTCGGGCGCTGTTGAGCGGGTTATGGTGATTGGCGTTGACGGTATTCCCTACTACCTTGATTGGACCCTGCGTGATGTTTCCGTGTTATTTGGCGATGCGGCCGGTGCCGTCATCGTTGAGCCTTGCGATGAACCGTGCGGCTCATTGGCCGAAAAGCTCGGATGCGACGGCGATGCGCGTGACATTTTAATGGCTTGCGACTCGGGGTCGGTACGCGAGCGCTTTGACGGCGGCACGGACGGCCTGTTTGAAATCAATTTCGAAGGGCAAGAGATTTTCAAGCGTGCAGTGCGGGGCATGGGCTTTGCGATGAATACTGTGCTCGAAAAACTGGATATGAAGGCTGAAGAGATCGATTTGGTGATTCCGCATCAAGCCAATATCCGCATTATCGAAACCCTCGCCAAGCGGCTTAACGCGCCGATGGAAAAGGTGATGGTCAATATTGAAAAATATGGCAATACCTCGGCGGCCACGGTGCCGGTTGCACTGTGCGAGGCCCTGGAGCAGGGCAGGATTAAACCTGGCGACAAGCTCATGGCTGCTGCCTTTGGTGCGGGCCTGACCTGGGGCGCCTGCCTGATTAAATGGGGTGAGCGGGTCACACCCCTGGGCGAGTGCAAGGATGAGTTGCCACCTTGCGACAAAACAGCCCTGGAATTGCTGCAACCGTGGGTAGATGGCAGTCGCAGGGCGAATGGCCTGTAAAGGTTCACTATGATCCTGCGTACACCGGAGCAGCGTTTCAACGCGCTGCCCGACTTTCCCTTTAAGCCCCATTACCAAAGTGTGACCAGCCGGCACGGTGCCTTGCGCATGGCCTATATTGATGAAGGTCCGCGCGATGCCCCGGTTGTACTCATGCTGCACGGCGAGCCGAGTTGGAGTTTTGCCTACCGCCACGTCATTGCGGCGGTGGCCGCTGCGGGATTTCGCGCCATCGCGCCCGATCATATTGGTTTTGGCCGCTCGGACAAGCTAGCCGCGCGCAGTGATTACAGTTATGCAGGCTTTGTCGACTGGATGGTCGAATTTGTTCAGGCCCTGGATCTACAAAATGTGCTTCTGCTCTGTCAGGACTGGGGTGGCCCCATCGGCCTTAGAACCCTGGAAAGAATGCCGGGGCGCTTTTGCGCGGTGGTGGCTGCCAATACCTTGCTGCCCAATTGTGAACCTCCGCCGAAGGGTATTGCGGGCTGGCCGGGCGAACTGATAGAAAACTGGGCGGCGATGACAGCCGCAGCGGATGACTTGCCGGTTGCGGACATTGTCAGCGGGGTTTGTGTTAAGCCCCTGGGCGATGCAGAAAATTCAGCCTATGACGCGCCTTTTCCTGACGCTACATTCAAAGCCGCCGTGCTGGAGTTTCCCAGCCTGATTCCGATTCGGGGTGATATGCCCGGTTGTTTCGAAAACAGGGAAGTGTGGCGCTTGCTGGAAGCGTGGAAAAAGCCATTTGTAACGGCGTTTAGCGATAGTGACCCCAGTACTGCGCCCTGGGCAGAGGTTTTCCACTCGCGTATTCCCGGCGCTGATAACCCCTTTCATGTCACTATCGCCAAAGCGGGGCATTTTGTTCAGGAAGAGCAAGGTCGGGCGCTGGCGGACGTGGTATTAAAAGTTAGAAAAAATAGCTAATCACCCCGCAATTCGGGGCGAGCTTAGCACTCTATATGCGTATTGAAAATCAATGAGGAATTTCATGTCAGCGGTTTTATTCGAGCAGCGTGGGCCCATCGCCTGGATTACCCTGAACCGGCCGGAAGCGAAAAACACAATGAACGCCGAGGTGTTCGTGCTTCTGGCCCAATACTGGGATGAGGTTCGCAACAACGATGAAATACGCGTAGCTGTATTAACGGCCAGCGGCGACGAAGACTTCTGCTGTGGTGGTGATCTTGGCGGGGTGATTCCACTGTGGACGGGCGCGCGTCAGGCGGCGAACGAGATTGAAGAAAAGTTGCTGGCTGACCCGATGATCATGGATAAAGTGATGCTAAAGGGTGAGCCCCTGTACAAACCGGTGATCGCTGCGATTAACGGTCGGGCCTTGGGCGGAGGCTGTGAAATCTTGCAGGCTACCGATATCAGACTGGCGGCCGATACGGCTATCTTCGGCCTGCCGGAACCGAAATCCGGCATCGTGCCCGGTGCCGGCAGCATGGTTCGTCTTGCACGCCAATTACCTTACGCCCACGCCATGAAGCTGTTACTAACGGCAGAGCCGATAGATGCCAGCACTGCACAGCAGATAGGCTTGATCTCCGAAGTTGTGCCGGCGGCCGATCTGCGAGAACGCGCGCAGGCCCTGGCGGAAATCGTTGCCGCGAATGCGCCTCTGGCTTTGCAGGCCATCAAGAAGACCGTACTCGATTCCCATACCCTGCCGTGGGCGGACGCATTTCAGATTGAAATGGAGCAGGCCGGCGTTGTCATGATGAGTAAAGATGCCCGCGAGGGGCCCAGAGCGTTCAAGGAAAAACGCAAACCTGAATTTAAGGGGCATTGATTGAGGACCTTGGCTAAAACCGATCAATATTTTGAGTTAGATCAATTTTTGCGTTAATTGTGGCGGACATTTCGCTTTAGTTTTTCGTGGGAGTCACTATTGTAGTTAGTCCCTTCGCTGAATCCTCTCGGCGGATTTCAGGTCAATTACAATGGAACAAGTCACTGGTATCAGCAGCAGTTTTTTGGCCATAGAACGCCCCGATATGCCCATGGCAATATCCTCGGTGGCCATCTATAAAGGAGGTGGTGGTGACAATGTTGCTGCTGTCCGGCAAGCCTTTCTCAGCGCTATTTCGCGCTACCCTATATTCCGGCGACGGCTGTTAAATGTGCCGGCGCATTTGGACCATCCGTATTGGATTGAAGACCCCGATTTTGATGTGGACTGCCATTTGCGTCGTCTGGCATTGCCGCAGCCCGGTAATTGGCAGCAGTTCAACCTTCAGCTCGCGCGATTACAAGCCACAGCCATGCACCGCGACCGGCCTCTGTGGCAAGCATTTGTAATCGAGGGTTTGAATGGTCTGTCAGGTATCCCGAAAGGCAGCTACGCCCTTGTCATGCGAGTCCATCGTGCGGTCGCGGATGCCAATGAGCTTAATGACATGATGTTGAGTATGCATTCGCTGGAGCCGGCCGATGGAGCAGTCGTCGAAAATTCCGGCATCTGTGTGCGTGAAAACAGTCCGGGAGCGGGGCAGTTACTGGTGGACGCGCTGCGTAACAATAGTCGTCGCGTCTGGCAGAGTAGTAGCTTGTTACTGCGCGGCTACAGACGTTACCGTCGCCAGCGGACTCTGGAGGCAGACATGCCAGAATTGCCGCTCGCTCAAATTACGCGGTTTAACCACATGCCTTCCGGTTACCGGGTAGTTGGTCACTATTCGCTGGAGCGCAGCGAGTGTGAAGCGCTGCGCGCACAGGTACCAGGCAGTTCCCTGTGCGATGTGGTGTTATCGGTAATCGGCGGAGCGTTGCGCTTGTATCTGCAGCGCAAGGGAGAGTTGCCCAGCCAGAACTTGGTTGCAGGATGCCCGCAAAGATTGCCGCGGGAGCTGCAGAGTCGCGCGGTGAGGGCAGAGCCGGGCATGTTGCGGCTTGCCCTGCACACCGACTGTGACTCGCCCTTGCGACGACTGCGCGTCATGCAGCAGGAGACGCTTGCTGCGCGCGCGCGAGATCCGGCGGGAGATTTTGAATTAATGAATCAGGCTAGTGAGCTGATGCCGCCGCTTTTACTCAACATGGGAGCGGGTGGTTATCTGCGCGCGGCTACCCGTGCCGGCCAGATGTACAATACTTTTATCAACGGCATTTGCGGCAGTGACCGGCCGCTCTACTTTGCCGGAGCGCAGATGCTGAAAAGCTTTTCGCTCGCCCCCCTTTTGCCGGGTTGCTCGCTAACGCACAGCGTGTCGCGCTGTGGTGGAGCGCTAACAATAGGTATCAACGCTTGTCGCGAAGCCCTGCCGGACCCTGATGTCTATGTTGGGTGTCTTGCCGAGGCATGGGAAGAGCTCAGGGTCAGTGCGAGCCTGTTTGCTGCCGGCGCCAGCTCTGGCGACGAGCGTATTCTCGCGGTAGCAAAAAAGAGCTAGGGACTAAAGCGCCTAAGGTGACTGGAAGTCTTCTTGTTAGCGACCGGCCTGGAACAGCAGGGCCGGTGTTTTACTTGGGCCTGCCGGGCCGATTTTCACCCTTCTCATAAACTGATATGCGCTGCGGACGCCCGCGTGCAGTCTCGCGGATGTATTGCGGATAATAGCCCTTTACAAACAATTTTAAACAGTAGTGATAGGCTGGCGTGTTGTATTGGCGAGCTATTTGGAAAATCGCTTTAGTTACGAGCATCTTTCCTTGGCTGGAATATAAAACCCGTGGACGATCTAATTTTGTCGAGAATTCCAGTATCCTTATTGAGTGTTGTTCTATCGGTCTGGTTTGAGGAGATGTAGATTGAATATTAGGAAGTCGTTCGGCTTACTGTTCTTGCTGGTCGTAGTTCAAGCGGCTGCGGAGACCTTCCCGGTAGCCCTAAGCGTTGGTGACAACCGGCTGAGTAAGGTGGCTGAGGCCCGCTATTCAGTTTTGTGGAAACGCATCACTGATGTTGCCTTGTATGTGGATCGATCCCAGTCATTGCCGGTAGGCGGCAATATTCTTGATCCGGGCTATAGCAAGTACCTCACGATTGAATATGGTCTGTCGGTGTCGGCTGAACGCTTTGAGAGAATGTCTAGAGATCTGCTGGTCGAGAATTGGCCGGCGGATGTGCTTGCCGTTTATAAACGGGAGATAGATATTTTTTGCTCGTGGTTGCAGGCTGTAAAAAAAGGCGATCGCTATGCCGTTTTTTGGTTGCCGGAGGAGGGGCTATCTTTGGCGTTCAACGGTGAAGTGAAGGGTCTGATTGAGTCGGAGCAGGCCGCTGTCATTATCTTAAGCTTGTGGTTGGGGCAAGCAGCAGTTAGTGAGTCCCAACGCGATACGCTACTCGATACATGGCGCGCGAGTATCTAGGGTTTGTGCTAGAGCGCAAGATGCCATTCGATATTAGTAGCGCAGACCCGGGCAAGGTATAGTGGATCAAAAATAATCAGGGATTCCAATGCTGTCACGCCGGCACCGAAGCTACGAATACTTTGCCCTACCGCTCGGTCTGATTTGCCTGTTATCTATGGCTGCACCTGTGTTTTCCGATGATGTTGAACTTGTAACGGAAAGCGAAGAGATTGGCTTCGGCAAGCGGCAGGCACCGGGCAAGCAGGTCGATGCCCCCAATCTGGGGAAGGCTCCCGAAGAGAGTTTGATGACGTGGGGGCTCGAGCAAATGGAAGCTCGCCGAAACTGGCTATCTAAACATTATGTGGGAATGTGGCGCGGGCTCGATCGTTATTTTACCGATACGGTCGCAGACGACATGGAAAATGATAGCCAGCTCAGGTTGCAACTAAGGCAAAGTTTTTTCAACGGTGGTGAGGCAGAAAGTGACGCCAGAGTCAGGGTGCGGGTAGACCTTCCCAACACTGAACAAAAACTGAAGGTATTCTTTAGTTCGGACGAAGACAGTAGCGTCGAAGAGCGTATTCGGGAAGTCTCGAGCGGCGAAAGAATAAAGCGCGAAAGCTCAGTGTCGGGTATCGAGTTCACGCCGGATAAAAAAGATCGACTTTGGCGCCGGAAGATAAGCAGCGGTGTTCGCTTGCGTGCGAATCTCGTGCCCTATGTGAAATTCAAACTCAAGCGTGAATGGGGCGAGGAGGGTGGAGAAGGCTGGCACCGGGAATTTCGTCAGGAATTCTCATACTTTGATGACGACGAGCGCTGGAGCGAATCAACCCAGTTCACCATTTCAACACCCATTCTGGACCATTACGTATTCAGGATTTGGTCCGAGGCTGAATTTAAGGACGAGCTCAACGTTTACGAATTCGCACATGTTTATACAATTAGCCGTGTTTATTCCGAGCGTTCGGCGCTGCATTATCGTTTTGGCGCAGTGGGCGCGAGCCAGCCAGTGCCTCGGGTTAACGGTGCGTTTTATGGTCTGGGCTGGGATTACAGACTTTATAAAGACTGGGTGTATTTGGGGATTTCACCGGAAGTCTTCTACCCGCGCGACCTTAACTGGAGCGCAGAGCCCAGTATAACCTTTCGTTTGGAAGTGTTTTTTACTGAATAAAGGAGTGGTACGAAAGAGCGGCTGTGTTTACTTATCTTGCCCGCTGTCGTCGCGCCTCTCAAGTTCGGCGCGCAGCACGGTAACGTCGCGTGGGGCGTCGATGCCAACGCGAACGTTTTTTCCATTAACAGCGACTATCGTAATGCGTATATCGTCGCCAATGGTAAAAACCTGACCGGGTGTTCTGTTGAGTACTAGCATGGCTCCTCCCCTCTGTGTGAGACCTAGGTTCCGCCAGGCACGCACACTCCATATAAGCCAAATTCTACCCCAGTTGCTGTTAAATAGCATTGCCGCCTATGTCGACATATTACGGTTGCAGTGTGGCGGTAATGCATGGCTGCAATAGGTTTTTCTACTTATGGTATTGGCGCCAAGGCTGGGTGCTAATGGGACTTTGGAAAATAGCCTGGCGAAGGGACTTAGCCGCCTACAGCCGAGCCATACTATGCTAGATCACAATCGAAAACATAAACCCTTTCTTGTGTTAATGACCGCAGACTGCGTCAGCGACATCGTCGCGTTAAATACGGTGCTTGAAGCGCATGTGCCCGGATTTAGGGAGTATTGGGTGCAGGACGGGCGCGAGCTTCTTAAGTACCTTTTGGCTCGAGGCCAATATGCGGACCGCGTGCAGTACCCGGAGCCCAATCTGGTGCTGTTTTCCGACGAGCACTCGGCGGTATGCAGTTACCGGATATTGCGTGCCGCAAAGCGCTATAACTTGAGCCCACGGATTCCCTTCGTGCTGCTTGCGGATGATGCGTGCGATAGCGAGAAGCGTTTGGCCGAACGGCTGGGCGCGCGCCTATGTGTCGCACAACCAGTTGATAAATCAAGGTTTAGCGAGCAGTTGTCGTCCATCAAGGAGGTTTGCGGACAAGCGGCATGAGGAAGTATTGGCGGGATGGATGATTATCCCCGCCGAAAATTGAAGGATTACTGCTGACCCCGGATTCGGGGTTTTTGCGTTTTGGAGCTGCGAATGTGGATGGCTTGTGTTGGCTTTAAGCTGTGCGCTTAGGCCCGCAGATAAGGCCCTTGAAAATGGTGCGCCCGGAGAGATTCGAACTCCCGACCAAGTGGTTCGAAGCCACCTACTCTATCCAGCTGAGCTACGGGCGCGAAAGAAGCGGGGCATTCTACCCTAGTTGATTGGCGCTGGCACACCCAAATTAGGCAAAAATCTACTGTGTGGGACGTTTTTTTAGCGTGGCCACAAGGGTTTGGCTCCGGTTTTGAGGCGCTAGAGGCTAAATACTGCGCTGCTTGCTCTGAGGGGGCGCTCAATCGGGGTGCAAGCAGTTGGTAATGCCGCCGAGTGTCCTAGTACTTACTGCACATATATGCTCGAAATGCCTGATATTTCAGAGTATTGCGCTTGGTTTTGAGCTATGCTGGTAGCGATAAGTATTAATAAAACAGCTCGCGCAGGGTGAAGATAGTCGCTGCCCGCACAGCTATTGCGAAGACATTAAAATGTTTGGACTAGGGGATTCACAGATGGTCTGCGGCAGAACTTATACCATTCTGCGGGTGGCATGCGGCTACAGTTTTAGTGCAGCGCTAGGACTGGCGGTCTGGCGAAGCGGTACTCGTCACCGAAGGCGGCACCCGATACTGTGACCGTAGCGCAAAATGGCGTAATCGAACTGACGCGTGACATGCGGCTCAGCAACGATAGCGATGCGGACGGTGATCGATTGGAAATCAAGGGTTTCACCAGGCCGCTTAAAGGCATGATGGCGCTCAATGCCCAAAAAGATCTTGTCTATCGCGCGCCTGAGGGCTTCCTCGGAACGGATACGTTCACCTATACGGTCGGCGATTCTGAGTCTACTGACAGTGCGATAGTCAGCGTTGTCGTTACCCGGGACTACTCAGTCGATCTTAATAAGACTCACTATGTGAACTATCGCTTTGATGCGACTGAGCTTACTAACTCGTCGGCGTTAGTGGTGGCGGGGATTATCTGGGCGCTAAAAGCCCGGCCGGAGTATCGGGTGAGTATTGAAGCCTATACCGACAGTAGCGGGTCTGCCGCGCATAATCTGGGGCTTTCTCAGCGGCGCGCAAATGCAACGCGAGACTTGTTGGTGCGGGCAGGCATCGCGGCGGCCAGAATAGAGATATTCGCGGGGGGCGAGGATAAGCCTCTGGTTGCCAATGACAATGCAGAAGGACGAGCCATAAATCGTCGCGGTGAATTCAGGTTTTATCCGGTGAGGGTACGTTGAGGCTATAGTGTTTGCCTGGGGCGCATGTGAGTGTGACTGGGCGTAGATGCCTAAGTGGAACTACGGAGCGCCAATGCTTTTGACACCCTGTAAGCTTGGCAGGTGGTCCAGTGTCGGCCTCGGCGATTTGCACGCCTTCTGATATTCGGGTCTGGCTGATGACCGTGCACCGATAACGATACATTCGCAGCTGGTAGAGGTACTGGAAATGCGCGGGTGCTGCTGGCGATAAGGGAAGCCCGGTGTGATGAATGAGGTGCTGTAGAATCGTGGTTAAGCGCGTTCGGAATCTGCTTTTGGCAATTGCCGTTGCGGTTCCGCTCGTCTCGCAAACCATGATAGATGACAGTTTTCTCTCTCGTCTACTGCATCAGTACGGTGATGAAGCCTACCAGCGAGGGGTTGCGCTGCAGCGCTTGCTGCGCAACCTGGATGGTGCCACCGAGGACAGTAAGCTTCATGAAATAAACAACTTCTTCAATGCATTTTCTTACGCCGAAGACTCCCAGCAATGGAACCAAAAAGACTACTGGGCAACACCCGAAGAGTTTATTGGAACTAACCGTGGCGACTGCGAGGATTACGTGATTGCGAAGTATTTCGCGCTTCGCGATGCCGGAATTTCGGACGCCAAACTCTTCCTTACCTACGTTAAAGCAACCAAACTGAATGTTGCACACATGGTGCTGACCTACTTCGACACGCCAGGCAGTGTTCCACTTGTGTTGGATAATTATGACTTGCGCGTACTGCCGGCGACGGATCGCAAGGATCTACTGCCTGTGTACAGTTTTAATGCAAATTCCTTTTTTCTGACGGATTTGAATGCCGGGCTGGGGCAGCGGGTGCCGCAAGGCAAGATCACAAACAAAAAATGGGTTGCTCTGCTGGGGCATTTGCGAGAGGCGCAAACGAATGACGCTCTATAAACAAATTGCGCTGGTCGTTACCCTGGGTTTTTTGCTGCTACTGTCGCTGGTGGCTTATGACAATTTGAAGCAGTCAGCCTTTTTTCTTGGAGGCCAGTTAAATACGACGGCGCAAGATACGGCAACGGTTCTAGGTATAGCGATTTCAACGACCGGTAGCAGTGATGACATAGCCGCGCTGGAAACCATGTTTAATGCGGTGTTCGATAGTGGCTACTATAGCGATATACGTTTTGTCTCTAATGACGGCACCGTTATCTACGAGAAATCCCGGCCATTGACGGTGAAAGGCGTACCCAACTGGTTTGTCAACTTAATGCCTCTTAGTCTAACGCCCGGTGAGGCTACCGTGCAAAGCGGCTGGTCGCAGACGGGGCGACTGGAGCTGGTGATCTACCCGGGCTTTGCCTATGCCGGTTTGTATGAGCGATTGACGGGCACAGTAAAGTGGTTCTCAGTTATTGTGGTTGTGGTTCTGAGTTTGTTGTGGTTTGTGCTGCACATCATACTCAAGCCGCTCAAAGCTGTGCATCAGCAGGCGAATGCGATTCAGGAAAACCGCTTTATTCAGCTGGAGGCTCTGCCTAGAACCACTGAACTGCGTCGAGTCGTAGAGGCAATGAACCGGCTTTCTTTAAAGGTTAAGGAAATCTGTGAAGAGCAGCAGGCGGCCTTAGCCGAGAATCAGAGGCTGCTGTATAGCGACGAACTGACCCAGCTGCGTAACCGGCGTTACTTTATGACCGAGCTACTGGCGTCGGTGTCAGAGAAGTCCGGTTTTCATGGCTCACTACTGGTGCTGAAAATAGTGGGTCTGGAGGCATTGCGGGAGCGACAAGCCTATCAAACGGCGGACTCCGTCGTGCTGTGTTTGGCCAAGCTTATTCGTGATAAGTTGAGTGCACGATCAGAGTTTAAATTTGCTCGCATTAATGATGATGAATTTGCCCTGTTGGTGAACGCAAAACAAAGGGTTGCAGTCGAGACGATC
>JBFJTG010000037.1:0-25537 GCA_041625575.1 Litorivivens sp.
ATCATGTACATGGACTCATCAACCTGATCCTGAAGCTCTTCCAGCCCATTACCGAAAGCACCCGCCTCCTGCATGGTGCCGCCCTTACCAACTCCGAACATAACCCGGCCTTTTGACAGCAGGTCCAGAGTTGCAATGCGTTCAGCCACCTTAATAGGGTGATTCATGGCATGGGGCAGACACACGACACCATGACCGATTTCTATCTTGCTGGTCGCGCCGGCAATGAAGGCCAGAAAAGTCTCGGGGGCACTCATGTGGGCATACATGGTCAAGGAAGTGTGTTCAACAGCCCAGACGCCATTGTAGCCCTGCTGCTCTGCAGCCAGGGCCTGTTCTACGCATTCCGCAAACACCTTCTTTTCCCCTTCGCGGGAAGGATCCGTGGTTTGCGCTTCGAAAATCATGGAAAACTTCATGCTCACGCCCTCTTAATCAGCAGTATTCAACTGCCCCAAAGTTTGCGGGCTTGCCGGGCGGTCAACATCGTCCATCCAGACTAAAAGCCGGATACTCGATATTTTCATATAAAATCAGCAGGTTAGAAAGAAAGGACGGGGCAAGAGCTACGCTCCCGCCCCATTGCTGTACTCAAACAATGACCGGAGGCGTCGCCGTAGCAGCGTTGTCGATCAACATTTCGGCAGCGTTAACGAATTTGGATTCGTCGGAGGCCAGATAAAGCACCAGTGACGCAATATCTTCGGGCTCGCACATTGGATTGGCTTCAGTGGACAGCGACTCTATTTCTTCCCGGGTCGCCGACTCTGCGCCAGTGGCCACCTTGAAGACCATCGGCGTTTTCACACCGTCCGGGTGAATTGAGTTACAGCGAATGCCGTTGCGCTGCTCACGACAGTAGAGCGCGACGGATTTAGTCAGCGCCGCGACGGCGCCCTTGCTGGCGCTGTATGCCGCGATAAACGACATGCCGTGCAGGGCTGCAACGGATGACATATTGATGATCGAGCCACCATTACCGCTAGCTTCCATCGCCGGAATCGCCGTTTTACACCCCAGGAACACGCCTTCACTGTTCACGGCATTAACCCGGCGATAATCTTCCAGGCTACAGTCAACTACCGAGCCCATGGTCATCATGCCGGCATTATTAACCAGCACATCCAGACCACCGAATTTTTCAACGGCAGTGCTAACCACAGTCTGCCAGTCGCTTTCGCTGGTGACGTTGTGCTTGATGAAAATGGCGTTTTCGCCAATTTGATCCGCAACGGCTTGCCCATCTTTTTCATTCAGATCGGTGAGAACAACCTTGGCGCCTTCTGCAGCCAATTTGATTGCATCAGCCTTACCCATACCGCTTGCTGCACCGGTAACAATGCAGACCTTACCCTTTACTCTATCCATAATTCCTTCCAGCCTTGTGTCAGTGAGAGGCTCAATGCCCTCCCCTTTGCGATATTGAGAGAGTCAGTGTGATTTGAGCGGGCGCTAGTTAATCACGAGGCTCGTTCAATGAAAAGCCGTGCTATAGTTACCATCTGGTAAGCCCAGCACATTTAAACCTGTATATTCAAAGAGGTAGAGCTCATGCCGGTGTCCCGCATCGCCAGAACCAACACTATTTTGGGGATTCTGAGTTTGGCCCTGTTGCCGGTTTCAGCCATAGGCACCCAGCTCGGCTTATTCCACTTTCGAATTGGCCTGCTCCTTTTCTTGCTCGCAGCTATCATGGGCCTTGTCGTTGTAGTGATAGCCGCGCTGCGCACACGCAAACAGGCTGACGAAGACAGCCGCCGCCAACTGAGTCGCTCCGCCCTGCTGGCCCTACCCGCCATTGCAGCCTTTGGATTTGCCGCACTTTCCGGCGGTGATGCGCCGCTAATCCACAATGTCACAACGGCTCCTGACAATCCGCCCCAGTTTGTTGCCGCCATTGAAAAACGTGGCAGTGATGCCAACCCCCTGAGCTACACCGCAGAAACGGCACAACTGCAAAAAGCGGGCTACCCTGAACTAAAAACACTCACGAGCAAGATGCCCCCGGATCAGGCATTTCAACGAGCCCTCGCCATTTGCGAGCAACTTGGCTGGGATGTCTATTTTAAGGACGAAAAAAACGGTCATATTGAGGCGGTCGCCACTACTCGCTGGTTCAATTTCAAAGACGATATCGTCATTCGTATTGCTGCCACCGATACAGGTACACAGATCGACCTGCGGTCAGTGTCGAGAGTCGGTAAAGGCGATTTGGGCGCAAATGCCAGAAGGATCATGAAATTCCTAGATTTATTTAGTCGTCGCAGCTAATGTTATGTGAGTAGCGCGCTGTGAAATTCGAACGAACAAGCACCGGATATCACCCAAAATGCGCCTGGACTTCCCGTGTCGGACGCAAATAACGGAGTTGCAATGCCGGCTTTGCAAAAACGGTTTTTGACTTGGGCTATCGCGCTAGCAGGGCTTTCTGTCGCCTTTTTATTGCCCGCCAACCATGCGATCGCAGACGACGCTGAGCCGCAACTTATTATCAATGCCGGGGTCTCTGCGCCTGACAACCTGACGCCAAACACCCTGCGGGCCATTTTTTCGGGTCGCATGCAGACCTGGCCGGATGGCACGCAGGTAAAAGTCTTTGTCTTGCCCGAAAGTCACCCCCTGCACAAGAAATTCTGCCTGACCTACCTCAGGACATTCCCCTACGTACTCCAAAATCACTGGGATCAGCTGACATTTACCGGGGCAGGTGTTGCGCCCACAGAGGTAGCTACCACCTACCAGCTACACCAGAAGGTGCGTGCGACGCCCGGCGCAATCGGCTACGCCAATCGACTTCCGGGCAACAAAGATGCGGTAAAACTCCTCAGCATTCGCACTAACACTCGGCCAGAAGGGACGCCTCGACTTTGAATACTATAAAAACAAGAAAGCCGTCAGCTCCCTCATTCTGGCGAAAGCTCGGCCTGTGCGCGGCGGCGTTGATTGCTCCTTGCGCCAACGCCAGTAATGACCAGTCAATTCAGCTGCACGGCTTTGCAAGTCAGGCCTATCTCTACAGCCAGGGAAATAATTTCTTTGGCGACAGCAGCGACAGCGACGGGTCTTTTGAGTATTTTGAAGCCGCTATCGGCGGCCAATATCGCCTTAACAGCTGGCTATCCGTGTCCGGACAGCTATTTTCCCGCGATGCGGGAGCAACCGATAATGGCAGTATACGTACGGATTATCTGTATGCCGATGTCCGCTTTGTACAAAACCTGAATTCTGCCGCCGGCATCAGAATTGGCCGTGTCAGAAATCCCTATGGCTTCTACAACTCCACTCGGGACGTTTTGTTTACCCGTCCGTCAATACTGTTGCCGCAATCCTATTACGAAGGATTTGGCATTCGGGAACTGTTTTTTTCCTCGGACGGTCTTCAACTTTACGGCTACTGGGACGGGGACAACCACTCGACCACCTTCACCAGCACCTATGGCAGAACAGACGATATATCTTCGTCCACCTTCTCCACGCTATTCGGTTCCAGCTCCTTTGCCGGAAAAGCAGAACACACTAAACCGGCCTTCGCCCAACTCATGAGCGAGATAAACGGCGGTTTATGGAAGGTCGGCGTCAGCATGTATGATGGTTCTCTGAACTTCAGTACTCCGCGATTCACGGCTGGACTCGAAGCAAACATAGTCGCGCTTTCCTTACAACGTAACTTTCAGTACATCTCTGTCACCGGCGAGTATTCACTGCTGTCGCTACGCGGTGCCTTTGCCAGCCCATTTATCGGGGTACAGCGATTCAGTAGCAAGGGAGAATCACTCTATGTTCAGACTGATTATCGCCAAAACAGCCAGCTCACATGGTTTGCACGTGTCGATAATCAGCTAGGCGACCGCACGCGACCCAACGCAACAGACTCACTGGCAGTGACATTGGGGGGGCGCTGGACACCGGCCAAAAACTGGCTGCTAGCGGCAGAGGTGCATGGCCTGAGAGGAACAGCCGCTGTTCCGCGCGCAGATAACCGCGGCAGAATAATCGACGAACGTTCTGAAGTATTTGTTATGATGCTGGGGTACAAATTCTGAGCCGCCAGATATCCTAATGTCCAAGGCATCGACGCACGCAAAACTCAGCCTTCAAACCAAGCTACTGCTTGTGTTGTCGCTCATTCTGACCCTCGTCCTTCTGGCCAGCAGCGCACTCAGCTACAGGCAGGCGCTTCACTCCAATGAACAAGCTAGCGAAGCACGCACCGTAGCGCTAATCGACACCTTTGAAAAACTAATCCAGCGCTCTACGCTCTTGTTTGAGAATCAGGTCAATCAAATTTCGGTTGAAAGCTACCTGCGAGATAACTCAAACCAGACGGCGCCCAAAGCACTCAGCCTATATTCCGGAATTAACGCCATTCGTATTCTCAATCTGGATGGCTCTGAAATCCGCCGCTGGTCAGCTCAGCGCGAAAGCCACTTTCCTCCGAAAGGCCTGCACGCGTCCTTGTTCAATCAGGTCCTGGAGAGACAACGCCCTGTCAGCAGGATATTCTGCGAACGCATTTGCTATCAATCGAGTTATATCCCGGTCATTACCTCAGACGGCGACATCCTCGTGATCAACGCCGTTCGCGATTTGCAGGAGTTGATCGTGGACTTTGCCAGCCTCACCGGGGCAGATGCGCTACTGTTGAAGCCGCAAACGGGAGAAAATCAGGGCGCAAATTTACTCGACGTCTACATTGCCAGCAATGCCGATAGTACCTTTGAACTGCTCGGGGAAATCCAGCAACTAAGCGGCTTTCTCAATAGCCGGGAGTTTGTCTATACGCGCACCAGTAAAGGCATACACTTCGCTCAGAGCCACATCCTTTCGGATGACATTTCCGCTACCCCCTTACAGCTGGCGATCATTGGCGACGACCAAAATGCTCAGGCTCGCATACAGGAATTACTGCGCAGCAATCTTTACGCTGCACTCGGCGCCCTGACTATTACGATTTTTCTGTGCTATCTGACCCTGCGGACTACACTCAAGAAGCTGGTCAACCTATCCAATGCCATTGCCATGCTGTCGAGCTCAAACTACGGTGCACTTCGTGACTCACTATCACCCTACACGCGAAACCCCGTGTTTATCGACGAAGTCGATCAGCTTAACCTTATTGTCCTGGAAGTCGCCGACGCCCTTGAAACCATGGAGCAATCTGTTTCGCATAACCGAAACGAACTGGTCAAAAAAATACAAGAGCTTGGCGATGCCCAGGATTTTAACGACGTCCTTGTCAACGATTCGCCTCTCGTCATCGTCGCCCATACCCTAGAGGGCAAAATCAAGCTACTCAACAACTATGCACGCGAACTTTCAGGCTGGTACAGCAGCAATATCGAAACGCAAAAAATCAGTGACTTGATATTGCCCGATCTCAGTGGCCGGTCAATTACAGAATTATTGAAGCCCTTAAAAGATCAACGCGGAACACGTATACAGACTGAGCAATTAATGCGCGGTGCCGGCGGCAAGGTAAATGACCTGACGTGGATTCATGCAAGAGTGAACACGGGTGGCGAACCGCTAATTATCTCGGTGGGCCTTGATATTACGGAGCGTCGCAGAACCGAGAGCCGTTTGCGCTGGTTGAGCAAGCACGACAATGTTACTGACCTGCTAAACAGGGAGTCCTTTCACGAAGAAGCCAACCTGCTAATTCAACAATACGGCAACACCCACCGTATTGACTTCGCTTTACTGGACATTGATAAATTTGCGTCGATAAACGATATGTACGGATTCCAGAACGGCGATGTCGTTCTCAAGGAAACGGCCAGATATATCGAGCGCCTCATCGACTGCGACACCATTATTGCGCGCACGGGCCCAAATGAATTCTCCGCGCTCATGATACTCGATGCGCAGGGCGAACTCGGTGTCTCACCTCAATCCAGCCACCCGGTACTCGGGCGAGCCTTGCGCTTCTACTCTGCATTAAATAATGATGCCGTTGAAATAACGATATCAGGTATGTTGGCCACTTACCCACAGGACGGCTACACCATCGACGAACTGGTGAGTAATGCTTCGGCGGCATTGCGTAAATTGGGGCCCCTTCAAAAGGGTAAAATCAACCGCCTCCTGGAATCCGTTGACAATCGGGCACTGCGACAGGAACGTATCCAAATACACGACAATATCGTCAAAGCCTTGTCGGACGACCGTTTTATCCTGCTCTACCAGCCGATATACAACCTGGGTGAAGAGCGAATAACGCACTGCGAATGCCTGGTTCGCATGCGCTCGGAAGAAGGTCACCTCATATCGCCTGCGGCGTTCATGGACATTGCCAAAGAACACGGATTGATGTCGCGCCTTGACCTTGTGGTCCTTCGCATGGCGCTCATACAACTCAGGGAGTGGTCTGTAGAAGGTCTGGATCTTAAACTTAGCGTTAACATCACGGCAGCGACCTTTGAAAGTGATCTTTTTATCAAGGAGCTGAAGTCACTCCTTTTGGAGACCGGCGCCCCGCCAAGCCGTTTGATATTTGAAATTGTCGAAACGGAAGCCATAGACAATCTGAGCACGGCGAAAGAACTCTGCGAGCGGCTTGCTGAACTCGACATTCAAATCGCATTTGACGACTTCGGCATTGGCTTTACTTCATTCGAGTATCTCAGAGACTTACCAGTAGACTATATAAAAATTGACCAGTCCTTTATCCGCTATTTATATAAACGAAAAAGCGATCAGCTACTGGTCAAATCCATGGTCGATATGGCGATCGCCCTGGGTAAAAAAGTCATTGCCGAAGGCGTCGAAGACGACGGCAGTGCCGATATACTGCGCACGATGGGCGTGCACTACCTTCAAGGTTACTACATCTCTCGCCCGCGGGCAGTCGCAGATCTTGAGCTGGACTATAAAATGGTGACCATTTAAATCAGGCGAGTTAAGTACGCACTCGTGCTACGGCTGTCTTCCAACCGTGGTAACGGCGCTCTCTCTCGACTTCTGCCATACTCGGGTGGAACGTTTTCTCCGCCGTCCAGCGTTGCCTAAAATCGTCCAGTGAAGTAAACACTCCCGCCTGTAGTCCGGCCAAGCAGGCCGCCCCCAGGGCCGTCGTTTCAATCACGACAGGACGCTGGCAATCGCAGCCCACGGTGTCGGCGAGGCGCTGCATTAGCCAGTCGTTAACCACCATGCCACCGTCCACTCTCAGGGCTTCTACATCAGCGCCATCACTGCGCATGGCATCCAGCAAATCACGCGATTGATAGCACACGGCTTCGAGCGTCGCTCGCGCGATATGTGCAATTTGCGTATCCCTGGTTATACCGAGTATGGCGCCGCGAGCGTCAGGATCCCAGTAGGGTGCCCCAAGGCCCGTAAAGGCAGGCACCATATAAACACCGTTAGAGCTACTCACACTTTCTGCAAGTTCCTGCATTTGCGAGGCACTACCGATAAGATGCAGTCCATCGCGCAACCATTGCACAGCCGCACCCGCAACAAAAATACTGCCCTCCAAGGCATAGGTCACTTCACCCGCAAGACGATATGCCACTGTCGTTAGCAGCCGATTTTGCGAGGTGACTGCCTTGGTGCCCGTATTTAACATCACAAAGCAGCCTGTGCCGTAAGTACTTTTGACCATGCCCGGCTCGAAACAGGCCTGCCCCACGGTTGCCGCCTGCTGATCGCCAATCAACGCCGCGATGGGAATACTTTCACCCAACAAATCGGGCTCAGACATCCCGAAGTCGCAGGCCGAATCAAGCACCTCCGGCAACAGTGATGCAGGAATTTTAAAGAGCGCCAGTAGTTCCTCATCCCAACACTGCGTATGAATATTAAAGAGTAAGGTGCGCGAGGCATTGGTGGCGTCGGTGGCATGCACCTGACCGCCGGTTAAACGCCACAACAAAAAACTATCGATGGTGCCAAAGGCGAGCTCGCCGCGCTCGGCACGCTCACGCACACCCTCGATATTGTCCAACATCCACGCCAGCTTGGTGCCCGAAAAATAGGGATCCAGAAGCAAGCCGGTGCGTCGCATAACCATTGACTCCACGCCCTGACTACGCAGAGCCTCGCATTGCCGGGCAGTTCGTCTGTCCTGCCAGACTATCGCCTTGGCGACGGGCTCACCGCTCGCTTTGTCCCATAGCGCAGTTGTTTCACGCTGATTGGTAATTCCGATAGCGCGGATATCCGCTGCAGCCAAACCAGCCGCCGCGATAGCGTCACGGCAGACTGCCAGAGTGCTACTCCATATGTCTTCGAGGTCATGCTCGACCCAACCATCTGCCGGAAAATGCTGGGGGAATTCTTGCTGCCCTACACCACATATCTGCCCGTTTTCATCAAATACAATTGCGCGCGAACTCGTTGTACCCTGATCAATTGCAAGTAAATGGCTTGGCATGGTCGTAGTTAATCCTGTGAAGTGTTGTCGTCAAAAAAATAACCGTCGTAATCAAGAATAAAGGGGAGACGTCTGTTCGACACCCGTTGTGAATAGTACGGCGCGTTAACTTCCATTAGCGTTAAACCGGTTTTGGCGTCGTAATGGCCCGCCGTTTTGCCCTCGTTAAATTGGCACGCCCGCTCTTCATCGCCACTGACAAACCATTGCCTACGCGTCAGCCAGCCAATCGTTTCATAGAGTTTATTGTCGCTGCCATCGCTGATAAAAACTCGGACGACGTAACAGCGTCCGTACAGATGCATGCCAATCAGAAAAGACCAGGCCACGACTTGGCAAAGGGCTAAAAGCGCCGCCACTTCCATTTTGGATATCGCTTCACCATTGCTCTGTATGCCGCTGGTCCAGCCCGGTAATAATTCGTAGCTCAAAACCTGCATCACTACAAAGAATACAACGCTCAGATACATGACAAAGCGAACTCGTACAATACGATGTTCGGCTGAAAAAGACGCCCTATAAGCAGAATTCTCGTTCATGGCGGTCACGTTTTTTCTGTGACCTTAGCACCCAAAACAAAAACGCGCCAACCCGGCGCGTTTTCGAGCTAAAATCAGGGCTCACTACGACAGCGTGCCGCCGTCTACCCGGATATGTTCGCCGGTAATGTGAATCCCATCTTCAGATGCTAGCATCGCAATAACGCCGGCAACGACCTTCGGCTCCTTGGGGCCCGTCAGCGAGCTAATTCGCGCTAGCAGGTCAAAATCTGCATCGGCAGGGAAACTGACATTCGCCGCCATATTGGTTGATATATCACCGGGGCAAACGCAATTGGCGCGTACTCCACGCTTGGCATACTCCACGGCTATAGTTCGTGTCATGGCCAATACTGCACCTTTAGACGCTCCATAGGCCGTTCCCCAGGGCAACCCGCTCAGGGAAGCCGTTGAAGCGGCGTTGACTATATTGCCTTTCGTCTTCAGCAATTCCGGCAACACGGCCTTGCACAACAGGAAGGTCCCTGTCAGATTGACGTCGATCACGCGCTGCCAGTTTGCCAGTTCCAATTCGTGACAGTTGTCGAAGCGCAGGATACCCGCCATATTCACCACGGCATCCAGCTTGCCGTAGGTCTCTATACAAGCCTGAACGCAGGCGTTTACGTCGCTTTCGGAACTGATATCCAGTTTGCGCGCCGTTGCCTCACCGCCAGCCTTTTTGATGGCAGCAACCGCTTCCTCCAACGCGCTCTCATTGATGTCAGTACAGTAAATTTTCCCACCTTCCTGAGCCATTCGCTGCGCTGCAGCCTGGCCAATACCAGAAGCGGCACCGGTCACCAGTACCACCCTATCTTCAAATCGCTTCATTTAATTATGTTCTCCAAGGGAACTCGCGCCGCCAAGCGGCGCCTGAAAAGCCACACAGCATTGCCCATGACTGTGAAGTGGGTCAAGCCAGCGAGGTACAACTTCTTGTACCTTTTCTCCTCCAGCTATAACAAGATAATTAACGAGGATAAGCATATGCCGATAATAACCGGTCTCTACAAAGTCATCGGCTTTGCCGCAATTCTTGGCACCCTCGCGTTAGCACCGGAATTAAGCGCAAAGACTCCGGACTGTAAGCTCAGGGGTGGCCACGCAATCGGCGCTGGCTCCAATTCTCTGCTAATCGCTAGCAATACCAGCTTTGACCCCTACAGCTACGTCATCGTCAATCCTGTGTACGTCGACAATGGTCGCCCGCTGTCCGAAGACGAGCAAGCCAAATTGGAAACCACCTTCAAGCACACCATCGAACAGGACTGGCAAGAGCGCCTGGGATGGCGCAGCAGCAAACGTGCGGGCCGGCAGGTCGTGGAGCTAAACATTCATATCAATGACGTCGTGATCGACGAAGACAACAGCAACACCTCCGTGCTCATAGATTTCTCCCTCAACGACAGCCTGAGCGGCGAGCCCCTGATGGCCCACTGCAATGAGACCCTGAATGTCACACCTCAAATTGCTGCGCTTGCGCAAGCGGACAGTATCTCGTGGAGCGGCCTGCAAAACACCGTCAGATACTGGGGCGCAGGACTTGGCAGCCATATCATGACGCCTTACTGACCGAAATTGTCAACAAAACTGCCGTGATTCACCCTTGAGTTTGCGCCGGTCTTCGCTAAGCTTTGCTCACCATTTTTTCGTGCAAATTTACTCATAAGGAGGCCCACGGTGGACGCGCAAGAAGCATTCCGTCAGGAAGTTCGCGAATGGCTACAGGCCAACTGCCCCGAGTCCATGCGCACCCCCTCTAGCCGCGAAGAGCAGGTTTGGGCTGGCCGCAATCAAACCTTCCCCAGTGCTGACGCCAAATTATGGTTTGAGCGCATGCGCGATAAGGGCTGGACTGTTCCCGACTGGCCAAGCGAGTACGGTGGCGGCGGACTGAATGAACAGCAAGCCAAGATTTTAAAGGAAGAAATGAAAGCCCTGGGTTGCCGCGCACCTTTGCTGGACTTGGGGATCTGGATGCTGGGGCCCGCGTTACTCGAATACGGCAACGAGGCTCAGAAAAAAGAACATATCCCCAAGATAGCCCGCGGTGAAATCCGCTGGTGCCAAGGCTATTCCGAACCTGGCGCCGGCTCCGATCTTGCCAGCCTGCAATGCAAGGCCGAAGACAAGGGTGATCACTTCCTCGTCAATGGCAGTAAAATCTGGACAACCAACGCCGACAAATCCGACTGGATTTTTTGTCTGGTCCGCACTGATCCCGATGCCAAGAAGCAGGAAGGCATTAGCTTTCTACTGATCGACATGGCCTCTCCCGGTGTGAGTGTTTCTCCTATTGAGCTTATCAGTGGCGAATCCGAGTTTTGCCAAACCTTTTTCGACAACGTCAAAGTGCCGAAAGAGAATCTTGTCGCAGAACTCAACAAGGGCTGGTCTGTTGCCAAAGCCTTGCTCAAGCACGAACGCAAGCTCATGTCAGAGACACAGGACACTAACGGGCCCAATATCACGCCAGTGATGGCTGCGAGCCAGTACGTCGGTAAAGACCAGCATGGCAAGATTGCAGACTACGCCCTGCGCGATCAGTTGGTGAGACACGAAATGAGTTTTCGCGCCCTCGGCCTAACGCACTTCCGCTCCTTTGAAGAACGCGTCGCAGGTACCGGCGACGGCACAATTCCCTTAATTATGAAATATGTGGGCACCGAGACAGGCAAAACCAAAGATGAGTTATTGCTCGCCCTAATGGGTACTCAGGCGCTAGGCTGGGAAGGCGACAAATTTAGCAGCGATGAAATAGCCGTTACGCGGGGCTGGCTGTTTTCCAAGGCGATGTCGATTGCAGGCGGCAGCTCGGAAGTGCAGTTGAATATTATTGCCAAACGCATATTGGGTTTACCGGAATAAAGTCTGGTCTCAGGAGAGAATTAGCATGCCATTGGTATTAAACGAAGAACAGCGTCTGCTCAAGGATACTGCAAGTGAGTTCCTGAATACTCATGCACCAGTCGAAGCGCTGCGCAAATTACGCGATAGCAAAGACGAGTTAGGCTACGACGAGACTTTGTGGCAACAAATGGTTGAACTGGGCTGGGCGGGTATCACACTGCCTGAAGCCTACGACGGACTCGATTTCGGTTTCATGGGACTCGGAGCCGTACTGGAAGAAAGTGGTCGCAGACTAACCGCATCCCCGCTTTTCTCAAGCGTCGTGCTCGGTGCCTCGGCCATTATTGCTGGTGGTAGCGAGCAGCAAAAGCAGGCCCTGCTACCCGCAATCGCTGGTGGTAAAACCACTGTGACGCTGGCGCTTGAAGAATCCAGTCACCACCGCCCGGCCAACCTTGCGCTTAAGGCTGAAAAAACAGACGGCGGATTCCAGCTAAGCGGAACAAAAGTATCCGTGCCTGACGGCGCCAGCGCTGAAAAACTGATTGTAGCGGCGCGCACCAGCGGTAAGACGGGCGACACCAAGGGCATTACGCTATTTCTCGTTGATGCAAGTACCGCAGGGGTATCCCGCTCACGACGTTGGATGGCGGACAGTCGTGCCATAGCCGATATCGACTTTGACCAGGTGAGTGTCACCAACGATAGCGTGATTGGCGAAGTCGACGAAGGCTGGCAAGTACTGGAACCGACTCTCGATCGTGGCCGTATTTGTCTGGCAGCAGAGATGCTGGGTGGCGTACTCGAGTGCTTTGAACGCACCGTAGCCTACCTGAAAGAGCGCGAACAATTTGGTGTGAAAATCGGGAGCTTTCAGGCGCTCAAACACCGCGCCGCGCATATGTATACCGAAATTGAGCTCGCTAAATCGGTGGTTCTGGATGCCTTTAGTGCGATTGACGAAGGTCGCGCGGATCTCGGCCAAATGGCAAGTCTCGCCAAAGCCACTTTAAATGATCTGTACTTTTTGGTTACCAATGAAGCGGTACAGATGCACGGCGGTATCGGCGTAACCGATGAGCTGGAGATAGGCTTTTTCCTGAAGCGCTCACGGATGGCAATCCAGTTGCTGGGCGACAGCGGCTTTCACCGCGATCGCTACGCGACTCTTTCAGGGTACTAGCTTTTAGTTTTAGTAGAGATAGGGGGCGCTATTCAGCCCCCCAGCGTGCTTTCTGCCCCCGCACATCGATATGCACGAAGGGACCATGACTTGCGTTACTCCCATAGGCCCCCACTCCCCCCACAAGATCAGGTCGCTTGTAGTGCCTAACAAAGGTATCCGCCCAATTATATAAGAGCATCGCATCGGCTTTGTCTATTTTGCCGTCTCCGTTCAGGTCATCCATCATCCCGTCAACGGGATTCGAATCAATAAAGATATCAGCCGCTCCGCCCCACACATGACGACTGTTTTCTACATTTCTGATTGCGGCGTTGTAATAAGGTGTGCGGTATCCACTCATGACATGAAAACTGTCTGCCCGAATACCCCGTTCGTTGACGTCTGCCAGCAGATCCTCAAGCTTCGCAAGCAAGCCGGGGCGCAGTACAAGATATTTCGGATATCCGCTAACTTGCTTGCATAAGAATTGCTCAAGGGTAAAGTGTGGCGCGATTTTCAAAGATCGGTTTGCTTCAGTCACTTCGATGTAGCCACGCGGCGGCGCATAGGAAGCCAAACCCTTGTAGGGCTTACTCGGATAATGACCTATACGGTAATTATTCAGCACGCCGCTCTTGTTAACCTGAGTGGCCGGCACCATCGTAAACAATACAATTCGCATGGCTTCGCTGCCATCCTTTGCCCGCTTTATCTTCAGCAGACTATTGCCCGGCTTGCCGGGAGCCGTCACACGCCAGAGCCCGGGCGACTCCGACTTGATTAGACGGTCATCAAGAAACAAGGTGTAATCGCCGCCCTGCTCTTTACGCACTATTTTTACTGATACTTTTTCCGTCGGTAAGGCCGTCGTAAAAAACTCACGATAGCCTGAGGTTCTGCCATTAAGGTCTACCGAAATCGCCGCCCTGCCCTTATCAAAGGGCTCGCCAATAGCAACTGTGAATGGCAATGCGAGCCACATCGTGAGGCAGAGCCTCACGAAACGGGATTTTATCGGCATGGAAAACAATCCTCCGGAGAGAAAGTCGGCAAAGACTTAAGGTGAAGTTGGAGCCAGGTGCGAATACAAAGCCTCTTGCAGTCGCAGGTCTCGCTCGTACAAATCTTTACGAAACTGCAGGCGAGAGTCGTCATCTACCCACGCAGTCCAATATTGCATATGCACCGGCATCGGCTTTTTCAAATAAACAGTCGCCAGTTTTTGATTCTGAACAACGCGCTGTATGTTTGCATCGTCCCATCCCGGTACGTCCGCGAGCAAATACCCTGCAAGCTCCAAGGGGGTCTCAACCCGAATACAGCCCGAGCTGAAGGATCGCTCCGACTTGCTAAACAACTCGCGCGACGGCGTGTCATGCAAATAGATATCGAATTTATTGGGGAACATGAATTTCACCTGCCCCAGCGCATTCTGCGGACCGGGATCTTGTACCAGTTGGTATGGGAAATTCCGCCGGGAAACCGTTTTCCAATCGATAGACTCCGGGCTAATCTCCGTGCGATCCGCCCCCCAACCTCTATAAATTTTGAAACCCAGACGTCTTACATAAGACGGATCGCGAATGATCTCAGGGATTTTATCCTGAATCAGTAGCGTCTTCGGCACCGTCCAAGTCGGGTTGAATACAATATAACGAATCTTGTCACTGAATACCGGAGTGCGCCGGAAGGGCCGCCCCACAATAACGCGGTGGCGTTTATACACCGTATTTTGCTTAACGACTACTAGTTCAAAGGCCGCAATATTCACAAGAATATGCGACTCTCCCAGATCGTCAGGCAACCAGCGCCAACGCTCCAGATTGACATCAATCTGATTAATGCGATTCGCCGGGGAGAAATTCAGCGCCGCCAGTGTGCCTGTACCGATCACGGCATCCGAATCCAGCCCGTGCCGCTCCTGAAAGACCCGTACGGTAGCAACGAGCTCGGGGTCGTAGTATTCCGGGCGACTCCTTTCAGCTAACTGCTGCTCGGCCGAACCGAGTGGAGAGCTGCCTTCGATAGCGCTAACACCATCGCCAATACCCATGGCAGCATATACTCGCAACCGTTCCCGGATCGCTGGAACTCGCGGATCGCTGCCGCCGGGCTTGAGCAATGGCCCGCCGACAATCTCGGGCCACGGCTGCGTGGTATAGGCCAACAAGCGCGTCCGCGCGTCGATCAGCTTGCGATAGCCCGCCTGCTGGGGCTGCAAGGTCTGGAGCACATCGTCAATGTCGGAATTCGTCAGCGCGAGGGTCAGTAGGGGTTCAATCACGCGCTGGCGACGGTTCGCCAGCCATTCGGCATCGATGGTCTCCGGGTTCACTTTGCCCTCTAACAGATGTGAGGCCAACAGCAGAAATCCGTCGGTAAACAGAAGATCGCGGTCTATGATTTGTTCTGGCGTTAGGGCACGGTCCTGGCTTGGCTCTAATTTCGCCAGAGCGCGCTCATGGTAGTCGGCAGGGTCTAAACCGCTGGCATGGATATCGCTGAGCGCTTGAAGAAAGGCTTCCCGATGCTCGGCGCGGGACCACGCCAGCGTATAGTTTCGCTGCAGGTAAAAATTCGACAGCGCAATTCGTGCCAGCAGGGCCTCGCCGGCGGCTTCGACCGAGTGCCCGGCAACGACGGCCTCGACTCGCTGCCGCAATGTATCACTTGCCAAGGCCGCAACAGGCACCATAACCAGCAAGCTAGCAGCAACGACTACTCTCGCAAACACAGCTCTCACTTCACTACTCCTGCACATTGTTCTAAATGCGCGACTCGAAAACATGCTACAAGCTTAGAGCATCAGGAGTTGAATCGGGAGACTTTTGCTGCACACAAACGTAAAAAAGCGCCCAAAAGAGCGCTTTTTTGTTCAATTCCACTAGCACTAGAAGATGCAGTTTTTGGCGTAATCCTTGGCTTCATTACCCGTCCACTCACCCTTGGGCTTGCTATCCAGGTCCTTACACCATGCCTCACTACCGACTTCCGGCGCGCAGCCCGCCAGTAAGGCGAGCACCACTAAGGTCATCAGATTTCGATACATTTGCCAACTCCATGTGGTCATTTTCGAAACACCATAAGAGGCAACATTAAAGCACAGTGTGCCACTTTGCTACCGGAAAGCTTGAACACCCGTAACGTTAGGCTTAAGGTTTCGCAAAGCCCTCGCTACAAGCGCGGTAAATCAGGCTTCTATCATATCAAAGTCGAATTTACTGATACCGCAATCCGGACATTCCCAGTCCTCAGGTACATCTTCCCACTTGGTACCTGCTGCAATGCCGTCGTCCGGGAGTCCCAGAGCCTCGTCATAAATGAAGCCACAAATAACACACTCCCACTTTTTAAAATCACTCATTCCGATCTCCGTTTTGCTCACTCACCACTCGGTTAAGGGCAGGATTATAACATTCGTTTAGGTGACACACAGATTGCAGAAACGGCCAAGCTCAGAGACCCTATTTGCCCACCAACGCCTCATATCTCAATCGCGACGTTTAAGTTGGAGCCTATAGACTGCACCGGCATAGTCATCTGACAGGTAAAGCGCTCCGCGGCTATCTTCTTCAATGTCAACCGGACGCCCAATGATCTGAGAGCCATTCCAAAATCCGTCGAGCAGAGCCTGTGAACTAACCAGCCCCTGAGCATCCCACTGCAGGAGCATTAGCCTATAGCCGTCGAGAACCGAACGATTCCAGGAACCGTGCAGGGCCACAAACGCGGAACGCGGAAATACCTCCTGCAAACGCGGGTGTTGCAGAAAATGCAGGCCCAGCGGAGTCGTGTGAGCCGGAATACCAAATACGGGCGAGATAGGCTTGCGACCGGAAGGGAGCTTATCGCCATAGTCCGGGTCACTATCACCAAAGGCGTTAACAAAAGGCCAGCCATAGAAGCCATTTTCAACGATCTGATTTAGCTCATCGACGGGATAATCGTCACCCAGGAGGTCCCGGCTGATATCACCCGCATAGAGCGCCTTGTTCCAAGGCGCCCAGTCAAAACCGGTAGAGTTTCGCAGCCCAGTGGCGTAGATATGGGCCTCGCTGCCATCGGGCTTCACTCGCATCAAGGTGCCACGCCGCTCATCGCCTTCAATACACACATTGCAGCTGGAGCCGACATTGAAATAGAGCCAGCCGTCCGGCCCCAGCGCCAAATTCTTGGCCCAGTGATTACCACCGCCCGGAAGGCCACTAAGTAGACGCTGATATTCGCCCTCGGAGCGGCCTGTCCGGGCATCGAAGCGCAGTCTCCCGATTGCGTCCTGCTCGGCGACATACAGCCAACCCTCTATAAGGGCGATGCCATGGGGCATATTAAGTTCCGAAATTACCGTTTCGCGGCCATCCGAGCGACCATCGCCATCGCTGTCGGCCTTGAGCAAGACAATATCGCCCTTACGTGGCCGGGAAACCAAAACATCATCAGAACTCGTAACTTGCAGCCAGCGGGCATTAGGCAGATCTGAAGCGAAAATATTCAGCTCCAGCCGCTCATCGATATCGAGCGTCTGCAGAAGTGTAGACTCCTCCGGCGTTTCAATACCGCTACCCGTAATGGCGTTAAGCATAACGCTAAAGTTGCCCACTTGCGGCGCTACAAAGCGCTGAAAGGCAACGACTCCCACCACGACAAGCGCGACTAATGTCAGCAACAAAATTTTGACGGTGGCAAAACCGCGACTATTACGAAAAGCTGGAAAGTGAGACATGACGACTTCCATATTCCAATTGATAGGCAGTGCGTTCCGCCAATGCTTGGCAGAACATCACAGTAGCGTTTTTTTCACGAGTTCGGTTTTATGACTGCTATCGTCCAGCGCCAGTAACACAACCATTTCCTGCCCTTCACGTAGCAAGGTAACAGCAATATGCGATGCACTGGCCAAGGCTCCGAACAACTTGGGGATCGCCTTCTTTTCGGCCAAATCGATACCATTCACTCCCAGTATGATGTCACCGGCCTGCAAGCCAAAATCGACGAATGCTTTGAAATCGCTACCCGGAAAAACGCGATAGTGGCGATTGCCGCCGCGCTCCACCGTTTCGATCTCAACTGCACCGATTAGGGAAAAGGGGTTTTGATACAATCTGGTGTGATAGCTTCGAGCCCTGAGGGTTGTTGCCGGCTGTGCCCGCAAATCCAGAATACCGGGGGCGACGGACTCGCCTGAGCTATCGAATGATTCAAGGGCACAGCACAGGAGCTCATATACCTGGCCCCTTCTGAGTAATACCGCGTTATCCAGTATTTGAACCACTTCTGATGAACTGCCCGACAAGCGCTCGCCACGAAGATAGTAGCGCGCGCTACCACCACTCGCGATTAGGGCCTCGCTGTGCCCGCCCTTCCCTTCGCGGATCGCTAACAAATGTTCTGCGGCTGAACTCGAAGAAGCTTCCAGTGGCTCTTCTCCAAAGGATTCGGCATCATCCTCAGCAAAAAGTGCTGCTTCGTCAGCCGTCATTGGCATGTCGCTAACGAAATCACGCTGTTCTTGCACGGCAGTCAGCAGCAGGGCCGCGAACAGCCCCAGCAAGAATACCGCCAACACCCCCAGCCTTTGGACTGTCATCAACATCCCCCCACAAATGGCAACAGTTTACTGAGCTTTTGCCTGCGAAGGTAGTCAGCCACTCACCAGCGTTATCATCACCCCGGCCGCAACTGCCGAGCCAATAACCCCGGCGACATTCGGCCCCATGGCGTGCATTAAAAGGAAGTTTTGGGGGTTGGCCTCAAGGCCAACCTTGTTCGACACGCGCGCAGCCATCGGCACCGCCGAGACGCCCGCCGATCCGATTAAAGGGTTAATCGCCTGAGTCGAAAATCGGTTCATCAATTTCGCCATAAGCACCCCGGAGGCCGTGCCGATGCTAAAGGCCACGACGCCCAGCAGGAGAATGCCGAGTGTATTCATGTCGAGAAACTTATCGGCGCTCAATTTGGAACCGACCGACAGTCCCAGGAAAATAGTGGTGATATTAATGAGGGCATTTTGCGTTGTATCCGAAAGGCGGTCTACGACGCCGCACTCGCGCATTAAATTACCGAAGCAAAACATACCCAGCAAAGGCGCCGCCGCCGGCAGCAGCAGGGCCACCATAATCAGCAGCAAGAGGGGAAAGAATATTTTTTCACGCTTACCGACCGCACGCAGCTGCACCATCTCGATTTTTCGCTCAGCCTCGCTGGTCAGCGCACGCATAATCGGGGGCTGAATTAATGGCACCAGCGCCATATAGGAATAGGCCGCCACGGCGATCGCGCCGAGTAAATCCGGTGCCAATACACTGGCAACATAAATCGCTGTAGGCCCGTCAGCCCCGCCGATTATGCCGATTGCGGCGGCCTCGGCAAGACTGAAATCCATCCAGCCGAGCGCGGTCAAGCCGACGGCGCCAAGCACAGTGGCAAATATCCCAAATTGAGCGGCAGCACCTAAAAACAGTGTTCTGGGATTGGCGAGCAGAGGACCAAAGTCGGTCATCGCGCCCACGCCCATAAATATAATCAAGGGCGCGGCGCTGCTACCAATAGCGACCTCATAAAAATTGTAAAGCATGCCGTTACTGTAGCCCGCATCAAGCGCCACATCGATCGCATCACGATGAATCGCCGCCGAGGCCTGATGGTAGGCCCCAAGAATTTCCTTGGGCGCGACCCACTCCCCCATTTGCAGGGCTTCAGCCAATAAGAAAAGAACATCCGGATTAGCCGCCAGTACGGCATTCTCTACCGCAGAATAAGCGAGTCCGGCAGCCGGAATATTGGCGAGAATTCCACCGAAGCCAATGGGCACCAATAACAGGGGTTCAAAACCCTTGTTGATGGCCAGATACAACAGCAAAAAACAGATGCCAATCATCACAAGCTGTCCGGGAGCAATATTGGCCAAGCCTGAGTCCTGCCATAGGCGCAGAAAATTATCCATTGAGCTTACTCCGCCTACTGCATTTCCAATAAAACATCACCCACTGCCACGCTGTCACCCACCGCCACTTTCACAGCGGCAACTGTGCCAGCGCTGGGTACTCGAATTTCTGTTTCCATCTTCATGGCTTCTAGGATAATGGCCACATACCCCGCCTCCAGATGGTCGCCCACTGCAGCATTAATGCGCATAATATTGCCCGCCAGTGGCGCCCCTATCGTCTGTCCTCCCCCACTCTTTACTGGCGTTGCTTGCGGTGTGGCTGCGGCGGCGGGCACCACCGAGGATATATCGCCACCTTCGGCAACCTGCACAACATACTGCTGACCGGAAACAGTTACGGTATAAACCGCTTCGCCGCCTGCCTGCCTGGGCGCAGAGGGAGCAGGCGCAGCCTCTCCCGTCGGTACCGGCTCAAAGGCATCGGGGTTGCCGCGATTTTCCAGAAACTTCAAGCCAATCTGATGAAACAGCGCGTAGGTGAGCACATCGTCAATTTCACCTTCTCCGGAGCTGAGTACTATGCCCTTGGCTTCGGCGTGCTTTCTTAGCTCTTTGGTGAGTTCGTCCAGTTCCGGGTCAAGCAGATCTGCAGGCCTGCAGGTGATGGGCTTAGCGCCCTCAAGCACCCGGTTTTGCAAGGCTGTATCAACCGGGGCCGGGGTTGCGCCGTATTCTCCCTTGAGAACGCCTGCAGTTTCCTTGGCGATAGACTTGTAACGCTCGCCGGTAAGGACATTCAATACAGCTTGAGTGCCCACAATTTGTGATGTCGGCGTCACCAGAGGAAGATAGCCGAGCTCTTTTCTTACCGTCGGGATTTCCAGTAAAACCTCGTCGAGGCGATCGGCGGCGCCCTGCTCTTTCAACTGGCTTTCCATATTGGTGAGCATCCCGCCAGGCACCTGGGCAACCAAAATACGCGAGTCGACTCCCTTCAGGGCACCTTCAAATTTTGCGTACTTCTTCCTAACCTGTCTAAAATAGGCCGCTATATCTTCGAGCAAGGCCAAATCCAGGCCGGTATCGCGATCTGTTTCCTGCAACATGGCAACAACTGATTCGGTCGGCGAATGCCCATAGGTCATACTCATTGAAGAAATCGCGGTATCGATATTATCGACTCCGGCTTCTATCGCTTTCAGTGCGGTCGCCGTCGATAAGCCCGTTGTCGCATGACAGTGCATATGCACAGGAACGGACAAGGCCTGCTTTAATTTGCTCACTAGCTCGAACGCAACATAGGGTTTCAGCAGGCCCGCCATATCCTTGATTGCGATAGACTCCGCGCCCATATTTTCCAGCGTTTTCGCAAGCTCCACCCAACTATCGACGGTGTGAACAGGACTCACGGTGTAGGAAATGGTTCCCTGGGCGTGCTTGCCCACCTTACGAATTGCCATAAGGGCCGTTTCGAGGTTTCGCGCATCATTCATCGCATCGAACACCCGGAAAACGTCGACGCCATTTACCGCAGCACGCTCAACGAAGCGCTCAACAACGTCATCGGCATAATGACGATAGCCAAGAATATTTTGGCCCCGCAACAACATTTGCTGGGGTGTATTTGGCATTGCCTTCTTCAGCTCGCGAATACGCTCCCAGGGGTCTTCTCCCAGATAGCGAATACAGGCATCGAAGGTTGCGCCTCCCCAGGTTTCCAGTGACCAAAATCCAACCCGGTCGAGCTTTGCAGCAATCGGCAACATGTCGTCGAGACGCATGCGGGTGGCAAAAAGTGACTGGTGCGCGTCGCGCAAAACCACTTCGGTAATACCAAGTGGTTTCTTGTTTTCGGTCATGACAAAGTTCCCTGATCAATTTTCATTTTCACAAAACAAACTCATGTGCCAGTGAGCCTCATTGAACTCACTCACCTCTTTCAATGGAAATGGGTCTTTCGGTGCTCGTGCACGGCGGCCGTGATCGCCGCCACAAGCTCCGGGCTTGGCCCGGCGGCAAGCGCTCCGCCTTGACGACTGCGGGTATGCACGCCGAGGTCGGGGCGCTCGAGTTTCTGAGCTACACGGGACATCAAGCCGGTGACGACGACCAATAAGGAGAGAAATACAATAACCGTACCCATGCCGTAGTACATGAGTTCCAAGCCTTGTTCCAACAAAGCATATGACATTGCGGGCAACCTCTTCGGCAATTAACGCTTAACTTGACGACGACGCGGGCCGTCCACTTTACAGAGATGCGATGAAGCCAGCAACAAGAGCAGAGCAAGTTCACCCAAGTAAATTAACTACAAAATCTATTTAATTCAGTGGCTTAAACTACACAACCGCAATTTTGGTGATCGCGAACCCAGTCGACGAGGCCAGTGAGCGACTCTGATCCAAAGGTCATTTGCGTTATACTCGCGCGCGTCTATACGCGGTGTCGAATGAAACTAATCCTAGCTCCAATGGAAGGCGTTGTTAACGCGCGCATGCGGGCGCTTCTCACAGCTGTGGGCGGCATCGACCGCTGTGTAACCGAATTCGTCAGAGTGACGACTCAGCTTCTACCGCCGCGCGTGTTTTATCGCTACTGCCCCGAGCTCCGAAGCAATAGCCGCACGCCCTCAGGCACGCCGGTCTACCTTCAGTTACTCGGCAGCGAACCGCATGCTTTAGCCGAGAATGCTGCCAGAGCGGCACAACTAGGTGCGGCGGGTATTGATCTCAATTTCGGCTGCCCCGCGAAAACGGTAAATAAGCACCGTGGTGGCTCCATATTACTCGACGAACCGGAACTCATTCACCAGATTGTTAGCGCTGTACGACAGGCTTTGCCCTGCGAGATACCGCTCAGCGTAAAAATACGACTAGGCTACGAGCACAGTGATTATCTTTTAGAGCTTGGCAATGCCATTGCGCAAGCGGGCGCCAGCGAACTGGTGGTACACGCCCGCACCAAAGCCCAAGGCTACAAGCCCCCCGCCCATTGGCACAAAATAGCCGAATTAAAAACGCAGGTAGATCTTCCGCTCATTGCCAACGGCGAAGTCTGGACGCCCTCAGACTACGCGCGCTGCCGGGAATTGAGCCTTTGCCAGGACGTTATGTTAGGTCGCGGTTTGCTGGCAAACCCGGGCTTGGCGTCCCAGATAAAATTCGGGGCTCCGCCCCTGACGTGGCCAGAAATAGTGGAATTACTGCAGGGCTTTCAGTTGTCACTGCTACACACCTGCAACCCGAAACATGCCTGCGGGCCGGTTAAGCAGTGGCTAGGTTATCTCAAGCTTTACTATCCGCAAGCGGCGCTGCTGCTAAACGGCGTTAAGCGCATTACTCACGCAGAACTCTTGCTCGACAGGCTTCACGCAGAGCTGGTGAAGCTGAATTCCCTACCAGCCACTTTGGCCAAAACCGGTTAGCAAACTCAGCTGCGAACGGCCGGATAGAGCGCGCCTTGCGCCAGAGTAAATCCTTGTCGATTCAGTTTTTCTACGTCAGCAGTGGAATCAGCACCCAGTCCGAGCGCCTGCTTTTGAGATGCCCCGATAAGCTTGGCCAATACCGACACCATCTCACTGTGCGACCCGCCACTTCCTGAAAACCACCGAGCCGCCGGGCGAACGTAGTCAGCTGTAAAACTCGCTAATTGTAAAAGTGAATCAGCACCCTCACCAAATTCGTCTAACAAAATCGGCAGGCCCATATCCCGAAAACTTTCCGAAAATTCGCGCAAGTTTTCAAAGTCAGCAAGCGCGCCCCGGAATGGTAGCGCGAGCCCCAAAGAGGAACACAAGGCGGGGTGTGAACCCAATTCCGCTTTCAGGAATTTCGAGAACTCCAAGGATTTTACCGAGGCTGGGGACAGCCTGAATACAAAGCGCGTGTATTCGGCCCCTGCAGCGGATAACAAGTAATCACGCAACTTCCGGATTAGCCAACGATCCAGAGTGACGGCCATACCCATCGCAATAATTTCATCCTTAAAGGCCTCTAATTGAACCTGCTCCCCATCCGCATTCAGGGTATAAGTCACGTCAACAAACACCGTTTCCCCGGAAACCACATCGACAACAGGTTGCAACCAGAGTTGAAAACCATCATGGAGAAAAGCATGGTGTATTTTTGGCGCCCAACTCGATACTACAACTTTACCCGCTGGTGCCGGCGCTTGACCAAACTTAACGCTATCAGAGCCCTGCGCTTTGGCTTGAAATAAAGCGAGCTCTGCTCTGGAAAAGGGCACACTTTCGTCATTATCACTATCGAGCAACAAGGTAACACCGGCCGACAACGTTATGTGGAAACAATTTTCCTGCCAGCGAAACTCCCTTTCACGCACAGACTGGCGGATAGTGGATTCCAGCTCAGTAATATCGCTCAACTCTGTATTCGGTGCCAGAATGGCAAAACTGCCGGCACCAAGATTGGCGCAAATATGACCGTAAGGCACCGAGACCATAAGGTGCTCTTCCAGCAGCCGGATCAAATAGTCACCAGCGGGATAACCACTGCTGGCATTTACAAATCTAAAGGCATCTATATCAAAGAGTATAAGGCCATGCTGGCGCGTACTATGCAGAGCGTCATTGGTCAGCAAAGCCAATTGGGCGAAAAATTCCTTTCGTCTTCTGACGGCTCCATTCATCGACCGCCCTCCCTTGTCGTTCTCGCCAACAAGCTTCATGAATCTGTAACCGGCAAAGTAAACTCTATGCGGGTGCCCCCCGACGGGCTCTCATCAATCCGAATTTCACCACCGTGCCAGCGAACTACCTTGCGACAGATATTGAGCCCGATTCCGCTACCGACTGCGGACTGATTCTGGCCGCTCCGCCGAAACAGGGAAAATACAGATTGCCTATCCTCCACGGGTATTCCGATACCGTTGTCGTCAACGTGGAAACACCAATAATCACCCTGCCGGCTGCATCCAATACGAATCTCAGGAGCGAGTTCAGCGCGAAATTGAAGGGCATTGGACAGTAAATTTGTCATTAGTTGCGATAACTGCCGCCGGCTGCCGGTAACAGCAGGCAGATTGTCAGCGCGCACGCTCGCTCCGGAGTCCGATATTTCCTGAGCAAGCGCCGATATCGCATCGCTCACAAGCTCATTCATATCCAGCAAGGAGCGCGCGTCGTTGAAATTTCCTGTTTCCGTCAAACGAACAAGGTCATCAACCCGAAGATATATATCCGTTGTAAGGGAGCAAATCTTTTCAAACATACGCAAATGTTCGGGTGACAGATCGGCTTGTAACTGACTCTGAAGCCTCTGCGCCGTTGTCAGAACTTCCTTTAACGGCTGGCGAACATACTCTGAGCCTATTTCCGACAATTTATCCAGCTCGTCGACGATGCCCACCAACTGGCGTCGACTGCGGGCCAACGCTGCCATGTCCCGATAGGAGGCGAGTGCGGTCTGCATCACGGTGTACAAACGATCCTGCGTCAATTCAGTCTTCGCGCGGTAATCATTGATGTCGAAAACTTTCATCACCTGACGTTCAGGCGCCATACCGGGCTGACCGGTACGAAGGATAATGCGAACGAACTGGTTGCCCATATCCTGTCTGACAAAGCGAGCAAACTGCAGGCCCGCATCGTCAGTCTCCATGACCACGTCAAGCAGGATTATCGCAACGTCGGGGTGTTCCATAATCAGGCTTCGCGCTTGAGCAGCTGAATAAGCGCTTACGAACTCCAGCTC
>JBFJTG010000038.1:0-24517 GCA_041625575.1 Litorivivens sp.
ATTTCCGCCCCTGTGGGCGTAGTGTGAAAAAATTATAAGAACAAGATAAGGATAGCGCGACTATGTCGATGATTTCCTACTCCAGCATCTGCCGCGATTCCCTACGCGATGGTGCTGAAACACTACGTCACTAGATTCCGGCATGGAAACGCTTTCTCAAATTTTGCGCTACACACTGGTTACCGCGCTTATGGTTCCGCTTCTGGGTGGCGCCTTACTCCTGGCACCGTTTTCCACGAGGGGAGGGTGGCGAATTGTGCGAGCCTGGAATCAGATTGTGCTGCGCATCTTTGGTGTAGAGATAGAGGCTCACTATGAGGGCGGACGAGATCAGCTCAAGAATGGCGGTGTTATTGTCGGACTCAACCAGCAAAGCCTTATTGACCCGACGGTGGGCTACGCAGGGCTAAATGAGCGCTTCATGTCGATATGGAATCTTGAATATGCCCTGATTCCCTTCTTTGGCTGGGTATCTTTTATTTTGGGCTGGGTCGTTGTTCGGCAATGGCCAGCACAGGCTAAGCGCCAGATCGAAAAGGCCGCGCAGTTCGTGGCGCAGGGTGGCTTGGTCTATCTGTCGGCTGAAGGCAAGCGCAGTACTGATGGTGAACTAAATCCCTATAAAAAAGGGCCGGTGGTTATGGCCATTAGCGCGCAGGCACCTATTCACCCTTTGTATATATCCGGAAGTCGCAAATGTATGCCGCCAGGCGAGTGGAAGATTCGGCCCGGAAAAATTGTTGTTCGTTTTTTAGCACCCATTCCGACTGTGGGTTTGAGCTACGACGACCGCGACGCTTTGCTGCTAAAAATTAGAGAGATTGGCGAGAACTCGCATCTTGCTGCCGCTCAAGCAACCGCAAGCCGAGCGCCCGTGCTTTAGCTGATTGATCCAAAGCACTAAGCGATATTAAGCGCAGAACTTAGGCCGCGAGCCTTTTTTCTATTAGCTGAGCAAAGTCGTTTGCGAATGAGGCTGAATTGATCTGCCAGAAGATGCGGCCGCCCGGCGTTTTAAGCCATTCGACGGGAGTTCTTATTTGCCTTTGAAAATCATCCTCGTCAATCATTTTGAGTTTGTGCTCTTTATAAGTATGTGCTGCACCGGCGGCTATCAAGCCAAACAAAAAGAAAAATTGGTACTGCTCGTCCGCGTCCAGAGCCGAAATATCGTCTAGGCCAACGCGAAAGACTCTCGAGTTCTCTTTACATTGGGCCAGGATACCAACGTAGGTACCGGTTTGTGCCTGTGATGCGCGGGCCGAATCCACGCGCTGCGAGGCAGTGTTTGCCCGAATTTGGAGGGCCAAATAGACGAGAGTCAAAATGGTGACGGCAGAGGTGATGACATCGGCCAGCTGCCCGGCGCTTTGAAGGTTCATAATATTTTTATTCCCTTTTTTGGCTTCGTTAATAGTGCTTTTTTGGGGCGACACTAATGGCTAGTCACGGGTGGTATCAGTGTAGTCCCTAAACGGCAGAGCGTCGATTTTGTGTACTAGAGGGGCGTAGGTAGTCTCGATTCGGTGATTTCCCAGCCTATTTCCGCCATTTCGTTAAATTGACTGCTATTCATCCAATGCCCTGATAAAATGCCCGCCCGCACTCATTAGCGCGCTGCGGCGTGCGTACATCGCTTCAATTCCAATCTGGAGTGCCCTATTAGCAAGGATTTTTCTGTGTTTACGGCCCAAGTGTTCCACCCCTCGTTTCTGCTTAATCTCTGCCTTTGCAGTGAACTTAACGGCGGGGTGCAACTGTGAGCGAGTTTGATTTTAACTCTTTAAAGCTTCGTCCCGAGCTGGTGAGCAACCTGGCGTCGATGGGTTATAGCGAGATGACACCAATTCAAGCGCAGAGTCTGCCGCCAATTGTGGCAGGCAGTGATGTAATCGCGCAGGCTAAAACCGGCTCGGGTAAAACCGCTGCATTCGCCTTGGGCTTGCTAAACCGCTTGGACGTGAAGCGTTTTCGCGTTCAGTCCCTGATACTGTGCCCAACGCGCGAATTGGCCGACCAGGTGGCGGTTGAGATTCGCAAGCTTGCGCGCGCTATTCACAATATTAAAGTACTGACGCTCTGCGGTGGCACACCCTTTGGGCCGCAGCTCGGCTCGCTTGAGCACGGTGCTCATATTGTTGTCGGCACACCCGGACGCGTAGAAGAGCATCTGCGCAAGGGTTCCTTGAAAACAATTGATATCGATTGCTTTGTATTGGATGAAGCCGACCGCATGCTGGATATGGGCTTTGAAGAGACCCTGAATAAAATCATTGCCCAGCTGCCGACGCAACGCCAAACATTACTGTTTAGCGCGACCTATCCCGATTCGATTCAGGGCATTGCCAAGCGCGTGCTGGATAATCCGGTGATGGTCACAGTCGATGCCGATCACGACGAGCGCAGCATCCCACAGCATTTCTATAAAATTGAAAGTACGGATGATCGACGCGACGCTTTGCGCTTGTTGTTGCTGGAATTTCAGCCGGAATCCGCAGTGGTGTTTTGTAACACCCGCAAGGAAGTACGCGAAGTGCATGATCAGCTCAAGGGCTGGGGCTTTAGCGTGCTGGCACTGCATGGTGAGTTAGAGCAGCGCGAGCGCGATGAAATGCTGGTGCGCTTTGCGAATAAGAGCGTTTCGGTCCTGGTCGCCACAGATGTCGCTGCACGCGGTTTGGACATTGACGATATCGCTGCGGTTATCAACTATCAGGTTGCCCATGACCCCGAAGTACACATACACCGTGTAGGTCGTACCGGCCGCGCTGGTAGTAGCGGCCTTGCCTTAACGATATTCAGTGCCCGTGAAGCTCACAAGGTAGCGGGTTTGAAAGTGAGTGGCGACCCAATACAAGACGCCTTGCGTCTGCCCGGACGCGCGGCCTTAAGGCAGGAGCCGCCCCGACCGCCCATGATTACCCTGCAAATAGACGGCGGCAAGAAGCAGAAGCTGCGCGCCGGGGATATTTTGGGTGCACTCACCGGCGAGGGCGGCATTGACGGCAAGTCGGTGGGTAAAATCCAGCTGATGGATAACCGAACCTACCTCGCGGTTGCGCGTAAAAGTGCCGGACGTGCGCTGGAGAAGTTATCGGAAGGTACATTGAAGGGTAAACGTTTCAGGGTTCGGCAGATTACCTAACGCCCAGCTCTGAAACACCTGCGGTTTAGAGGTAGGTCAGTAGGCCGGATTAGGCAAAGCGTATCCGGCATTTGGCTCAAAGATTAATCGTCGTCAGCGGCACTGATTCTTTCAAGCCGCTCCTGCTCTTCTTCAAATGCCGCAGAAATTTCACTCAGCACCGAATCTACGTCAGCTGCGACCAGCTCTTTTTCAAACTTCCCGGTGAGGACGCTTTCCGGCGTCAGATCGCCCGCTTCATAGAGCGCCCAGATCTCATTGGCGTAATCGGTTTCAAGCAGCTCAGGCACATATTGACCGTAATAGGTGGTCATATTGTTCATGTCGCGCATAAACAATTCTTCGGCATGGTTGTTGGCGGCCGCGTCAACGGCTTGGGGCAGGTCGATAATGACCGGCCCGGTTTCGTCCATCAGCACGTTGAATTCTGACAAGTCGCCGTGCACCAGACCGGCGCAGAGCATTTTCACGACGTACTCCACCATCAGCGCATGGCCGTCGCGGGCTTGCTCTTCGGTGAGGATAATGTCGTTCAGACGCGGCGCTACCTGGCCGTCACCGTCGGTGACCAGCTCCATGAGGAGCACACCATCAAAGCAGCCGAAAGGCTTGGGCACGCGGACTTCAGCGGCGGCGAGTTTATACAGTGCATCTACTTCAGCGTTGTGCCAGCTCTGTTCGAGCTGCTTGCGGCCGAATTTGGAGCCTTTTTCCATTGCACGTGAACGACGGCTGTTGCGGTCTTTGCGGCCTTCACGGTACTCGACAGCCTGCTTAAAGCTGCGCTGGGCAACGTCTTTGTAGACTTTGGCGCAGCGGATATCGTCGCCTGTTCTGACGACGTAGACCGTGGCCTCCTTGCCGCTGAGCAATTGGCGCAGTACTTCGTCTATCAGGCCATCTTCCAGCAGGGGAATTAATCGTTTGGGTATTTTCATTGCTGCTTTATACGCTAATTTGTAGTGAAACTCAGCACCGGCGCACTAAAAATCTGCGCTCTCAGACGACTTTTGTAGAATTTCCTCGAAAACTCTCGTTCAGACCACGGACGCTATCCTGTAATATCGGTACTGCACTTTTTGCTGATACGGCACTTGTTGCAGTTTTGGCGACAATAAATGACCCGGAGGGAGAATAATAATGTTCAGCCATATCATGCTTGGCGCGAATGACGTTCAGGAATCGAAGGAATTTTACGATGCAGTATTGGGTGCACTGGGTATGGGCCCCGGCACTGTTGATGAGATGGGCCGCTGCTTTTATTTTACGGATTCCGGCGTTTTTGCGATTACTAAGCCCATTGATGGGAAGCCTGCGAGCCACGGTAATGGCAGTACCATAGGCTTCGCTGCGAAAACACCAGAGCTGGCAGACGCCTGGCATGCAGCCGGTTTGGCAAATGGCGGCACCACCTGCGAAGATCCGCCCGGAGTGCGTGAAGGCGGTGGCATGAAAATGTATTTGGCTTATTTGCGCGACCCTGCGGGTAACAAGATCTGCGCACTGCACAGGATGAAGTCCTAATGAAGCGCGCCAAGACAGTAAAAATGGGGGCCTTGTCAGTATTGGCAAGTGCCGTTCTCACCGGCTGTATCGGTATGCCTGAGGGTATAGAGCCGGTATCGGACTTCGACGTAGAGCGCTACGCAGGCAAGTGGTATGAGGTGGCACGGCTGGATCACTCCTTTGAACGCGGCATGGAGCAGGTAAGCGCCGAGTACAGTTTGAACAAGGATGGCACGGTTGCCGTACTCAATTCGGGCTACTTGCCGGAGAAGAACAAATGGAAGCAGGCCAAGGGCAAGGCAAAATTTGTCGGTGAAACCGACGTTGGCTATTTGAAGGTTTCTTTCTTCGGCCCTTTTTATGGTTCATACGTGGTTTTCGATTTGGATAAGGAAAACTACAACTATGCTTTCGTGTCCGGCCCGGATGTGTCATTTCTGTGGTTGATGTCCAGAACCAGAACCGTAGAGCCGCAGGTAATGGAAAGCTTTGTGCAGCAAGCGAAAGCCGCCGGCTTTAACACCGACGAGTTAATTCTTGTTAAGCATGAGTAGGGATAGCTGAGCTGTAGCCCGGTGCTGGCACCGGGCTTGGACAGCCTTACACCAGGGTTCTAAATAACTTGTCGTAAAGCAGGGTAATGGTAGCGTAATTGCCCTGATGCATATCTTTGTGGTGATTGGCGTGCTTGACCGAAATCCAGCTCAGGGTTTTGCCGGGGAAGCTATCCATGCGGATATGGCAGTGATTGATCACGTTCAGATTGCTGAATACCAGTATCGCTACCGCCAGCGTTGCCAGATGAAAAGGTCCCATTAAGACGCCGAGCAAGGCTGCAGAGCCCATAAACAGCGCAATACCGACAAAGGTTTCCAGAGGGTGTACATAGAATGCGTCGATATGCGTTGGGTTGCGGGCCTGGTGGTGCAGGGCATGGACCTTTCTGAAGTAGCCCTGGCCGTGAAAAATAAATCGGTGGGTCAGGTAGTAGAAGAAATCATAGACCATAAGAATGGCAACCAGATCGAGTAACACTTGCCATATCGGCGTTCTGTCGAGGGTGATAATAAAGGGCACCACCAGCGAGAAAAAGGCCAGATTGGTGTAGAGCCCCATCATGCGCGTCGACTTTATGATGGGCCGGTATTTGTCTTTTGCTTTCTTTTTGTCGTCTTCTTCACGATTGATTTCACGCATGCCGTCGAAGGCGCGAACCCGTCTGACCATCGCCTTCCCGATAATTGAGATAACAGCCAGAGTGGCCAACAGCATTAGCATTGCCTGCCAGTTGTAACTAATCGTGCTCATGTGATGATCCCGTAAGCGCAGTCGTTGACGTGTTCATGGGGCGACCCCGGGGCCGCTATGCCAGCACATATAGTAAACATATATTTACTAAAATACAAAATGAACATTTACTAATGTTCAGGGTTTGCATCACATAGTGGTAAGAATTAAGGGGATATCTGGGCGCTACGGGGGGCGATAAGCAGGCTATGGCTGGTTTAATCCGGCTCCCTGCGAGCGGCGTAGGTCGGAATAGATGCAGTGTTTCAGGTGGGTTGGCTGAAGACCATCGCCAATAGGTAGTTAATAAAGGCCTGACGGTTGCTGGCATCAAGCGGATGAATACCCGCGGCCTTTTTGCCGGTTACGAGCGCTAGCGAGCGATCCATCAGTGGGCCAAGTGCCACGAAGGACACCATGACACTGGCGAGTATGTCCCGGAGTACGGTTTTTTGTACGCGGCGAACGATTTCGGGATCATCTAACTCTATCGTCAGGGCAGCATTGGGCACGAAATGCCGCGCTAACCATTCCATGCGCGGCCCCTCGCTGCTCCCTTCGCGCAGCAATATTTGACCGTAGGCGGGCACGGCGACTAAAGCATCAATAAAGCAGCTCATGAGATAGCCGATGCGTGCTTTGTCGTTACGTAATGATTGCCCGGTGGGCTGGTAAGCGGATTCAAACTGCTGGGTAAAGCGTTGTTCAACTTGCTCTACAGCGGTTTTCCATAAATTCTCTTTGCTTTTAAAGTGGTAAAGGATAAGTGGTCGGTCGGCGCCGCAGCGCTGGGTGATTTCACGGAAATTAGTGCCGTCAAACCCAAGCTGGGCAAAGCATTCCACGGCGGCATCGAGTATGCCCTGGCGGGTTTCGGCTTTTTGCTGTTCGCGTTTATTGGGCGCGGCCATCGAAGATTACCAATGATTCATTGACAGTTATGTTAGCAGAACATAATCTTGACTGACAGCTCTGTCAGTAACTAGATTTCGGAGGCCCTATGAGCCAGCTAATCGCCCGTGAAAAGCGTTTCCCCTTTCCCATTCCCTATGGCTGGTTTCAGGTTAGCTTCGATAATGATGTGGCAGCGGGGGAAATCAAATCCGTGCGCTACTTTGGCCGTGATTTGGTCTTGTGGCGCAGTGAGGCCGGTGAGCTGCATTTGCAGGACGCCTATTGCCCGCATTTAGGTGCGAACTTTGGTGCTGGTGGAGAAGTGGTTGGTGAGGGCATCAAGTGCCCTTTCCACCACTGGGTATTCAACGGCGCGGGCAATGTCATCGAGATTCCTTACGCCAAGCGACTGAATGAAAAAGCCTGTGTGCGAACCTATCCCTTGGCGCTTCGCCACGGTCTTGTCATGGCCTGGTATCACCCCGACGACGTGGCCCCTCTATATGAGTTGTCCACCGTGCCGGAACTGGAAGACGAGGCTTACGTTAAACCAATTAGTACGGCGCATCATATCAAAACCTGCTTGCAGGAGATGGGTGAGAATACCGCCGACGGTGCTCACTTTATGACGGTGCACGGACACCCGGGTGAAGCTGAATACGGCAATTTCGAGTTCCGCGACCAGTACATGATTATGGAAAGTACCCAGACCTTCCCGAGCTCTGGCGGGCCGGTTCAAGGCACCCTGAAATCAACCAGTATTGGTTTTGGTTGGGCGGAGGTACGCTACCAAACCCTGATCGAAGTGTGCATGCTAACCACGAACGTGCCGGTGGATGAGAATAATGTTATTCAGTATTTTCATGTTTCCTATAAAAACCCTGATCGGGATCCCAAGATCGATCGAATCGGGGCGGCCTTCAATAAGGAAGTTAATCGGCAGCTAACCGACGATATGTTTATCTGGGAAAACAAACGTTTTGAACCCAATCCGCAACTCTGTGACGGCGACGGGCCCATTGCGCGCTATCGCAAGTGGGCGAAACAGTTTTATACGGAGGCGGCGTAATGTCGCAGCTGGATTATTCCGATACAGGCAATCGCATACTGGGAAAAATTCTGGCGCACTATGCGCTGGAAACGCCAGAGACCGTTTTCCTAGCTGCTGGAGAACGTCGAATCACTTACGCGCAAGCCTACAGTCAGGCTTGCGAGCTGGCGCAAGGTTTACGCGAGCGCGGTCTGGGTAAGAACGATCGCCTTTGCATCTATATGGGAAGTAGCCCCGAGTTTGTGTTGGTGTCTTTTGCTGCGAATTTGATTGGCGCGCATTGGATTCCGGTGAATACCGACTATCGCGGCGTTTGGCTGGCCGACACCATTTCAGATAGTGATCCGGCGCTTATTGTGACTGATGCTGAGTTCGCTCCGCGCCTACAGGCAGTCGAATCTTCTCTACCGGTTTGCGTGTTTGGTGATTTTGCCGATATCGGAGAGGGCTGGTTTTCATTCGATGAACTTTCGCGCCCGGTAAATAATTTTCGAGCCGAAGAGCTTGCCTATGGCGATACCGCATCCATTATGTGGACCTCCGGTACCACCGGTAAATCCAAAGGCGTAATGCAGAGTCACAATGCCTGGATTCGCAGTGCGCTGAGCGCAACCGAGATGGGCAAAATGACCGCAGGCGATGTCGCCTACAATTGCCTTCCCCTGTATAACTCAGCGGCCTGGGTAACAAGCGTATATCCGGCGCTCACCATTGGTGCTACCTGCGCCATTGATCCGGCTTTTTCAGCCAGTACTTATTGGGATCGCGTTCGTTATTACGGCGCGACCCATATCTTCACGTTGGGCGCAATGCATATGTTTTTGTGGGCTGCGCCGGAATTACCCAACGACAATGATAATGAAATTCGTTCTTCTCAAATGGTACCGATGCCCGACGACATCCGGCCCCTGTTCAAAAAGCGCTTTGGCATTCCCGCTATTCATCAAGGCTTTGGGCAAAGTGAAATCATGTTGCTTATGCGTCGGATTGATGACGGCGTAAGAGAGTGGCCCCCCAACTCACTGGGTGATCCCGCCAAAGACATCGAAGTGGCGCTGCTGGATGATGACGGCAATCCGGTGCCCGTCGGTGAAGCGGGAGAAGTGTGTATTAAGGAAAAATCACCTCATGTATTGTTTAACGGCTATTTTAATAATGAGGAGGCCAATCGCTCGGCGTTCAAGGATGGCTGGTACCACACAGGCGATTTGTTAAAGCAAGACGCCGAGGGCTACTACTATTTTGTCGACCGGAAGAAGGACCTGATTCGATACAAGGGGCGCAGCGTGTCTTCGGTAGCCATAGAGGCGATATCCCGAGGCCATCCGGCGGTAGAAAGTGCTGCGGCTTACGGCATTGCCTCGAAAGAACTGGAGTCCGAGCACGAAATTATGCTGGCTGTGATACCGCGCAAAGGCGCAACAATAGAGCCTGCAGAATTGGCGAGATTTATTAACGACAACGCGCCGTACTTTTTTGTTCCGCGTTACATCGAATGCGTAGACAGTCTACCCATGACCCCGACGCAAAAGGTGCAGAAAAACCAGCTGCGCGAGCGCGGGCTTACTGACAATACCTGGGATGCGAAAGCCGCCGGCTTCGTGATTGAACGATAGGGAGAAGTAGGTGGCGCAATCCATTAGTCAGATAAAACAACGAGCCGGCAGTTTCGATTGGGGCCACTCGTATGAACTCGACGACATTAAAAACGAAGTGGCGATAATCGGCATTGGTGAAACCGAATACACCGGCGTGTCGGGCCGCAACGCTAAAGCGATGGCGCTGGAAGCCGTTGCCAAGGCGATTGACGATGCGGGTTTGGCGCCAGCAGATATCGACGGCCTGATGGTAAGTAGAGGCATTGCCGACCAGCTTACTCCCGACGATTACCGCACGCATTTTGGCACTTCCCGGGACATTTGGTTTAGTCAGGAGGGCGGCGCCATGACCTGGGGCGCAACCTGCGCCCATACTGCAGCCCATGCGATGCGTGCTAAACAGGCCTCCACAATCGTCAATGTATTTTCGGTGGACTGGGCCACAGCGCGCAGCGCCGGTTCAGCCAGCCCCGGCGATTGGCACGCAAGTGAAGCCATGAAGGCGGCTTTTGAATTGCCATACGGCTGGTTTCCGCAGCCGCTGTATTTTGCGACTTTTATGCGGCGACACATGCACGAGTTCGGCACCACCGCCGAGCAGCTTGCGCAGGTGCCACTAGCCTTTCGGCGCCACGCGAATTTGCATTCTGGCGCTGTTATGCGCGAGCGGTCCATGACTTTGGAGTCCTACCTCGCCAAGCCCATGCTGGCCGATCCTTTTCGGGTGGAAGACTGTTGTCTGATTTCAGACGGTGCCGGTGCCTTTGTGATGTGTGCGGCGGAGCGTTCTGTTGATAGGCCGCACGTTCCCGTTGTGGTGGAAGGTGTTGGTCGCGGGTGTATTGAGGGCGCGCCCTATATCAGCCAGCAGAAAAAAATTACCGCGACGCCTCAGACTTTCGCTGCGCCCTGGGCCTATGCGATGGCCGATCGTAGCCCGCAGGAAATCGATGTAATTGCGATCTACGATTGCTTTTCCGGAACTGCACTTATGCAGATCGAAGATATGGGTTTTTGCAAAAAAGGTGAGGGCGGAGAATTTGTAGAAAACAATCGTCTGCACTTTGATAGGCCTCGCAGTCAGGGCGGCATTCCCTGCAATACCCACGGCGGTTTGCTATCACATGCCTACGTATTGGGTATTGCCCACATTATCGAGCTCGTCCGGCAGTTGCGTGGCACGGCCCAAAACCAGGTTGAAAATGCCCAGCTTGCGGCATACGCAGGCTTTACCGCCGATGAAGGCGCAACGCTGATATTGCGCAAGGGAATATAGGAAAGCCTCAATGATGACACCGGAGTTGCAACGCGAAATTACAGCGCCCTTTTGGGAAGCCGCAAAACAAAAGCAATTAAAGATTAGTTGCTGCGAGCCATGCCAGCTGGATATTTGGTACCCACAAGAGTCGTGTCCGACCTGTAAGGGCGCGCTGTCGTGGCGCGCACTGAACGGCAGAGCTACCTTGTTGTCGTGGACAACCGTTCGCCGTCAGATTAACGGCTCTTTCGATGTTCCCTACACGCCGGCTATTGTGATTCCTGACGATGCGCCAAGCGCACAACTCGTTACTCAATTGTTTTTGGAAGAAGGGCAGGAGCCCTATTGCGACATGCCACTCATGGTCGCATTTAAAGAATTGAAACCTTTGCAGGCAGAAGCCTTTATCGCGCCGGTATTTACCGCGCCGGAGAAGTAGTCATGGCAATTAAATATTCGGCCCTTTGTGATCAGCTTGGCGCTTTGGTGGAAGGCTTCGATTTTTCCCAAGACCCGGACGCCGCAACACGCGATGATTTGTATCAACTCTGGTTGGAGCACGGCTTGCTACTGATTCGCGGCAGTCATGCCAACCCGGAAAACCAGATTCGTTTCAGCAAGCTCTTTGGCGAGCTGGAAGCGCATCCTTTGAAGAGCATTCGCAGCGGTGAATTCCCTGAATTGATGGAGTTAAATAGCGAAGATACGCGCACCAGCCCGATATCCCAGTGGGACGGTGAAGACTGGATAGGTCGGCTGGGATGGCATAAAGATTTGATCTATACCGGTAAGCCGAACCGCGGTGCAATTCTGCGAGCGGTACATTTGCCCAGGCAGGATGGTCAGACCGGTTATGGCGATCAGGCAAAAGCATACGATGCGCTTAGTGATGAGATGAAAGCGCGAATCGAAGGGCTCAAGGTAATCTACCGCTTTGAGGTTAATCTATACCGCATGCCTTTTCTGGACACCTCGGCCTACGTCGCTGGCCCTGGTGCACCGGACAAGCCCTCAGATTTGGGTTTCCCTGACTTTCCTGATTCACGCTACCCTCTGGTGCTTGTACATCCGGAAACGGGTAGAAAGATATTGAATGTCTGCCCTATGTTTCTGGTGAAGGTTGAAGGAATGGCTGAGTCCGAAAGTGATGCTTTGCTCACAGAATTAGTGGCTCACGTAACCAAGCCGGAATTTTGCTACAAGCACCAATGGCAGGCGGGCGATATGATCCTGTGGGACAACTGGCGCTATATGCACTCGGCGCCGGGTGTGAAACCGGGTGAAAAGCGCTTGATACATCGTACGACCATATTGGGCGATCGGGTCTTGGGCGAGAGCGTCTGATCAACTGTCGTACCGGCATAGTCAATTAGAATCATAAGGGTGTGAACATGAATGAAGAGTTGATGAAACAACTGGCACCGGTACCGCGTAAGCGTCCTCTCTTGCCCCCTTTATCTCCACAGGCGGAGCTGGCGCTTTTGTGTCGCGTGCTTTTTAAGGAAGGTTACAACGATCATATCGCCGGTCACATCAGCTATCTTCAGGATGATGGCACGATGCTGGTGAATCCCTGGGAATTGGCCTGGGATGAACTTACCGAGAGCGATATTATTCGTCTGGATAAAAACGGTAAGGTGATTGAGGGCGGTTGGAACGTAACACCGGCTATTAATTTGCATACCGAAATTCACGCCCGCCGACATGACGTCAAAGTGATTATTCATAACCATGCGCGCTATGGCACGATATGGGCTAACGCCAGACGTGTGCCGCCTATCTACGATCAGACTTCGGCGCAGGTGAACGGCGAGCTGAAGTTGATGGATGAGTACAACGCAACCGTCAATGAGGCGAGTGAAGGTGCGCGTTGCGCCAGCCTGTTCGGCGATTCGAAATGGGCCTTACTCGCCAACCACGGTGTGATCGTCGTAGCGAACAGTATTTCACAGGCTTATTTGCGTGCGGCAACGCTCGAGTGGCGCTGTCGCACGGCCTTTGAAGTAGAAGCGCTGGGCGGCGGCAAAGCTATCGCGCCAGCGGTTGCCGAACCACTAGGCGACATGATCGACAGCAATGGCTTCCCGTTTTATTGGGAGGCCATGGCACGCAGGGAACTGCGTGCCGCGCCGGAAATACTAGATTCGGTACAGGTTTAGTTAAATATCACTTTACCTATAGTGAGCCCATTTTCCGGTAGGCCATAATCCACGCTTTGATTGTTGCTGTTGCGCGCATCAATTGCGGTAAGGACGATAGTTGAATCAAGGGCTTGCGTGGCAGCAGTGCTCGAGCTGCTATCAGAGTTACAACCCACCAGCAGGGCACCAGCGATAATCAGGAATGCAACCTTGCGCCGGCGAAGCCCGAGCAGCAAGACAAGTAGCGCGCCCGGAAGGCTTGCTGCTACAAGGGTTTGTGTGGCTGAGCCACTTGCATGTGGTTGAAAGTAGCTTTCGCTGCCGGGCACCAAGTGGATTGCAGGCAACATTGCGACAGCGTCAGAACTGCGAGTCACGATAACATCAAGTTGCAGGGTGCTTTGTGGCGCGATTACAACAGCCGTTTCTGAGGTGCAGTTAAACTCGCTTCCTGCCGTCAGGCGCTCGCACGTAAATTCAATATTGGCCGCGCGCAGGACAATACTGGTGAAAGCACCGGGGCGGCCTACATTGAGCGTAAAACTGTTAACGGTATGTGATTCTGATTGCTGATTGGACAGCTTTATACTGCCGGCTTTGCCCGACTGCCCGGCGCGCAGTGTGGTGCTATTTGTACTCTCTGATGGGCCCTCAATGTGACCAGGTTTTTTGCCGTCGGCCGGGCAACCGCTGTTTTCCGCGCTACCCGCATCGCTAGGGCACTGGTCCTGATCATCGGCAGTGCCGTCGCCGTCCTGGTCAGGGCAGCCCGCGGTGGATGCCGGACCAGCTTCGCCAGGGCAATTGTCATCATTGTTGAGTATGCCGTCGCCATCTGTGTCATTGGCCGGGCAGCCCGCGTTTTCCAGTGTGCCAGCCTCATTGGGACATGCATCGTTTGCGTCGGGAATACCGTCATTGTCGGAGTCAACTGCAGGCAGAGGACAGCCGTTCTTGCTGGCGTCGGTAGAGGCCGGACCGGCTTCGTTCGGACAGGCGTCGTTAGGGTCATCAATACCATCACCGTCAGAATCGATCCCGACTGAGCGGTAGTCGGGCGCAAGCGTGTGTCCAGCGGGTACGAACTTTGGAAGCGGCTGTGCTGAGCCGGCAGTTCCCGAGGACTCCAAGATGGGAAGTCTTAATTCTAGGTTGCCGATTGAAATAGGAAGCTGGCCATTGCTAGCCCGGCTATAGGGTATGTCGTTAGGCATGAGTTCAAGCTTGGCGACATGCCCTTCCTTAAAGTGGTAGGCGTTGGGGTGCAGCTGGAACACCATGCGTATCGGGTCGGTACTCTGAACACCGTCGGGCCGAAAAATACCACGGGCAACCATGACGGCGTCGCCCGTTTCAGGGTTTATATCCAGCAGTCTGGCGGCGATCTGCGCGGCCGGACTGGGGCTAAGAATGTCGGCGACTACGGTTGGTGAGCCGAGTAAGGTATAGCCACCAGCAGGGGCTGGTGGAAGCCGGTAGTTGGCAAACCCGATGGTGTCTGTGCTGGCAGCTTTAGCGCAGGCACCGCTGCCCGCAATAGGATCGTAAGTTTGTCCTTTGGTTGGGTCGGCGGCATTTGGGGCGATAATCTGGGCGGCGGTGCCGCTGAAAACAATTTCGGACTGTGGCAGTTCGGCCCAGGACGCGGCCGAGATTGGGCCGACAGAGGCTTCCCCGCACGCTTGAGTCCAGACAGTCGCTTGGTTCGAAGGTTTTGTTCCCTCGCCTTTCAGGAAATAGGCGAACCAGGCGTTGCGGGCATTTTGTCGGGCTTCTGCTTCAGGTGCTTTGTTTTGTCCACGCGCATGGCCGTGGTCAGTAAAATACAGCTGGATATGGGCGTTGGGGTGCGCGTCAATGGTTTTGTTGTAATACCGAATAGCTTCGTCCGGCGGAAAAATGTCGTCGGTAAAACCGTTGGAAATCAGAAGTGGCGCAGGCTCTACGGAGTTCTCAATGTAGTAGCTGGAATGATGCAGGGTTAACTCGTCGACAATGTCTTTTGCCAATGGGTTTTGGTCATAGGGTTCACCGGCGGTAATTAATGAGTACCAGGTAAAGAGATCTGCATCGGTGTCAGTTCCGGGGGGCGCGTAATTGGAGCCGGCAATTCCCAGTGCGAAAAAGCCACTGACGTAGGACTGCTTCATAACGCCAACGGGGTAGTCTCCGTTCGGGCCAAAATAGGAAGCATCGGTCACGTAATCGAGAGTGCGGCCATTGGGTTGTAATGAGTAGGCTAGATCTGACCAGGGGATATCAGGCGCGGCAGCAGCAATGTTCATGGGGATGCCATTCTGACTTACCCACGGAATAAGTTCGTCCCCGGCTTCATAATCCACTGGCATTTGCCGGTTTTTTAATGCGGCCAGTGCCATTGAAATTCCGCCACCATAGGAGCTGCCGGTGACGCCAATTTTTGCTGGATTAATAATGCCCTCATCGGCAAGCAGGCCAAACAAGTACTGCGCGTCGTAGACTTCGTATCGGCTATCCATTAAGCGGTTGTGACCCGTTGCACAATTTGGGGTCAAGCGCTTGGGGTCGAGGGCACCGCAGGAGTTCCCCCAGCCGCGGTCGGACATGGAGAGGACCGCGTAACCTTGATCTAGGTAGACCTGCGCACTAGACAGTCCGAGTTTTGCACCACCCCAGCCATGAAATATTCCAATGATCGGGAAATTTCCGTCTGTGCCGATAAGGGGTGCGGGCGGAAGGAACAAATTCACATCGATGGGCATCGCGCTTGAGGGTGGCGGGGGTAGTTTGTTGCTAGGCCTGTGCGGCATGTTGACTGTACCGCTACATGTGCGAACCATACTCGAGTTAACGGTGCAGGTAACGACATCATTAAAAGCACTGCCGATTTCGGCAATGGAGGGTGAAGTCAGGCAGTAAAACACCACCGAGCTAAAAAAAGTTCTGAATATGCTTTTCATTATGGATCGATACCTTCGTTGGCTTCCGCATTGTCTGAGTAAAAGGCCAAAACACCCGCTGTGTTGCGCTTAAGTGTAATGGGCAATACTCATGCTGCGCGGCTAATCAGGCTGGTTAGAAAATGAACAGCGCAAGAATACACCATGTCGTACCTTCGATGTAAGAGGAGAGTACTTTGTCGGGTTTTCCTCTGGGAGCCGCTCGCGGCACAGCATTTGTACGCATTGGCTATCTTTAAGCTATTGTTTAGGTTGGCTTTATTGCGCTATTGCCTGGTGTGCTTGGGCCGAAGCGAGGCGCTGAGTCGTTAGGCTGTTAAGCTGTGATCTATTTCAGTAGGGCTGGGGTGGCTGGCTTTAAGGCTTAATTTAGGATTTAAGAATAGTGGCGGTTGAAAAGGCGAATAAGCAGGCAAGAAACCGGAGTCTATTGTGGCTAGCGGTGCTATGTTTACCACTCCCAGTACTTTTGGACAGGTTGCCGTCTTTCTTACAGGGCTTGGCGGATTCCCCCGAGATACTGGCCTCACGACTTTCGCTAATTTGCGTCGTTCTTTATTTGCTGGTGCTCCCGATGTTGGTCCTATGCCTTTGGCTATGGCGATTTGCCAGCACCGTGGTTTCGGGGCGACGGTTCCCGCCTGTCGGCACACAGGTGATTCGAGATACTCCGGTTCTTGAAGGTGAGGCCGCAGTGACGCGCGGACGGATAATACAATGTCTGACCGCGATATTGTTTGTACTGTTTACCTTGCTGCCGCTGGTTTTCGTTTATGTGCTCGGCATCATGTTGTGACTCAAAATCTTAGCCGTGAGAACCTGGCAGCGCCTTGCGAGCAGGCTTTTCAGATTGTGTTACCAACAGTGGGGTAGAGAGATCAACGCCATCGATAAGCGACTGTTCGAAGACCAATTGATTGATCATGTATTTAGTGGCCAACAGGTGCTGGCGAATATTGCGGGTCACCTTGGTATTTGGCAGTGCTTCAAGGTAGTACCAAAGGCTGTATTGCAGGGCGAAATCGCCGGCACTGGTTAGCGCCCACTCCATTTCACAATTTCCATTGAGTTTATTGTTTTCGCTGGTATCCAGTTTTTTCATAACGGAGGCAAACATGTTGTCGATACGGCGTTTGAATTTCTGCATATCCAATTCCCGCTGCTCAGGGTTGTGGCCGTGCATTTCGGGATAGCCAATGTTGTATTGCAGCACCTCGCGCAGGCCGTCGATGGAGGCGCGTTTGGTCAGGTTCTCGACTGTGACATTGATGAGTCGGCTATTGCGAATCAGGGAACGGTGGTTGTTCTGGATATTCAGTAAAATGGTGTAGATAAAGGTGACTTTGTTGATGATGTAGATGTTTTTGTCGTCTTGAAGGCGAATCGTATCGCCGTCGGACATCATGTCGGAGTTCAGAATGACCATGCCGTAGTAGATGTCCGGTGCCCAAATTTGATTGGTGAGGGCAAGGAAGGCAAAGAGCAGACCGAAGATGCCGGTGGTTTCCAATAGGCTGTCCAGCCCCCAGATTTTGATCAGCGCGTAGATGCCAACCAGTATCAGTAAAACTACCGCGAATATATCCATCAGGCGGCTGTTGTAGGAATCCAGATAGACCAGCTTATCGTCAATCTTGCGCTCGTAACCAAAGCGCTGGCGAATAAAATGAGAGATGATGTTGAAGGCGAAAATAGCGCCATAGACCGGTACAAGCGACAGGCCTAAGCGATAAAAGAACTGGTGGTAGCCGGGCAATAGCCAGACTAATAATAAGTCGGTTACGGTAAGAATGAGCAGCAAATAGGCCAGTACACGCAATAAACCCTGCTGAAAATCTGTGTTGCGGCCGTCGTTAAAGGCGCGCGATACCGGGCCGGCTGCGAGGAGCAGGATGATGTTTAGCACAGCCATCAATCCGTGAGCGATTAACTTTGAGCCGACCAGTGATTCGATGAGTTCCACAGACTACTCTTCCTTTTTACGCGCGCGTTATTATCGGTATATTGCCTTGGGTATATTGCGGGCTGCTACATATGGATGAAGCGCCGTAGCGTGCTGCAATGCAATACTTTGCAGCGATGATAACGAATCACGGTAACAGGGAATAGCCTTATGCCATTGGCCGATAACAGAGTAGTTGTAGTGACGGGCGCGAGTCGAGGCGCAGGAAAGGGCATTGCATTGGCCTTGGGTGCGACCGGTGCGACAGTGTATGTGACCGGGCGCAGTCAAAAAAACGGCGATGCACCTTTGCCCGGCACGGTGCATGAAACCGCAGCCGAGATAGATCGGCGCGGCGGCAAGGGTATCGCCGTTGTGTGTGATCATGCCGACGATACGCAGGTTAAAGCGCTGTTTGATCAGGTTGCCCGGGAACAGGGCCGAATCGATATTCTTGTTAACAATGCGCTGTACGTGCCACCAGAGCTCGTCATGCCGGGGCCTTTTTGGGAAAAACCCCTGAGCTTGCAGGACATCCTGAATGTCGGCATGCGCTCCACTTATGTCTCCAGCTACTACGCCGCGCCGTTGCTTGTTGCCGCGGGTGCCGGGCTGGTGGTGAATACCTCGTCTTTTGGCGGCCGTGCCTACATGCACGGACCCGCTTACGGTGCCGGTAAAGCCGCTGTCGACAAGATGGCGCACGATATGGCTGTCGATTTCAAACCGTATAAGGTGGCGGTAATTTCGCTGTGGATGGGGCTACTGAAAACCGAGCGGACCCAACAGGTGTTTGATTCGAACCCCGAGCTCTATGCCGATATGGAAGCTACGGCAGAAACGCCCGAGTTTTCGGGCCGGGTCATTGATGCACTGGCGAAGGACCCCGCGCTGATGGAGCGCAGTGGCAATGTGTGGGTGGGTGCTGAATTGGGCCTGGAATATGGTGTTCTGGACATCAATGGCAAGCAGCCTCCCTCACATCGTCCTATGCTAGGAGATACACCGACATTCAGTGATGCGGTGATCGAGTAAGTTTTGCACTAAAGGAACGACGCCATGAAGTTGACTGTGAGTACCGAAACGATTTCCTCAGAGGCTGCCATGCAGCTGGTGTCGGCCGCGGTGAGCAAGGCAAGCGAGCTTAACGTTTCCATTGCGGTGGCGGTGGTGGATACCGATGGCTTGCTTAAGGCCTTTCACCGCATGGACCGCACTCCGGTGGTCGCCGTCGATGCCGTGCAAGCCAAAGCGCGGGCCGCTCTGATGGGCTTGAGTACCGAGGAATTGGCCGAAGCGATGGCTGACAACCTGCCAATCATGCTGTCGATGGTCACCTTGAAGGATGTAACCCTATTGGGAGGCGGTTTGCCGATCCGTCACGGCGGCGCCGTCGTTGGGGGTATTGGTGTGGGCGGGGCTCTCACGGAACAGGATGTCGCCATCGCTGAAGCAGCTATGGCGTCGCTGGCCAGTTCGGCAGCGGTGTAATCACAGCTAACTCTTTGCCGCTAGGGCAGTAATTTGCCTTTTTCCGGTGCCTTAGCGTTACCAATATGGCCCATTCGGACTATAGGCTGGGCCTGTGATTCCGCTAAAATTTGCCTCTTTTATTTTATCTACAGGAGAGGCGGGCAATGGACGGAACAGCTCTGGTCGAAAACGCGGGTTCTGGCAGCAAGAGCCTCGGTTCAGAACTGGCGAACACCCTGTTGGCCCGCGCCGAGGCGCTCAAGCCGGTGTTGCGTGAGCGCAGCACTCAGGCCGCCGAATTGCGGCGCATTCCTGACGAAACCATTCAAGACTTTCAGGACGCCGGCTTCTTTAAAATGCTGCAACCCGAGCAGTGGGGCGGCTATGCGCTGGACCCCCAGGTATTTTATGCGGTGCAACTGAAAATCGCTGAGGCCTGTATGTCTAGCGCCTGGGTGCTTGGCGTTGTCGCGGTACACAACTGGCAGCTGGCCCTGTTCGACGATCAGGCGGCGCAGGATGTGTGGGCTGAGGATGCCACCACCTTGCTATCGTCTTCCTATGCACCGGTTGGCAAGGTCGAAAAAGCTGAAGGCGGGTACAAACTCAGCGGCCAGTGGGGCTTTTCCAGCGGCTCCGAGCACTGCGATTGGGTGTTTCTGGGCGCCGTCGTACCGGAAGAGGGCGCCCCTTTTGATATGCGCAATTACCGAACTTTTCTGGTGCCGCGCAAAGACTACGAGATTATAGACACCTGGCATGTGGTCGGCCTGAAGGCGACCGGGAGTCAGGACATCCGTGTCGACGGGGCATTTGTGCCTGAGCACCGTACCCATAAGTTGAGCGACGGCTTCCGTTGTAATAATCCGGGCAATACGGTCAATAACGCGCCGGTATTCCGGCTGCCCTTTGGTCAGGTTTTTGTTCGCGCGGTGTGTACGGCGTCACTGGGTGCTCTGCAAGGTGCCCTGGATGCCTTTGTCGAAACCGCCAAGACTCGCATGGTTGGCCCGGCTAAAATGACGGACGATCCCTTTGTGCGTCGCCTGGCGGCTGAGGTCAAAACGGCCATCACGGAAATGCAGCGCACCCTGTTTGCCAACTTTGATGCCATGATGGCTAGTGCCGCGGCAGGCGAGCCCATTGCGATTGATGATCGCGTCCAGTACCGCTTTGATTCGGCGGTAGTCGCCGATCGCTGCGCCGAGCTGTGTGCGAAAATGCTCAAGGCCTCGGGCAGCAAGGGTATTTTTCTGGGTAATGAAGTGCTTGAGCGTCATCTGGATATCATGGCCAGTCAGGCGCATGTGGCGAATAATGTGAACCTGTACGCCAACAACTTTGGCGGTGTACAGTTCGGTCTCGATAACACCGATCTGAACCTGTAATCAGCATGGAGCATGGTATGGCAGTGGTAGAAGACTTGCCTGAAGGCAAATACGCCAAACTGGCCAATGGCCGCACAATTCATTACCTGGACCAGGGTAGCGGTCCGGTGGTGGTGTTTCTGCACGGCAGCGGCAGCGGTGCCAGCGGTCACAGCAATTTTAAGTTTAACTATCCCTTTCTGGCCGCAAACGGTTATCGGGTTATCGTTCCCGATTTGATTGGCTACGGTTACTCGGACAAGCCCGACGATGTTGAATACCACATCGATTTCTTTGTTGAGTGCGTTAAACAAACGCTGGATGTAATCGGCGTTGATAAAGTAACTTTGATAGGTAACTCGCTCGGCGGGGCTATCGCCATTCGCTATGCGCTGACCTACCCCGATCTGGTAGAGAAGCTGAATCTGATGGCACCGGGCGGTATTGAAGATCAGCCGGCTTATTTCACCATGCCCGGCATGCAGATTATGAAAGAAGTCTTCACCGGCGGTCCGAGCAAGGAGCGTCTGGAGCAATTTATCCGTCGTGGCCTGGTGTATGACGAGTCAGTTGTTGACGAGCAATTGGTCAATGAGCGTTGGGGTATTGCCCAGCAGCAAAACACTCAGGTCATTACCACCATGGTCGTGCCGAACATGGAAGATCAATTGGGTGAGCTGCGCTGCCCGATTATTGCCTTCTGGGGTGCCAACGAAAATATGATGCCCGAAACCGGCATCGCTAAACTTACCAAGAAGTGTAAAAACATTCGCCTGACAATTGTCTCCGAATGCGGCCACTGGGTAATGGTTGAGCACAAAGACCTATTCAATCGAATGACACTGGATTTCTTGCAACATGGATAATGCCAAACGCGAAGCCCTGGGGGACGAACTGTATGAAGCCCTCAGCCAGCAAAAAACGCTGACGCCTTTTACCGAACGCGAGTCGGATATCACCATCGACGATGCCTACTTTATTTCATTGCGTATGGTTAGCCGCCGGATAGCTGCCGGCGAGACCGTTATTGGCAAGAAAATTGGCGTTACCAGCAAAGTCGTTCAGGACATGCTGGGCGTGCATCAGCCCGATTTTGGTTTTCTGACGAACAAGATGGAATACGCCAACGGCGCGGATATTCCTGTGGCGGGCAATTTAATCCAGCCCCGGGCTGAGGCGGAGATCGGGTTTCGTTTGAAAAAGGATCTTATTGGCCCTGGCGTTACCGAGCAGGACGTGCTGGATGCTACCGACTACATCATGCCCTGTTTTGAAATTGTCGATTCGCGCATCAAGGATTGGAAAATCAGAATTGAAGATACTGTTGCCGACAATGCCTCCTGTGGTGTGTTTGTGCTGGGCGATCAAAAAGCGGACCCACGCGCACATGATTTGCCAAACCTGAAAGTAACTGTCAAAAAGAACGGTAAGTTTTTGAGCGAAGGAATGGGCAGTGCCGTGCAGGGTAATCCGCTGACCGCCGTAGCGTGGTTGGCCAATACTCTGGGCAAATATGATATTCCATTCAAGGCCGGCGAAGTTATTCTGTCGGGTTCTCTCGTGCCTTTGGAAAATGTAAAGGCCGGCGACAAAATGGAAATGGAATTGGAAGGGATTGGCAGCGCGAGTTGTCAGTTTGTTTGAATAAGTTGTTTGCCAGCAGGGCAGGCTCCCACAGTTCGGCTGTGTAGGAGCCTGCCCTGCAGGCGAACCGAAACCATAGTAATTGTAGGAGCCTGCCCTGCAGGCGAATCGAATTGCACGAGTGAGAGAGTAAATCATGGCTGAAAAAATTAAAGCAGCGATCATCGGACCCGGTAATATCGGTACCGACCTGCTATTCAAGGCAATGCGCAGCGAGTACATCGAACCCGTGTGGATGGTTGGCGTAGTGCCCGACTCCCCAGGTTTGGCCCGCGCCGAGGAGATGGGCTTGAAAACAACGGCTGACGGCGTAGATGGCATGCTGCCCACGATGAAAGACGATGGCGTGCAAATTTGTTTCGACGCGACCTCGGCCTATGTTCATGCGGAGAACTCGCGCAAGGTTAATGCTCTGGGTGCAATCATGATCGACCTGACGCCCGCTGCCATTGGTCCTTTTTGTGTGCCGCCGGTAAACCTTAAGGCAGCGGTTGATGCCCAGGCGATGAACGTGAATATGGTCACCTGTGGTGGTCAAGCGACTATCCCGATGGTAGCCGCCGTATCACGCGTACAGAAGGTGACTTACGGTGAAATCGTTGCGACGGTCAGCTCCAAATCGGTAGGCCCAGGCACGCGTAAAAACATTGATGAATTTACCCGCACAACGGCTAACGGCATTGAGTCTGTGGGTGGTGCTGAGCAAGGTAAGGCTATCATTATCATTAACCCGGCTGAACCGCCTCTGATCATGCGCGATACCATTCACTGCCTGACTGAAGAAGATCCGGATCAGGATGCGATTCGCAAATCTGTCGATGACATGATTCTGGAAGTGCAGAAATATGTGCCCGGGTACAAGCTGAAGAACGGCCCGATATTCGACGGCAAACGCGTCTCTATTTATATGGAGGTCGAAGGCCTTGGCGATTTCCTGCCCAAGTACGCGGGCAATCTCGACATTATGACGGCCGCCGGTTTGCGCACTGCGGAAATGTATGCCCAAGAAATTCAGGCGGGTCGTTTTGAACCCAAGCCTGTTGCAGCTTAAGTTAAGAGGAAATCAGGATGGATTTGAAAGGTAAAAAAGTCACCCTGCACGATATGTGTTTGCGCGACGGTATGCATGCCAAGCAACACAAGATCAGCCTCGACGAAATGAAAGCCGTTGCCAAGGGCCTGGACGAAGCAGGAATGCCCATGATTGAAGTTACCCACGGTGACGGTTTGGGCGGTACATCAGTGAACTACGGCTTTCCGTCTCACAGCGATGAGGAATACCTCAAGGCCGTCTGTGGCGTGGTTAAAAACGCAAAAATTTCTGCGCTTCTGTTGCCCGGTGTTGGCACCGTTGACCATCTGAAAATGGCGGTGGACTGTGGGGTAAGCACCATTCGTGTCGCAACTCATTGCACCGAAGCCGACGTGTCTGAGCAGCATATTCATATGGCTGCGGATATGGGCCTGGATACGGTGGGCTTTCTGATGATGGCTCACATGATTGAACCGGAGCAAATTCTGGAACAAGCCCTGCTGATGGAATCTTACGGGGCGAACTGCATTTACTGCACCGATTCTGCGGGTTATATGCTGCCCGACGATGTCGCCGCACGTATTGGATTGCTGCGCCGCGAACTTAAGCCGGAAACCGAACTGGGTTTTCACGCTCATCACAACTTGAGCCTTGGCGTATGGAACTCGCTGGTGGCGGTTGAGCATGGCGCTAACCGCATTGACGGCTCCGTCGGTGGCTTGGGTGCTGGCGCGGGTAATACGCCCTTAGAAGTCTTTACCGCAACGGCAGATCGCATGGGCGTTGTTCACGGTATCGACCTGTACAAAATCATGGATGTCGCCGAAGACCTCATCGTACCGATGATGGATCAGCCGATTCGTATCGACCGCGATTCCCTGGTACTGGGTTATGCCGGTGTCTATTCGTCATTCCTACTCTTCGCTCAACGCGCGGCAAAAAAATATAACGTTTCCTCGCGCGATATTCTTGTTGAGCTGGGTCGTCGTCGCACCGTGGGCGGTCAGGAAGATATGATTGAAGATCTGGCGCTGGATATGGCTAGAGAGCAGGGCAAGCTCTAGGTCTGCTAAGCAGTGTTTAAAAGCCCGGCCGAAGCCGGGCTTTTTTATGGGCAGTGTCCCGTCCTGAAATAGGTTTACACCCATGAGGCCTATTTATGGACAGCACTATACCTTCCCCCCAAAAGAGAACGCAGCGTGATTACACGCTGGGCTTTAAATTGTCTGTCGTCGAGCA
>JBFJTG010000039.1:0-24286 GCA_041625575.1 Litorivivens sp.
CCCGCCATACCGGCGCCAATGACGACAAATCGCAGATCCCGCACCTTTTTTGTTCCCGCCATAATCGTTTCCTCTAGGGACAATATTTGCTATTGACCCTATAGTGCGACAGACAAGCGCATCAAAATACGTCCATATGCATTATTTTTGGGTCAGGAACGCTCCTCCGCTTTAGGCGCAACACTCTCAATCAGGTACAAAGGCGTCTTATTACAGGACGCGCTGTCGACACCCCACCACGCCGGCAGTAGTTTTCTTATATGCGCATGCCGGTAGCGATCATCAATCAACTCGATAATACCCCGGTCTGTGGGTGTACGAATCAATCGGCCCGCCGCTTGAATGACCTTGGTGATTGCCGGATACAGATAAGCGTAGTTATAGCCTTCTCCGTAGCGCGTTTCGAGGACCTCTTTAAGCTGCTCTCGATTATCGTCGTTCGGCGGCAAGCCGAGGGTGGCGACAAATACACCAATTAATTTTTCGCCCGGCAGGTCGACCCCTTCACCAAAGACGCCGCCCAGTACACAGATACCGATGGCCGGCTTATCGTCGCTGAGCTGCCTAATAAATTCCTGCCTTTGTAGTGTCGTCATCGCAGGACGCTGACACTGCAGATTCAATTCAGGGTGATGCTTAGCCATATAATCATAGAGCGCATGGGCGTAACTCAGGCTGCTGAGAAACACCAAATAATTACCGGGCTGACGCTCATGTTGAGCAGCAATACGCTGTGCCAGTAGCGGCAAAGAGTCGGTACGGCGATCCATGCGCGTGCTGATGTTTGTAATCAGGCGCAAATCAATTTGCTCCCGAACAAAGGGGCTGGGAATATCCTCAAACACCGTGTCCAGCGGCATGCCCAGCAAATCGCGGTAGTAATTTGCGGGTGACAAGGTTGCAGAAAACAGTACCACCGAATGAGCGGCCTTGAAGCGTTCAGCGAGGTGGTCTGCGGGAATAAGATTGTCGATAGCAAGCACCGCACTACCGGTAATTTTAGCGCGCCAGCCCGGTGAGGATTCAAAACTCAGGGTACACAGTGAGTGCTCGCCAAAAGATTCTGCCAGGCGTAAAAAACCGATGGCGGTAAACAGCACTTCCTGAATATCCTTGGCGCGATGATTGTCTGAGAGGTAATCGGTGATGGCCGCGATCAGGGCATAGAGCGCGTCGTTGAGTGCTTCCGGTACGTCCTCCTGAATATCCTTGATGACTAGCGAGCGCTCATCGGCTACGAATTCTTCGCGTTTCAAACTGGGCTTTACCAAGTCGTTCCAGGCCGATTCCAACAATGCCAATGGCTTTTGCAATGCCGCAGGCGGCTTGCGAACGGTGTACAACAGGGCTGCTTCGCTCAGCTGAATACTGTACATCGACCGCGCGCGATCAATCAGGTTATGCGCCTCGTCGACTAGCGGCACAACCCGCCACTCATTCTGCACCGTGAGGGCGTGTAGCAAGGCATGTTGATCAAAATAGTGATTCACATCCGCGACAACCACATCACTCCAGTGAGCCATTTCCTGCGCGAGAAAATAGCGGCAAAGATCATGCTTGCGGGCGATGCTAGTGAGCGCCGACACATCCAGGACCTGAAGCTTTACGGCCTCGTCGCGGGCGGCGCCGAGCTTGTCAAAAAAGCCATTGGCCAGCGGACAGGAATCACCGTGGCAGGCAGCTTCGGGGTGGTCACAACTTTGTTCGAGTGAACTTAACTCCAATACCCTAATCGGCAGAAGCTCGGACTGATGATTAACAATCTGCCGCAGCCCATCAAGTGCCAGAGATTTACCGGTATTGCGAACGCTAAGGTAAAAAAGTCGATCGAGTTGCTGCACGGGCATGGCATGAAGCGCGGGAAACAACACCCCAACCGTTTTACCGATGCCGGTCGGCGCCTGCAGTAAAAGCGATGTCTCAGTGGCTATCGCTTTGTACACCGATTCCGACATCAGTCGCTGGCCACCGCGAAATTCAGTAAAGGGCAGTTCAAGCCCGCGCAAGGCATTATCCCGCGCCTGCCGGTGCACATATTCACGTTCCAGCCATTGGGCATAGTCTCGGCACAGCGCGCTCAGGTATGCCCACAAGTCGCCAGCCTCACACTCTTCCTCTTCGTAGCTTTCCTCTTCTTTCTTCACCTCGAAGTAGGTCAGGCGAAGCCGTACCGAAGCTCGTTGCTGCAAACGACAAAACAAGGCGCCGTATACTTTCAACTGTGCCCAGTGCATGGCGCGCTTGCCGGGGCCAATTCGATTGACATTGCCGCGATGGGTTTTGATTTCTTCGAGGTAGCTGTCCTGAACGCTGGCGTAGTAACCGTCGACGCGCCCGCCGACTATCAGCCCTTCACACTCGCCGCTTAATGGATGCTCTGCTATATAGGGGTCGGGCCGTCGCTCCTGCACCGTACGATGACCACTGATACCCTCTTCAGCACTGGGGGCCGGTGTATAGCGGAATTCCAGACCACCTGTTCGCGCCGCGAATTCGCACAGTGAACTTACCGAAACCTTAGTCACGCTGGCGCACCATAGCGCACATGCATAACCGAGACCGGCACGCCCATATTGGCCAAATTCTCCAGCCAGAGCGTTTGATGATCTTGCAGGCGATCGCCCGGCCCCTTAATTTCAATTAACTCGTAGCTGCCCTGCTTGCGGTTGAATGCGCTCAGATCGGGCAAACCGCTGCGATGGTGTCGCAAGTCGGCCAATAGATGCGTGAAAATCTGTTTGAGATGCGCGGCCGGAATAATATTCAAGGCGATATCCAGCAAGTCTTCCGACAGCACCGACCACTGCACCAGTGAACAGGCCGTGCCGTACTTCTCTTGCCATGTGCTACGAATCTCTTGCTGATAGGAACCGTCGTCTAGTGTTGCAAGTCGAACTGCCAAGGCCGCTTTACGTCGCCTTACAAAGTCGGGACGAAACAGGTCAGCGGGGCCCGATTGGAAAGGGTTAAAAAATGCACCCGGTAGTGCTTCAAACAGTACCGGCCAACACAGCAGTGCCAGCAGTCCGGGAAACAAAGCATTTTCCGTATAGAAGACTTCTACCGTGTTCCGGCTTTGTAAATAATCCGCTGCAAGCCGCTCCACCCTTTGCTCTGGCAGCGCCTGTATTTCAACACTTGATGTCGGCATGGTAAAAGCGCGCTTTTCGATAAGCTCTTTCTGCTGGGTTTTGCGCGCAGCTCGATGAAAAATGCGCTGCAAATGCAGATGTGTGAGCGGTTGCTGGCTTCTTTGTATGGCGGCTTCAACTTCTATTAACATTTGTGCGGGAGATTCTGTTTTTTCCAGCAATCGCAAAGCTCGCACCATCGCTTCTTCGCGCGCATTACTGCGATAGAGCGAAAGTGCCAAGTCCACGTCTCCGTGGCGCTCTTCATGCTGTGCAATTTGGTAGAGCACTTTGTCGCGACGATAAGCCAGCCATTCGTTATCACTCAGGGGCGGCAGAGAGGCTAGCGCAAGGCGACCATCACCGCTTTCTTCCATAATTTGCTGACTGGCCGCTAACGCCAGATAAGTGTCGACATCCTCACGGCAACTAAAAGCGCGAGACGAGGGCAAAAAACGAACGGGCTCATAACGCTGATGCCCCAGCTCGGTCAGCACAAACTCCGACCAGTCCTGATAGAGGTTGCCAAAGAACATCGCACGCAAGCGATCGAACAAGGGCTGGCAGCACAGCGCAAACACCGAAAATTCTGCCTGCGGCCACCAGACAGAAAGCGGCAATGGCCCTTCCCGATGCTCAATGACCTGAAGAAAGGCGAGGCCGTCAGATTTTTTAAAGCGTGCTGGCAGGCTATTGTCGCGCGCCGACAACAAAGCCCGCAGCTCTGCCACGCGGCACAGCCGAAAAAGTTCTGCCGCTGTCAGCAGCGGCTTATCGGCGAGGAATTCTCCGTAGAGTAAGTCTGTAAGGGCGGCCTCTGTACAGGGTATCTCTTGATAGCCCAGCGCATCACTCCGAAAGTATTCACCCTTGCGCATAATCATCCGCGCCAACAAAGCCTGGCTGGCCTCTGGCAAGGATAAAAGCTGGCTTAGGGATGCATTTTCCTTATCTATGAGTAGATCGTGGTGATGCTCCAGAACCCAGCGAATTACGGTTTGGAGATTGCGCAGATAATACAGGGGATCATCCAGCGCGGCGGGTGTAATTTGAATAGTGGCGGGCATTAGCCGGGCGACTTAATCACTATCACGACTGATCCAGCAACCGTGACGATTCCGAATTTCTTCGTCACTGGGACGCGTGCGATCAAAATGAAAGCGGCCGTCGCTGTATATTTCCAGATAGCCCCACTCCAGCTCACTCTCGTTTTGACCGGGCGCGGGCGGCTTCGCCCACCAGGGCTCACGGCTGACGAGCTCGGCTGGTGACTCAAATTCTTGTTCAGTTTCATTGTTCATAGCGGTGGCCTGAGACATATCCCGACTCTCCGTTGTAGCTGGTCGAAGGTGTCCAACGCTGCCGATTCACGATGTCCCTATCGAGACGAGCTGGCGGGGCAGATCACTATAATACTGTACACCCATACAGTCAATCGAGAGAAGGGGTATTCCAGAGTGTGGATGGAAGTCCTGTCCAACGAGGACAAACAAGAAAATCAGTTGCCGCGTTTTTTTGCCGATTCAGCCTTCGCCGCACGCGCGGTCTTTTTGACACGGTTAGCCCCCACTTGCTCCAGAGCGGCCAGCGTTTCCAAATAACTGACTATGCGCTCCAAATAGGCTGGTGAGGCGTCCTGAGTTTCGCGGAGAATCTGTACAGCCAACATATCCGGATTAAGCGGACCGGGGTCTTCCGGACGATTGTCCAGAGCAAATTGCACTTTACGACGCTTGGCATGGCGACCCTGCAACTGTCTGAATTGTCTGGCGGCACGTAACTCCGGCGGCTTGGGAGGCTCTATAGGCAATAAACTTTTCTGAAGGGGCTTGTGCTCTTCAGCTGGCTCATCCCCAGCCGTATTGCTTGACTCAGCGTCGGGCTCAAGCGAGAGTTCGCGTTTTTGCGCGCCCACCAGCCGCTCAGTTTGCTCCAGCATTTTTTGATCGAGTTCACCGAGCGGCTGCTCGTCTTTATCGGAATGCTGTTCGCGCATTTCCGCCAGCAAAAGCGCCAGCGGAGAGGGTGCGCGGACACCCGAATTTTCGCCAGACTCATCTGGCCTTGCCAGCGCTTGCTCAGCCTTTGATAACACACTTTGCGCTCGAGAAATGAGCAATTGTGAAACCGACTCGCGAGCAGAGTCCGCTCGCGTTAACAGGGCTTCAGCCAGCATCAAACTTTGCTCAACGCGCTCTGCGTCAGCTTGCGCGCGCAGTTCAGCAATCAATTCGCGTAGCCTTGCTGAATCGTGCTGCACTGGGGGCCGCACATTGGCTGAGGGCTCCACACTGGCTGAGGGCTCGGACATATTAGCCCGCTCCGACCGCGGCAGCATGTTGAGTTGTCACGGCTTCCGCCTTCTTATCAAGGACTGCACCGGCATTGGCGCGCGGCACCGGCGCCATTTCTACCCGGCGATTTCGGGCTCGGCCTTCGGCATCGGTATTGGCCGCCACCGGCTGCTGGGCACCAAAGGCCGCAGCAAACACTCTGTCTGCGGGCATACCCGCATCAATCAGTGTTCGCATAACCGTGAGCGCCCGCTGGGCCGACAGCTCCCAGTTGTCGGTAAAATTCAGGTTGCCCTCCTGGATCGGCAGGTCATCGGTAAATCCGCTAACCATGAGCAACTGCTGGTGTTGATCCAGAAAAAACTGAAGTGGCTCAATCAGTGATTCCAACAGAGCGCGGCCATCGTCCTGCAATTCAGCTGAGTTAAGGGCAAACAGCACATTGCCGCTTATGCCGATGCGCCCCTGCTCGAAGGTTATTCGCCCCTGAGCCAATGGCGCCGCCAGTGCTTTTTCCAGCGCCATTCTGCGCTGCTGCTCGGCTTCACGTTTTTCGACTTCCTGCTTTAGCGACTGGGACAATTCCAGTTGAAAGCCCAGGGTCCACACCAACAGCAGCACAAAGACGCCGACCATGCCCGTCATTAAATCGCCGAACACGGCCCAGATGGGTGGATCCGGATCAAGACTGTTTTCGATATCCGACATCAGCGATTAACCCTGCTTGCCGTTCGATTCACGCACATGCCCCAGCAACTCCTGATGAGCCAGTAAATTGTGGTCGATGATTTCGCGGGCCTGACTCAGGTAGTACTCCATCTGCTCATCACTGCGCTGGCCAGAGCTGGTCAGTACCGATTCAATCTGACCAAGTCGCGTTATTAGTTGATTGTTAGATTCGCCGAAATGCTCAACCGCTTTTGTGAAGACTTCACCCAGCGCAGACAACTCGGCGGCGCTGGCAGAGAAGTGCGCCATTTGCTCGCCGAGGGCATTACTCTCTGCCGTAACTTTCTCGCCAAATTCCTGTCCCACCGCAGCCAGATGCTGACCGGATTCGGCGAGCAGGGCTTGTACCGCTTCGCGCTGCAAACGGGCATTTTCTTCCAGGCTGGCAGACAGCGCATTAAGCTGAGTCATAGTCTGTTGACGCTCTGCCAATAGCGCATTATCACGCTCAATGTTTTTACCGATTTCACCGCGCAATTGCTCAATCACTTCGGCGGCGGCGCGCGGCGCATCGGAGGCCGTTTCAATTAAGCGCGACATCGGGGCTTCCAGCGCCTCACCCAGAGCAGCCAGTTGCTTGGCGCTGGTTTCTTGCAGCTCCGCTAGTCGCGCAATCGCCGCATTACCGCGTTCCTGCTCGTCCTGACGCAGATCTTTGAGCTGATCGCTCGCTGCATTAAATAGCGCTTCCAATCGCTGCGCTGCCTCGCTTTGGGATGCCGCATCGCGCTGCTGAAATGCATCCATCAAGGACGCGCTTTGCTCAAGCAATTTGGCAATATCGTTTTGGCTTGCCACCGCTCGCTCGCGGCTGCGCTCGGCAATTTCTTCGCTGACGCGCGTCAATGACTCTGCGCTCTTCTCGAAAGTGCCGCGCCATTGCTCTACACGCTGCTGCTCTGAATCATGCAGTTGTGTGAGCCAATCGCTATTGGCCTGCTGCAGGGTGCTTTGCAAGCTGCTGGCACCCTCACTGAATTTGGATTGAGCGCTCTCAACTTGCTCAGCAATTTTTTCCAAGAGGCGCTCGTTAGCCTGCTGCTGGTCGTTGAGTGCCGCCTGCCAGTTTTGACGCAGGGTGTCGCTGCTGCTGCCCAGCTGTTCACCCATTGTGCTGAGCTGCTCTGCCACCACTGAACCAAATTGCAAATGGGTGCTTTTACTCTCGGCAGCCAAAGTCTCAGCGAATTCTTTCAAGATCGGCTGTGCGCTTTCGGCGGCAAGACGACCGGTATCGCGAAAACCTTCGCTTAAAGCAGATTCAACCGAAGCGCTAAGTTTTTGGTATTGCCCCGACAGGCTTTGCTGCAGGCTGTCCTGACTGCTGCTGAGTTTGTCAGCCAACAGCCCCATGCGCTCATCCAGCTGTTTGGCAAGCACGGCCAATTGCTCAGCCACTGCAGGTAAAGCAGCGGACTGTGCCTGCAGCACTTCATAGGTCTGGCGACGTTGAAAACTCAACGAGTGCAGTTTGAATACACCGGCCATTTCGGAATCCAGTTGCCTTGACGCTTCCAGACGCTGCTTGCGACTCATCGTCGAAATCAAACCTAACATCGCCGAAGCCGTTACACCGGCAACAGAGGTGGCGAAAGCCATGCCTAGCCCCTGGATGGGTGCAGCCAGACCTTGGCGGACAGCCTCCAATTCGGTGCTGCCCTGCAATGCACCGACGGCGCCCTGCAGCGTTTCAACCATGCCGATGAAGGTGCCGAGCAAACCCAGCATAACCAGCAGACCAACAAGGTAGGGGGTTAATAAGGGCGCGGGTAAGCCGCTTAATTCGCCGTAAATCCGCTGCCGCACGGCAAAACGCAGGGACGGACACAACTGGCTGAGCCACTGCGCCAAATCGCCGACCGGCTGGGTGGCGTTAGTAAGCGCCTGCTCCAGCGACGCTGTCGCTTTCTGGTAGCGCAGTAATTCGGCAAAACCCGCGGTATAGGCACCCGCAATAAGCAGGGTCACCAACAGGGCCAAGGCATTGCTCTGTATAAAGCTTGAGCCCATCCACAGCACCACAAGGGCACCCAGTACAAAGGCAATAATGGAAAATGTTCTTGTCATGAAGGGTCCTGTCATAAGGGATCTGTCATTGAGTCTGTGCGGCATCCAATGCATCCAGCAATGCGCGCGCTGGCAGCAAGCGAAAATCCAGCTCTGTCAGTAGTAGTTGCTGCATATCCTGATTAAAACCGTGCAGCCAGGCGCCGGGTTCAAGCCACGACGCAGGCTCGGCGCTCAGCTCTACGTTGCCAGCCTCAATAAAATTCGCGCAGCATTGACTAAAGTGATCGGCCAGCAACTTGGGGAGCACAACCAAGACCTTGCGACTGTAGTCGCTAAGGGTATCGTCGAGAATACGATCCAAAACCGCCAGTTTCGGCAGAGTCTTGTCTTCCAGACCCAGCGAGGCCCGTAATGATTTTCGTAAACGGCTCGTGCGGTGGTCCATTTCGCTCTGCATCAAGGAATAGAAACGAAGAAAAGGCTTCGCGCCCTCGGCCGGGTTCTTCAGGGTATCGGCATCGGGCAGCGGTAATGCATGAACGGGCGGGGTTTCGCCGGGTTCAAAGCAGTTGGCTATCAGGCGCATCATACCGCCGCGCGCATTGAGAAACTGGCGCTGAGGGCTCTCAAACGAGGCATTGCCCTCAGATTTAGCGCGATCCAGTGAGGCCAAGGTGCTGGCCAGCGCGATGGAATCAAGCAGGTCGATCTGCCCCCCCACAAGCTCGGCCAGATTGCCGGGGGCCGACACGCTATTGGCCCCCAGTAATCCCAGACCGGCGAGCTGCTGCAACAGCGGTGCCTGGCTCGTGGAGTCTGTGGAGGGCTGAGTCATATGCGTCCGGAATTGGCGTGCGGTCAATGATCGATTGGCGAAAAGCGCTGATTAAGAAGCTCAGCCACTACGTTTTAGGTCGGTCATTATCGCCATTTTATCGGCAGCATCAAGCCATAGGGCGCTAGCGCTCACTACGCTAAGCCCACATTTGGGTTTCAGACAGACCAAAAAACGCTCAGGGCCGCGCCATCCGGTCGTATTGGGCTATTTCCGGCTTATTCACCCATGCACAGATATTTGAGCACCATGTACTCGTCGATACCATAGTGGGAGCCTTCGCGGCCGAAACCGGACTGTTTGACGCCGCCAAAAGGCGCGACTTCGTTTGAAATGATGCCGGTATTGATCCCCACCATGCCGTACTCCAGCGCTTCGGCCACCTTCCAGACCCGACCTATATCGCGGCTATAGAAGTAACTGGCCAAGCCGAATTCCGTGTCATTGGCCAATTGAATCACCTCCTCGTCGGACTGGAAGCGAATCAGCGGCGCCACCGGCCCAAAGGTCTCTTCATGGGCAATCAGCATTTTTTGGGTGACATCAGCCAGTACAGTAGGCTCAAAGAAATTTTCGCCCAGACTGTGGCGTTTGCCGCCACTGATAATCCGCGCGCCTTTGGCTACGGCGTCTTCAATGTGCTGTTCAACCTTGGCAATGGCGTCGCCGTCAATTAGCGGCCCCTGCGTCACCCCCTCTTCAGTACCCATTCCGACTTTAAGTTTGCCGACCGCCGCAGCGAGTTTTTCGGCAAAAGCGTCATAGACTTTGTCATGAACATAGAGACGATTGGTGCACACGCAGGTCTGACCTGCATTGCGGTATTTCGAAGCAATCGCACCGGTAACTGCAGCATCGAGATCTGCGTCATCGAATACAATGAAAGGAGCGTTCCCACCCAGCTCCATTGAAAGTTTTTTCAAACTAGGGGAACACTGCTCCATCAGTACTCGGCCTACTTCGGTGGAGCCAGTGAAGGACAATTTGCGCACTGTGCTACTAGAGGTAAGTTCAGCACCAAGCACACGGGATTTACCGGTAATGACGTTAAACACGCCGTCGGGAATTCCGGCTTCGTGAGCAAGCACCGCCAATGCCAGTGCGGTTAGGGGTGTGGCATCGGCGGGGCGCACTATCATGCTGCAGCCTGCTGCCAGCGCTGGAGCCGCTTTGCGGGTAATCATCGCCGCCGGAAAATTCCAGGGGGTAATAGCGGCACACACACCGATGGGCTCTTTTAAAACCAGCAGGCGCTTGTCAGCGCTGGGACTGGGGATCACATCGCCATAAGTACGTTTGCCCTCTTCCGAGAACCATTCGATAAACGAAGCAGCATAGGCGACTTCACCTTTAGCTTCGGTGAGTGGCTTGCCCTGCTCCGCTGTCATGATGGCCGCAATGTCAGCGGCGTTGGCGTTGATTAAGTCAAACCAGCGCCGCAGGTAGGCAGCGCGCTCCTTGGCAGTGAGCTTGCGCCAGGATTGAAAGGCGGTATCGGCGGCAGCGATGACCTCGCGAGTTTGTTCTGCACTGAGCTGGGGGATACTGCCCACTTTTTCGCCAGTGGCCGGATTCATTACATCGGTGGTAGCGCCAGAGTCCGAATCCACCCAATTTCCGTTGGCATAAGCCTGATGGCGCAGCAGGTTTTGGTTCGCAAGGGACAACATGTTGAATCTCCGTAAAACATTATATTTAGAGTGATGGGAATAGTTTAACGATGAATACGCTGGCTGTGCTGTTAATTCTTACCTTGAGGGGCCAGTTTGTTCGCCTGCAGGGCAGGCTCCTACAAAAGCACATTGTGGGAGCCTGCCCTGCAGGCGAATAAAGCAGGCGCCCGGCAAGAGCTTACAAAGTCATAAGCTGACAAAGCCTGCGCTAATCCGCCAGAATAGGGCACACCAGAACAATCAGCCCCCGGCCACCAAGGATCCCAAGTATGTCACAGCCAACACCAATCAGCGCCGCTGCCGCTCCTGCGGCCAGTCAAAATCAAGATCCTATCGTTTTTCGCAACATTGCAATCAGCTTGCGCAGCCGCATCATCATTAGCTTAATGCGTCTCTTTCTCAAACCCTTGCTCGGCCGTATGGCGAAAGCATCGCCGGAGAAAATTGCCAAAATCCAATTGCGCATAGCATCCGCAGCTTGCCCTAAAACCACTGGCCCCGCGCCGGTCTTTGATATCGTCGATTCGGTACCGGGCTATGTCTTCGGCACACTACAAAAGGGCAAGCGTCCGGTCATACTCTGGTTGCACGGCGGCGCATTTTTTCTTCCGGCCGCACCCAATGCCCATTTACCCATGGTATCGAAACTCTGCGGCGAATTGGATTGCGATGCTTTTTTGCCGGATTATCGCCTGGCCCCCATGAACCCTTTCCCCGCCGGACTGAATGACTGCGAAGCAGCCTATCTGATGCTTCTGGAGCGCGGTTATTCTTCCTCACAAATTGTCATCGGCGGAGATTCAGCTGGCGGCAACTTGTTATTAGCACTACTGCACCGCCTAAAAGCGAAAAACCTGCCGCTGCCAGCCTGCGCAATACCGGTATCGCCCGTCACTGAACTAAGCCGGGTTCACAATCCGGCGGCTCGCTTCAAGTTGCAGAAAAGCGATCCACTGCTACCCATCACGGCCTTTCAGGGAATGATTACGGATTACGTCAACGGTGCCGATAGCGCCAACCCCGAAGTGTCACCGCTCTATATGAACTGCGAAGGGCTGCCACCGCTGTTCTTTCTCACCAGTACGAACGAAATCCTGATGGATGATTCCGTCATGCTCGCGCGCCGCACTGCCGCGGCAGGAGTATCTACCCAGTGTCATGTATGGCCGACCTTGCCCCACGCCTTTCCGGTATTTGAACCTGTGTTTCCGGAAGCGAAGCAAGCGCGTGAAGACATGCAGGACTTTATTCGCGCGCACCTCTCGCCGCGCTAGACGGCAGAAACTCGACGCAGTTGAAGGTGTAGCCCCGCGAAGGGCAGCCTTCCCGGTAGTTCCTCAAACACGGAAAGGCTAGACTACGGCACTTCGCCTGACCCAGGAAAATACACCGGCATTCCATGAATTCAGTTCTCGACCTGCTGTCCCTGTCAATCGCTTCGATCGTGCCGGTCTTTGGCTGGATACTACTGGGCTCTGTGCTCTATCGCACCATAGCCGTACTGCAACCCCTGTTTTCAAAGGGCGAACTGCTGGTGTTCTATTTTGGCATTCCCGGCATTCTCTTTATCACCGCGACAAAAATCGAAGTCACCGAAATTCTGTCGTCGACCTATGCGCTAGTGGGTGTGCTAACAACTTGTCTCAGCCTCGCACTCGCGTGGTACTACGCAAGATGGCGAGGCTTCAACCTCGAGCAAGTGGGTATCATAGCGCAAGCTAGCTATCGTTCTAATCTTGGCATTATCGGCTTAGCCCTGTGCGCCAGTACCTTCGGTGAAGAAGGCCTTATACTCGCCACATTGCCTGTCGCGCTATGGACGCTGCTCTTTAATATTCTGGCCGTAGTCGTATTGAATTCTGCCTACGGCGGCCGCTTCGCATTCCTTCCCATACTGGTAGCACTACTCAAGAACCCGCTAATTATAGGCATTACTCTGGGTTTTGCGGTTGCCGTATCCGGCAGAACATTCAACGGAACTTTCTATGCCTTCGGCAGTAATTTTATTAGCGTGGTCATCCCGCTCTCCCTGGTTTTCCTCGGCGGGGCCATAGATCTGCGCCCGTCGCGCCAATCACAGCAGGCTATTGTTTTGGCCACCACGCTGCGCTTGCTGATTGCACCTGCCCTATCAATTTTGATATGCCTGCTATTCGGTTTGCGCGGGATAGAACTGGCAATAAATTTCCTGCTACTCGGCGGCCCGGTGGCTGTGGCTTCGCATATTATGGTAGCGGCCAAAGGTGGAGACGGCCGACTGGCTGCGAATATTGTGGTACTAACAACAATAATTGCGCCGTTCACCCTGTCGCTTGGTCTATTTTTATTGCGATTTTTTGCGCTGGTCTAAACGAGAGCTCGCTTCGCAAGCAAGCCTTTCGTTTAGCGGCGAATCATTGCACAGTTATAAGCTGACAACCCAAGCACAAGCGGCCAGAATGGACCGTACGATAACAATCTCAGAAGGACGCTCAATGCCAAGCGCACTTAACACTCGCCACCTCATCGCGCCGGAACTGCTGCCGGCACTTGACCTTATGCCAACGCTGGAATGCAGTGACGAGCTGGTGCAAACCATTCGAGCCATGCCTGCCGGGTCGGCTTTTATGGAAGGTCCGCCACTGACACCTGAGCAGGAAAGTGTCCATTGTGAAGAGCGTCTTATCAGCGGCGCAGACGATGCCCCGGATGTTCGAGTCCTTTACTACACACCGAGCGGCGACGCAGGGCAAACCCGACCGGCCTATTTGCATATTCACGGTGGCGGCTACATTTTGGGCGCGCCGGAAATGAACGACCCGGCTAATCGCTCGCTGGCCAAGGCATTAAACTGTGTCGTGGTCTCGGTAGACTATCGGCTCGCCCCTGAGACACGATACCCCGGCGCCGTAGAAGACTGCTATGCCGTGCTTCGATGGCTTCACAACGAAGCCAATGCGCTGAACATCGACCCCCGACGCATCGCCATTGGCGGCGAAAGTGCCGGCGGCGGTCATGCCGCGGCGCTTGCCTTACTGGCCAGAAAGCGAAACGAATTTCCGATCTGCCTGCAAGTGCTGGATTGCCCCATGCTCGACGACCGCACCGGCAGCGATGGCGACGAGCACCCCTATTGTGGAGAATTTATTTGGACGCCGCACAACAACCGTTTCGGTTGGCGAGCCCTACTTGGCACTGAGCCCGGCTCAAGCGCAGTCTCCGAGGAGGCCGTACCTGCGCGGGCGAAAGACCTCGGCGGTCTGCCTCCCACTTTTATTGCCATTGGCGCCCTGGACTTGTTTCTCGAAGAAAGTATGGAATACGCACGTCGCTTGATACGTGAAGGTGTAGCGACAGAGCTGCACATTACCCCGGGGGCCTTTCACGGCTACCAGGCAGCGGGGGCCAAGGCACCGCAAGTTAGAACTGCCATGGGACTCACCTATTCTGCACTGGCGCGGGCGTGGGGAGTCGAATTAAGCGCCTAGGCCGCAGTAGTTTATCGGCGCGGGCCTTGTCGGCGAACCGATAAACGGATGCTGGCCAAAGCCATGCGGTTCGAAGTAGAGTCTATTGATAGAGTCGTGTCGCCAGACCAGCGTTCTAGTCCCTCGCTGGATCTGTGCCGAGCGCAAAAAAATAAACGACAGAATTGGAAAGTTGCAATGAAAGCCGGATCAAAGCTGAAAAGTGCCGTTTGCGATACCGAGGTCATGGTCATCAAGGCTCAGGACCAGCTTATCGAGTGCGGTGGCCACGCCATGCTCGAAACCGCCCCCGGCGAAAAAGGATTAGTAGATCCAAACTTCGCCGACGGAAGCAAGGTGGACAAACGCTACGTTAACGCCGACGGCAGCATAGAATTGCTCTGTGTAAAAGCCGGTGCCGGCTCACTGGCCATTGGCGGCGAAAAATTAAACACCAAGGAAGCTAAACCCCTGCCGTCCTCGGACTGAACCCATTCGGAATTTACCTGACTCATGAATATTGCACTCATTTTGCAAATGGCAGCCGAAACTGCACCCGAGCGTACCGCCCTCGTTTGTGACGGCAAACACTGGTCCTACGGTGAATTACATGACGCAGCCAAGGGGGCCGCTGAAATTTTTATCGAGCGCAAATGCAACTATGTTGCCCTGCTCGATGAGAGCAGTGAGGCCGCCCCCATCGCCCTGTTCGGCGCTGCGCTTGCCGGCATTCCCTACGTACCCCTGAATTACCGCTTGGCCGACGCTGATCTCGGCGCATTGCTCGACCGCATTGCCCCCGCTTACGTGATTGGCGACGAGGCGCGAACCCATCGTCTTAGCCAGGGCCATACCTGCAGTCCTCGTAAAAACTTTGTTAGTGCTGCTCAAGCAGCAGCTCCTGACGCATCCGGTGAAGAGCGCGAGGGCGAAGGCATAGCTGCGCAAATATTTACCAGTGGCACCACCGCTGCGCCAAAAGCAGCACTGCTGCGTCACGCAAATTTAATGGGCTATATTCTCGGCACCGTAGAGTTTATGTCTGCCGAGGAAGAAGCCGCCCAGCTCGTATGTGTGCCGCCCTACCATATCGCCGGCATCTCAACCCTACTGAGCAATATGTACGCTATGCGGCGCATCGTCATGCTACCCGCTTTTGAAGCAGACACTTGGCTACAACTTGCCAGTGAAGAAAAAGTTAGCAACGCCTTCCTTGTGCCAACCATGCTGGCAAGAATCATTGCTCGCATCAATGAAGGCGTAAAAGCCGAATTATCCAGCCTGCAAGCCATTGCCTACGGCGGCGGTCGCATGCCGCCGGAGCTGATAGCACAAGCACTCGAATTGTTTCCCAAGGCCAACTTTACCAATGCCTATGGCTTGACCGAAACCAGCTCCACCATTGCCTTGCTAGGCCCGGACGACCACCGCGCGGCCTTTACCTCCAATGATCCAAAAGTGAGAGCACGACTCGGCAGTGTGGGCAAACCCTTACCGACCATCGAACTGGAAATTCGCGATGAAGCTGGCAAGATCCTACCCGCAGGTGAGCCCGGCGAAATCTATGTGCGCGGGGAACAGGTTTCCGGCGAATACCGCGGACGTTCGGCACTAGATGCCGAAGGCTGGTTTCCCACCCGGGACGCAGGTTATTTAGACGAAGAAGGCTACCTCTTTCTCTCCGGCCGGGCTGATGACGTCATAGTGCGTGGCGGGGAAAATATCTCCCCCGGTGAAATTGAAGATGTGCTGGCAAGCCACCCGGCCATAGCGGATTCCGCTGCAGTGGGCCTGCCTTCAGTGGAATGGGGCGAAGCCGTTGGCGTAGCCATCGCGCTGCGCGCCGACCACAAACAACCCTCCGACGAGGAATTGAAAAAATTAATCAGGGATAGATTGCGCTCCTCGCGCGTGCCCGAGAAAATTATCTTTATGGAAGAGCTACCCTACAACGAAATGGGAAAATTGCTTCGCCGCGAAGTAAAAACCCTGCTCGCCGGTTGAATACCGCGCGACGGCCAAGCGCGTAATTTCACTCCGACTTAAAGCACTTCTGGCCTCGACTAAAAAATTGGTTGCGCACTTGCCGGACAGAGCAAACAGCCCCTATCCGGCACTTTCGACAAACTTAGGCGTTCACATCAACCACGATACGTCCCCTTACCTTACCCGCGAGCAGGTCTGCCGCGACAGCAGGGGCATCCGCAAGCTTCACATCGCTCGCAACCGCTTCCAGAGCAGCTGCATCCAGATCTTTCGCCAGACGATCCCAAGCGGGCTTACGCACGCTTAACGGTGCCATTACGCTATCAATACCATATAGCGTCACACCGCGCAGAATAAAAGGGGCGACACTAGACGGGAACTTCATACTCTCCGCTAAACCGCAGGCCGCTACGGCACCGCGATAACGGGTTTGCGCACAGGCGTTGGCAAGCGTGTTGCCGCCTGCGGCATCGACCACCCCGGCAAAGCGTTCTTTTTGCAAAGGCTTACCGGGCTCAGACAATTCAGCGCGATCGATGATTTCGGTAGCACCCAGACTTTTGAGGTAGTCGTGCTCGCTGGATTTTCCGGTAGAGGCAGCAACGGTATAGCCCGCTTTTTTAAGCAGCAAAATGGCAATACTGCCAACACCACCCGTCGCGCCGGTGACGAGTATCGTGCCGTCTTCAGGTTTAATGCCGTGTGTCACCAGAGCCTCAACACACAGCGCTGCGGTATAACCTGCCGTTCCAATAATCATGGCCTGGCGGGGATCAAAGGCCGATGGCAATTTCACTACCCAATCGCCATTCAGCCGCGCGTGCTGCGCCAGGCCGCCCCAGTGACCCTCGCCAACACCCCAACCGTTTAGTACCACACGATCGCCCTTTTTCCAGCTCGCATGGCTGCTTTCTTCAACGGTGCCGGCCAAATCAATACCGGGAACCATCGGGAACTTTCGAACAACCGGAGACTTACCGGTAATCGCCAGCGCGTCTTTGTAATTGATGGTGGAATAATCAACTTTGACCAACACATTGCCTTCCGGCAAAGCGCTTTGATCCAGATCAGAAATCTCGACGCTTTGCGCATCGTCTTGTTTGTCGATCACTATTGCTTTCATGAAACAGTCCTTAATCGCTAATTAGAATTATGTGCCATAGCATACGGCAAGATAGCAAAAACGACACGATTAACTAGAAAAATTTGGCACCGCCCCTGCAAAGCATCTCGTCTTTTCGCGCATTGTCGCGCTTTACCGTCGTGAAAATTTACTATGCCCGGGCCGACGTTCAACGTACCGTGGCCTCCTCAATTGAAGCGCGCATCATAGAGAAATTCTTCAAGATTGCTTTTCCATCCACTTTACATTCACTTTTCAATCGAGAGGACGACCTTTATGTCTATTAAGAAAATACAGTCCAATGCAAAAATATCAGCTGCCTTTGCAATGCTACTTTTGGGCTCCATGGCTATCACCGGCTGCGACCAAAATGACGGCAGCATGGAAAAAATGGGCAAAAATATAGACGAAGCTGCTACCGATATGGGCAATGACGTAGAGGATGCCTGCGAAGACGTCAAAGAAAGTGTCAACGCAGAAGACAAAAACTGCTGAAACAATCCGGCACGCTAAGGAAAGACCGCCTACGCATGTAGGCGGTCAGACCCGATTTTTTCGTTGGGCTGGATCTATTGCGGTGAAAAGCCTATAACACCTTTGGTTTCAAGGTACTCGTCAAAACCGAACTTTCCCCATTCCCTGCCATTACCGCTTTTCTTATAGCCACCAAACGGCCCATTAATATCAAAGGCGTCATTGATCGCAACTCGACCGGCGCGCAATTTGCGGGCAATCGCTCGTGCTTTTTCAAGGTCAGCCCCGGCCACATAGGCCGCAAGGCCATATTCGGTATCGTTTCCAATCTCAATGGCATGTTCGATGGAGTCGTAGGGGATCATAGTTAATACGGGACCGAAAATTTCCTCGCGCGCCACAGTCATCGTGTTTTCAACATTGGCAAACACTGTTGGCTTAACGTAGTAACCGTGCTCAAGCCCTTCAGGGCGCCCAAGACCACCGGCAACCAAAGTGGCGCCTTCATCCAGTCCTTTTTGCACCAGGGTCTGGATCTTATCAAACTGCATTTTTGAGGAAACGGGGCCAATAGTAAATGAACCATTAGGGTCGCCTACAGTGACCTTGGCCGCGGCATCGCGCGCAATTGCAATTGCTTCGTCCATACGCTCACGCGGCACCAGCATGCGCGATGGTGCGCTGCAGGTTTGCCCCGAGTTGCCCATCATGTTGCCGACACCAATCGCAACATTCTTGGCAAAGTCGTCGTCATCCATAATAATGTTGGGGCTCTTACCACCAAGCTCCTGCGATACGCGCTTTACGGTCGGAGCAGCATTTTTAGCAATCTCTACGCCGGCTCGGGTTGAGCCTGTAAATGACACCATGTCGATGTCAGGGTGTTTGGAAAGCGCCACACCAACACCCAGACCGTCGCCCTGAACGAGATTGAAAACGCCGGCAGGCACGCCGGCAGCATCCATAATTTCAGCGAATATTTGCCCGGTAAAAGGCGCTATTTCCGAAGGCTTGAGTACCATCGTGCAGCCTGCGGCAATTGCTGGAAATACCTTTACTGCAATCTGGTTCAAGGGCCAGTTCCACGGGGTAATCAGGCCGCAAACACCGATAGGTTCGCGCACGATCATGGTCGCGCCCTGCTGATCTTCGAACGGAAAATTTTTGAGTGTTTCGATGGCTGCCGCAAGATGGCCCGCACCCAAGCCTACCTGTACACTATTAGCCAAAGACGCGGGTGCTCCCATTTCTTCGGTAACCGCCGCACCTAAATCGCCCATCCGCTTTTCATATTCCACTTGAATCTTCTGCAGCAAGGCAAGCCGTGCTTCGCGAGTAGTCTGCGACCACGAGCCAAAAGCCTTACGAGCCGCCTTTACCGCTATGTCTACGTCGGCAGCCGAGCCAATAGCGATTTTCCCGCAGGGTTTTTCTGTCGCCGGGTTTTCAACGTCCAGTGTTTTTAGTTCGACTGGATCAACCCACTGACCATCAATATAAAATTTCAAATATTCACGCATTTTGTGCTCCCATTTCTAACAGTACAGCGGCAAGGATGCTGCCTTCCCGCGTTCCGCGCTGCGACAACAAGCCAACAGTGTAGGCGTCCAGCGCGATAGATTCTTTAACTTTATGCAATATGGCTAATTACCTGCCGCCATCGCTTCCGGCGACAAATACTTGGTCGATGACCAACCACCATCAATCACGATAGTCTGCCCGTTTATGTACTCGCCACCAGGCGAGCATAAAAAAGCGATTGTGCTGGCAACATCCGTAGCCTCACCCAATCGCGGGTAGGGCGTCATATCAACATTCATTCGTTTAAAGCCACTGTCATTCAAACGCTCGCGCACCATATCGGTATTGGTTACCCCGGGCGCCACGCAATTTGCCCGTATACCCTGGGCACCATATTCACAGGCAATATGCAGCGTCAATGAGGTTAAGCCACCTTTGGAAGCTGAATAAGCGCCGCCCCGACGCCCACCCACAACGGCGTATGTAGAGGTCACATTAATAATCGCAGAACCGGGCTTCATATGTGGAATGACATCGCGCGTTAGCCGAAATGGCGCGCGTAACATGACCCCCAGAAAATGATCGAGTGTGTCGTCATCAGTTTCATGCAGCGGCTTGGGGCTGCCGATGCCTGCATTATTGATTAAGTAATCAATGCGACCAAAGCGATCCATTGCGGCTTGCACAATTGCCCGTGGCGCCTCATCAGCAGTGACATCAATAGCCACTGTCGCAACGCGGCTCGCATCGCCCAGCGTTTTTGCAAGCGCATCCAGCTTTCCGGCATCACGCCCTACTCCCACTATCGCCATACCCATGTCGTATAACTTTTGGGCCGTTGCCAAACCTATGCCGCTCCCGGCGCCGGTAATTATCGCAACTTCCATTAAATATACTCCCTAAGGTTTCTATGTCCGACCCGTAAGATAGCCGAGATTGCAGGCCACCGCGACACTCGATGCCTGGCCCAAGCCAAAAGCCAGTACCTGCCCGATGCCGCCCCACAAAATTAACAAGTCAGGAACTCTCGCAACTATGGCAAATGCCGCTTAGACTAATGCGCAGGCAATATTAACCATAACAAAAAATTGGCCGCCGGACTCACGATGACAGCAAGCGCACTCCTGACTGCAGATAAAGAACGTGAAGCACGTTTCCATCGGCTTGCGAGCCGGGCTTACAGCCGAGGGCACTGGGTAAAGACAACCTTGGCTGACGCACTGGAGCGGGCCGCCAGAGAAACGCCGGCGCGAACTCTATTGATTGACGGGGAAACCCGCCTGGATTGCGCCACGCTTGAGCAACAGGCCAGGCATCTCGCCAAGATTATGCTGGCCCGCGCTCCTAACGGTAGCGTCGTCTCCTTTATGCTGCCCAACTGGCACGAAGCCGCAGTGATCTATATGGCGACTACGCTTGCGGGCATGATCGCCAATCCAATTTTGCCTTCACTGCGTGCCCATGAAGTTGCGTTCATTCTTGAAGATGCCGGTAGCCGCTTTTTATTTGCTCCCGCGCAATTCCGGAACTTTGACTACGTTGGTATGGCCGATGAGCTGATCGCACAAGATAAGCAGCCACCCGAGGTCGTTATTCTGCGCGGCGATGCGGGCCAACATACCACTTTCCGGAAATTGATGAACGAAACACCACCACTGCTCGATTTACCCAAGCTCAATCCCGACGACGTACGCATGATCATGTACACCTCAGGGACCACCGGCCGCGCCAAGGGTGTTTTGCACAGCCACAACACCCTCAACGCCTTGATACAACAGTTAGGCGAGCACTGGCGCATCGCCAAAGGCGACCGCTTTCTGGTGCCCTCTCCCATAAGCCATATCGGCGGCTCGATTTACGCCTTCGAGTGCCCATTATTGCTGGGCAGCAGCGCCGTACTGATGGAGAACTGGCAGCCGGCGGCGGGCGTGGAACTGATCGATGCCGAGCGCTGCACCCACATGGCCGGTGCCACGCCCTTTCTTGAGGGTTTGCTAATCGCAGCCAAACAGAAAAAATCTCACTTAGAATCACTGAAAGTCTTCATCTGCGGCGGCGCGGCAGTACCGCCACAACTCATCCGTGAAGCCGCAGCCTTCCTGCCCAAGGCCAGCGTTACCCGCGTGTACGGCTCAACCGAAGTGCCTGTTACCACCGTTGGTGCGCCATTGCCGGACGAACGCGACTACGCCGCCGATAGCGATGGTCGCGGCGGCATCGCCAGCGTCATACTCGCCGATCATCCCGCTGCTCAGTCAGGTGAGGGAGAAATATGCGCGCGTGGTCCGCAAATGTTATTGGGCTATCTGCACCCTGAAGACGACGCCGGCAGCTTTGACGAGCAAGGCTACTTCCATACCGGCGACATTGGCCGTCAAATCCAGGGGCCCACCGCAAGCTACTTTCAGGTAACCGGCCGCGCCAAAGATATTATTATTCGCAACGGCGAAAACATATCCCCAAAAGAGCTGGAAGATTTACTGCTAGACCATCCCAACGTCAGCGATATCGCCGTGGTGGGACGTCCACATCTCGCAACAGGCGAGCGTGTTTGCGCCATAGTCGTTCCCAAACAAGAACCCGGACCCGATGTATCGGAGCTGTTTGATTTTTTAGTAGAGCGCGGCGTCGCCAAGTTCAAAGCGCCTGAGCAGGTAGAGCACTGGGAGGCTTTGCCCCGCAACGCGGCCGGCAAGGTGCTCAAACACGAAATTCGCAACACACTGAATGCCGCAGCAGACAAAGCCTGAATAAGACCGTCGCAAAGTCTGCAATGCTCAATTGCGCGTAGACTCCAAAGCGCGACCAAGATCGCGATTGAACTGTGTTAGGATTTGGCGGGCCGCTTTACCGACATGGCCGATGCTAAAGCTGCCAGATAAAGGTATAGGCGAGCAAGACATACAACAATAAGACCGGAATGCATTTATGGATTTTGCTTGGAACCAGGAGCAGCTGGCTTTTCGTAAAACTGTTCGCGATTTTCTGAAAGCGAATCTGCCAGATAATTGGGAACAACTTGCCCACGGTCCCGGCTCAGAGGCACAAACCAGCTTTTCCCGCAGCTTTTGTGGCGAACTGGCCAAAGCCGGTTTACTCATTCCCCACTGGCCCGCAAGCTGGGGTGGGCGCGACGCCGATCCCTGGACAGCTTTTATTCTGGCCGAAGAAATGTGGATGGCGGGTGAACCCCGCGGCGGTCAGTACATGAACGTAAACTGGATTGGGCCAACCTTAATGAAATATGGCTCTACAGAGCAGCAGCAAACTTACATCCCGCCCATGGCAAACGGCCAAACACTGTGGTGCCAAGGATTTTCCGAACCCGAATCCGGCTCGGATCTCGCTTCTTTGCGCACCCGTGCCGATTTAACGAACGATAAGTATCGCATCAATGGTCAAAAAATCTGGACCTCTTACGCCGGCGACGCCGATACCTGCTTCCTCTTGGCACGCACCTCGCCCGGTAAAGGCGGCATTTCCATCTTTTTAATTCCAATGAATACTGCGGGCATTACTGTGCGCCAAATTCCCAGCATTATTGGCGAGGGAGATATTCACGAAGTGTTCTTTGACGATGTGATGGTTCCGGCAACAGCGCGCCTGGGCGAAGAGGGGCAGGCCTGGGAGATTATCCGCACGGTGCTGTCGTTAGAGCGTGTGGGTATTCCGCGCTTTGCGCTAGCGGCGCGCATGTTGCACCGTGCCGTCGATATCTTGCAGAAGGAAGGCCGCTACCAGCACAGCGCCATTGAACAATCGGCACGGGCAAAAGCCGCTTGCGAAGCTGCCCGCCTCTACAGTTACAGCATTATCGACCAACGCAGCAAAGGTATTGAGCCGGGACCGGAGGCCAGCGCCGGGCGCTTTGCCACCGTGAATTGTGAACGCCTGGTCACTGAGTTTGTGGTCGAACATGTGCCCGAAGCATTGGCCGGCGACCACCCTATGTTATTGGCTCACCATCAGCGCGGTATTGTGGCCGGCATTGCCTCCGGTGCTGCAGAAATTCAGCTAAACCTTATCGCCACCGAACTGCTGAAGTTGCCAAGGGAGCCGCGCTAATGGATTTTGCATTGAACGACGACCAGCTCACCGTCGCCAGCGAACTCGACAAACTGGCCGCGCAGTTTGAAAGCTCGCCAGTGGATTTTCATGGCTTTGCCTTGGTAAGTCGTGAACTCGATATTGCGCTGGAAGAAAACCAGTTTTTCGATATTGCCGCGATGCCCGGGATGGGGCCACTTTCTGCTGCGCTCGCAACAGAGCGTTTGGCGCAGCTGCCCTTCACTGCTGAAATTGCGCTATCGATGTTATTGCGACCTGCACTGGATATCGCATTGCCGCGACCTTTTGCCGTCATCGAGAATGGTCGACCGGGACGCTTCGTGGCTTCGGCAAAAACACTGATTATCATAAATAACGACAAGATTGGCATCGCTCACCCCGAAACCGGCGACACAGAATCTCTGCCGGATTCACTGTACGCCTATCCGATGGCTCGCCTAGTTGGCACCCCCGCAATAAAGCCCCTATCTGGTGAGCAGGCCGAATTGGTTCGCACCTGGCTCCGGGTTGCCTGCGCCGCAGAAATGGCCGGGCTTATCAAGGCAGCCATTGCTGCCACCGTAGAACACCTCAGCGTGCGCAAGCAGTTTGGTCGCCCACTAGGTACTTTTCAGGCCTTACGCCACCGCATGGCCGAATGCACCGTACTCGCCGGCGGCGTTCGCAATCTGACCTTGAAAGCCGCCTGGTCTGGCGAAAGCGGAGACGCAGCTCTGGCCTGTTATCACGCGCAGGACAGCGCAACCCGCGTAATCTATGATGTACACCAAATGTCCGGAGCGATGGGTATGACCCTGGAAATGGATTTGCATTTGTGGACCTACCGCATGAAAGCACTGCTCTCCGAGCTAGGTGGTCGCGGCGGGCAATCGATGGCTGTGGCGACGCATTGTTTTACTGGCTAGAATTTTCCTATACGGCCGAATGGACATTCGCGAGCAGGGCTCGCTCCTACACGGTAATTACTGAACAAAGCACGTAGGAGCCTGCCCTGCA
>JBFJTG010000040.1:0-23910 GCA_041625575.1 Litorivivens sp.
CTGGACTTTGAAGAGCAAGTAGAGCTCGACATCCACTACAACGAGCAGCGCAACCTCTGGATGGACATCTACATCACTTTCATGACGGTCCCTGCCGTACTGATGGGCAAGGGAGCCTACTAAGTCGCAGCAAGCTAGCCATTCACCCATAAGGCAAGCCCGCGCAAGCGGGCCTTCCCTGTTCTAGACAAGCGCGCATGCAATTAGCGCCTGGACAATCACCATTATGATTCGCATTTTGCAAATCAGCTCGTCAATGTACGCTTGCTTCACACCCTGCGAGAGCAGCCCAAAGAAAAAAATTATCCAATAAATACAATGCACTAATGGCTCAAACAACATTCTGGCATGGCAATTGCTATATATCTAGCAAGAACGACTATTGAGCACTTCAAAAACACTACTTAGGGGATGATTCAGATGAACTTTTACGATGCCAACAACGCAACCAACAGCAACAACGTAGCAGCTTTCCAGAAGCGCCCAACCGTCAGTGTTGTAGTGCCTATGTATAACGCTGCACCTTACCTGCGGGCTTGCATAGACTCGGTTCTGAAGCAGACTTACAAGAACATCGAAATTATTGCCGTTGACGATGGTTCACCGGACGAGTGTGCAGCCATCATCAGCAGTTATGACGATCCACGCATCCGCTTGATCCGTCAAGCTAACCGGGGCCTGGCCGGCGCTCGTAACACGGGTATCCGCAACGCTCGCGGCCGCTACATCGCCTTCCTGGACTCAGACGATATCTGGCATGCCAGCAAGCTTGAAAAGCATGTAGGCCACTTGGACAGCAACCCCGAAGTCGGTGTCAGCTACAGCGCGTCTGCATTTATCAACGAACAGGGAGAGATGATGGGACTGGGACAACACCCCAAGACACACAACATCGAGCCCCAGGACATTTTTTGCCGCAACCCCATAGGCAATGGCTCTGCGCCAGTCATCCGCCGCGAAACACTTGACGAGATCCGTTTTATTCGCGGCGAAAGCGGCCATCTGGGCTACCAATACTTCGACGAGACTTTCCGTCAGTCAGAGGACGTTGAATGCTGGTTGCGCATTGCGCTGTCAACCAACTGGAAGTTTGAAGGACTCGCAGACGCACTCACCTACTACCGTGTTAACGGCTCAGGTCTGTCTGCCAACTGGAAAGCTCAACTGGCCTCATGGGAGCGCTCGGTGGCCAACAACGCCAAAATCAACAAGGCTTTTATCCAAAAATGGGAGAGCCTGGCTCGCGCTTACCAATACCGCTACCTTGCTCGTCGCGCCGTTCAATCACGCGATTCGGAGTCCGCTTCGCAGTTGATGCAACTTGCCCTGCAATCAGACAAGCGTATATTCCTGAAAGAGTTCGCTAAAACGTCAGCGACACTCGGCTCAACGCTGCTGCTGTCAGTGCTGAATGAAAACCGCTACGACCAGCTCGAGCGCAAAGTCATAAACATGGTAGCTGCTTAATTATGAATGCCAAACTAGTCATACGTCGCAAGCGTCAGCTGCCGGAAATCAATGCCGCTGCGCTGCTTGCCCCATTTACCATAACGCTCGTCGTTTTTGTGAGCGCCCTGCTGGCTCGGCAAAACGCGGGGATAGAAATCTCTGTGCTAACCGAAGACGCGGGCCTTATAAACAACCCGGCGTGGTTTACCGGCATCATCTCAACATTGGGGATTTGTTTATTAGCGGCTGCCACCGGCATCGCCTACTTTGCGGGCAACTTTCGAAAGACCGTGGCCTCCGGGCCTCGCAGTACCAGTGCGCTATATTGGCTTTCAATCTGCAGCCTGATGCTACTGCTCGATGACGCCTTCCAGTTCCATGAAACGCTTTCTGCGGAAATACCTCTTCTTCCGGAAGCCGTTACCCAAGGCGCGATCGGCTTACTGATTATTTTGACGCTGGTGCTATTTCGCTCGGCGATCGCAAGCTCATTTATTTATGCTATTCCCGCAGTACTGTGCTGGACAGTTTCTGTCAGCGTAGACATGTTGCCGCATGATAATGCCAGCACCTTCTTGCTGGCGGAAGACGGGAGCAAACTACTCGGAATTATGCTTTGGTACAGATTTATCAGTGACCTAGCCACACGCTACTTCGTCGCCATGCGCGTTCCGCCCGTCGCCTCCTCCATTGGAGGCGTCCACTAGCCAAGGAGCATTCTCAATTCCCACTTTAAGCGACGTAGCGGAAAGTAGAGCGTTCGCGGGTCATTGAGCAGGCGTCGCGCAACCTCTTTTTTCCCTGCCAGAATATTTAACTGAGCCAGATGTAAAAGGTGATTTCCGGTCAGCTTCAACATGAGCTTACGCCTCGGATCGTCACCTCGATCGGCGACCATTTTCAATCGAATACTAAAGGGGCACTCCTCCTCTGGCACAAACATCACTGAAGCACGATTTTCTGCCTCTACCAGGTAGTGCATACAGACAGCACGACTGTAGGCCATTGGGTAGCGAAGTCCCACACGAATCCAGACATCCTGATCTTCACCGATTTTTTCGCCGGCGGGAAACCCTCCGACTTCATCCAGAATCACTTTGGGTATGCAGGCCGCCGATGTCATCATCGGCAGCTCACCGCCACTTGCTGCTTCAAAATAGTCGTAAACAAAAATAGACTTGCCGTCGTATTTGCGAGGAAAGGCGGGCTCGATAGGATCTATTCGGCCGTCTGGTGTGAAGTGGGCAAAAGCGGTTGAGTAACCGCCTGCCTCGGGAAAAGTCTGAATTAACCCTGAAATTTCATCCAGATAATTCGGTAGCCACAGGTCGTCACCATCCAGAAAAGCAATGTAATCGTTGTTCGCATGTGCAATACCGGTGTTGCGAGCGACAGAAACGCCGGCATTGTCCTGCCGTATCAAGCGAATAACACTGTGCTCACGAGCAAGAGCTTCGACAATGCTGCCGCCTTCGTCTCGCGAGCCATCATCCACAACGACAATTTCATAGTGCTGATAGCTTTGCGCCAACACCGATTTAAGTGTATCGGCGATGTGCGCGGCTTTATTGTAAAGCGGGATGACAACCGTAAATGTTGCCTGCTTCATAGGCTCGCCCAGTTCGTTAGCGACAGCCGATTGGCTTCTTCAACGGGCAGGCTGGGAGCAATATAGTTGCCCTGCAGTATTTCGACACCGCGCTTTTGCATGGCTTCTTCAGAAAAACCACCTGCGTCGAAAAAATTTAATTCGTTATGCCCGATATCTTCGCACCAGTTGTCGCATTTTCTGTGATAGTTCACGCTTAGCAAGGGCACTTTTGTAAGGTAGGCAAAAACACTCGCATGAAGGCGCATGGCTACCAGCAATTTGAGTTTGCTAATTTCATTCACACAAGCGTAGGGATTGGCATTGTAGTTGATGTGTTTCACTGGTAAACCATCAAGCCGCGTACGCAGATCCTCATGCACTTGGGCATCGCCCAGTTCACTGTTCCCGTTTAAATCAATCAGTCGAATCTCGGAACCAAACTCCTCATGCCAGGCACGCAGCGAATACGCCAGTTTATCCATGCGTTCCGCCTCCAGCGACTGATCGCGCATCAGTCGCTCGCGCGGGCACAGTGCAACCCCAATCGCATTGTCAGCACTCGATGCTATCGCTTGCTTAAATACATCCCGATGCACCATGCCAGGCGCCAAATCAAAAGTCTTTTTGACATTGGCATTTGGCGCTATTGCCTGGGCGATTTCAAGACTCACATCATCGCGAACACCGGTAAAATCAACTTCATTGAGAAACTTGGCGCACTGCATCTCCGCCGCCCTATCAACAAAGGGGCCCAGCCCAACGCCGACCGCGCGATGCTCGCCTTTGCCGGCCAGTTTCAGATAATGTCTTTTTTGTGCGATATCCTTTGCAGTGTGAAAAACAGATCCGCCCCCGATCAGGATGTGCTTACTTCTTGCGGCACCAATATATTTTTCAAAACGCCCCTGTCCTTTAACCCACTGGCGTGTGCCTTGCACTGGCGTGCAATTGAGCCAGCGGGCCACTTCACTACCCGCAGGGCAAGTTGCCGCCAGGCTCTTTGCTCCGTATATGTCACTGGCACCTTCTGCCGTCGCGGCCATCAACATGTCATCACCGGTATTGGTCATACCGTAATAGCCAACGAGCAACGCATCAAAGTTTTTCATTATTCGCCTTATCTATTTGTGCCTGTTCTATGATATCCGGCCTAAAGGCCGCGCCAATTATGATGAGTGCAGGCCAAAACAGGTAGGCCAATATTTCCAGGTTCTCACCAAAACTGAACATAATCAGAATGAGAATACAGGCTAAGCCGGCCCGTGAAGTCACACACTGGTGAGCTTGTATAAATAGCGCAATAAACGTTACAGCCATCGGTATAAGAAGCGCAAAAAAGCCTACGATGCCTTTAACAAAAAGCAGCCCGTACCAACTGTGGTGGGAGCCGATAGGCATAAATTCTACCAAATGCGGTCCACGCTCTACTACGCCGTGCCCCCACACCGGCGCTTCGTCGCGCCAGCGCTGAATTGCGATGCGCGCCAAAGCCGCGCGAACACGACTGGAGCCGGCACGAGCGGCTTTGAACTCATCCACCGTAATGGTTGCCAACTCCATGAGTTGGGTAAAGACGATGCTCATACCGGCCAAGCCTACGCCTCCCGTCATCCACAAGGCGGGACTCTTCAGTTGAGAGATAAAATAGACCGCCGGTGAAACAAACAACATCGCAACCAGGCCGGCACGTGACTGACACATCAGCACCATGGCAATGCTACCTACAATGCCGCACCACCGCCAAAATTTAACTTTCTCGCGCAAGGCAAACACGAGATAGAAATTAGCCAGCAAACCGGCTGCAGGCGCCCAAGGTGTAAAGAAGCGCCAACGTGGCCCATGTGATTCAGGGTTTATACCATAGAGCTGAAATTCAAAAAACTCGGGACCCGGCCCGCCGATAGCCTTCAAGGGCGAGATGAAAATCGTACCGGGTATACCGACATAATATGAGCCGACAAAGATAGGGATCAAAATAAGTGTGTGCAGACAAATAATGCAGCAACCGCGGTAGATAAGCTCTGGCCTTACCGGCAGCGTCGCGCCCACCATAATAAAGACGGCCAGCAAAGCCCAGCCTTTTGCCCAGCCAATGCTCGACTTGATAATCGCAGGCAGGCCTAACTGAAAATCGACGTGCCCCGCTACAAGGGCGACCTCCATCACAATCATGCCGACTATCCAAAGCCAGGCAATGGGAGGAATCTCTAGCTGGAAAGACTTTATTCGAAGTTGCTCGGGCAACCAGAGGTTGTAGGCCCAATAGGCAACAAGTATCCAGCCCAACACAGGCGCAACGATATAAACCGCGCCAATCACATAGAAAGGATAGGTCAGTATTAAAGCGTACCAAACCCACTTTTCGACAATATTTGTTGGATTAATTGCTTGCGCTTCCATAAGAGGAACAGTCCAAATAAAGTCATCATGCTACCCATCACGCCGCCGATAATCGCCAGGGGCTTATTGGGTGAAACCGGGCGCGATGGTAAAGACGGCGCCGCTAATAACTGTACCAATGGGTATGAAGCAAATACATCCGTTTTACTGGTATCGATTTGCGTTACTGCCGAGGTGTAAACCGCCTCTGCAATCTGATAACTGCGCTCCAAATTATCAAGCTCCGCAGCTTCCAGGGCGAAACGCTTAAGCATGTCTGTATGTGACGCCACAGCCCTATTCAAGCGCGCTATCTTATCCTCTAAGCCCTTGGCTTTAGAGTAATTTACCACCAAGTCCTGAAACAGCGTACCACGCTCTGTAGAATTATTGATATTGATCAGCTTTAGAATGTTCATATCGCGCTCGCCGATCAACTCAAAACTTCTGGCTTTCATCGCTTGCAGTGTGCCTTCTTGCTTGGATTCCTCTTTAATAATGGCGGGGTGAGCACTGCCCCACTTAGAACGATACACGGCAAGATTTGACGTTGCGGCCTGATAATCCTCCATATTCGTTACAAACTGCTGATCAGCCTGCAACATAAAAGCGTTAGCCGCCATTACCGGTGTAATCCCCATACTTCTGGACAACTGACCTACATAACCCGAGATACTGTCACGTTCGCTTTGTGCCCTGACGCTTTCTTCCTTTAAACGCTCCAAACGCATCGTAAGTTCTTCATACTGCCGCCCCGATACATACTGGGAATTCTGTTTATGGGTAACCAAAGCCAGTTGCGCTTCTTCCAATCGCGTTTCATATACCGCCAACGCCCGCCGAATACCTTCCTCACGCGCATCCATTTCACTCGTGCGCAACTCTTCGATACGCTCATTGAAAGCAGCCACTAAGGCTTCAGCCCACTTTTGCGCCTCATCAGGAGAACCCGCCTTGTTTGAAACATCGATAATTGCGGTTTGATCCACCAGCTTGACGACGGGCTTCGCATAATCCTTAAACTCAACATTTACGTTCTCGGCTGCACGGCGTAAAACGAGATCAGAAAGTAAAATTTCCTTGTAGTTAACGCGAGGATTTACACCGTGTGCGCTAAAGGGCGAACTACTGCTGCTGCTAGCCTCACCGATACTCTGCAAATTCACTTTGGAAGCGACACCCTTGCCCGGCAGAACAAAGGAGAACTTGCTGCTGTACTTGGGGGCCGAGGTCACGTAAAGCGTAACCATTCCCCATATCACTGCAAATCCGATTAGTCCTACGCCTATGTATCGTGCCCAACGTGGCTTATCGACGGGAGCGGCCCAAGGTGTTAACGCACGATCATCAGATACTGGAATATGGTTTGACATGGGAAATTACTCTAATCCTTATTGCAGCAGTTTGATCGGTGACACCAAGTCAATAATAGTCTTTGCTATATCTCTGATGTTTGTGATTGATGAATCGTAGCAAGCAACCGAGTCATTTGGCTGCAGATACGGGTTAAAGTTGTCACGATGCGGGTTTCGCATCAATTCTTCGATATTTCTTTCTACCACCTCTGATTGGCCAGTAAGGGGGTTTTCGCTTACCAATAAAGCGTAGCGAGACGCACTGGTAAACTGAGTGCCGCCGACACAGTTACCCGACACTAAGGCCTGCAAAAGCCGGGTGCCGTAAGGCATGCTGGTAGAGTTACCACCTATTGCTGCTGCGGCGTTATCTTTGCCCGATGCCAGATTAGAAATAAATATCCGAATACCCTTGGGCGTAATTTGCGAAGGACGAACCAACTCACGTTGAAAACAGCCCGCGGTCGGCACGATGACCTTATCACCTGCAATCAACGGTACGTCATTCGTTAACTGACCGCTGAAAATGCCGCTCAAATCAATCTCCTGATGCCAGCCGTCTCGAACCAGAACAACCTTGTCGATTCGGGCATCCGGGCGAACACCAGCGGCAGCGCGCAGCGCCTCACTCAGATAACGCTTATCAGGATAATCACCGGCAATTCGTGATTTCTGATCATCTGTTCTTTCCGGCAACAAATCATTAATCATCACTCGACCCGGAGCAAATACCGCACCGGTAACCGATACCATAACTGGAGCCCACTGCAGCGGGCGAACACTTATTCGCAAATTACTTGCCAGAAAGAAGTTCTCGCGAACGAGCATCGCCTCCAGTCGAACTTCAACTTCTTCTGTATCCAGACCGGCTACCAGCACAGGGGGTAAGTAGGGCAATTCCAACGTGCCATCGTGATTTACGAGATACTGACCGCTGAACTCTTCGCCTTCGTGGATCAAAATCTCCAGACGATCACCAGGCGAAAGTGGCAGCAGGCGACCCGACATCTTGGCAGTTGTTCGTGAAGCGCCCGCGCTGCGCAGCTGACTCGGCAAGGGCTGATCAACCCAGAAATTCTTTTGAGTGGTATCGAAAGCTGTTACGCCACCCACGCACTCGTCGGCGCGAGCCAGACTCATGTTTCGCGCGTATATTTCCTGAGCTTTAGCATCTGCTTCTTGCTCCGGGGTCACAGCCTTAGACGGGCCATAGTAACTGGTTGACGCACCATACTGCGGGTTTTGGATGCTGCTGGTTACGCCGCAGCCCTGAACAAACAGGCCCGCTAAAAGTAAGGGCGCTATTGCCAGTTTCGCCGATTTCCCCTGAAATGCTTTCATTATGGTTCGCCTGAAGTAAGTTGTATTTGGCTGCTTTTCGATAACTTAACTATAGCAGGACTCATGCCAACTTCTATTTTCTTTATATTTCAATATGATAGACCGGTTCTCGCTATCCTCGGCAACCGGTTTTCGCAATTTGCAATTGGGTGCCCCATCAATAATCGCAAAATGCAAAGCATATTACTCCGAGTATAGACCTATACTGCCTTTCAAATGACCCAGGTGTGCATAAAGCACCTTATTCTGCTCGCGCAGCGCGCTTGAGGCGGATCAGAAACAGTGGATTGCCAATGATATAGCGCTTCCACATCCGCGAGGGTTCCTGCATCAAGCGCCATATCCACTCCAGACCAAGTTCACGTAGCCAGAGAGGGGCACGAGAAACTTTTTCAGCGTAGAAGTCGAAAAGGCCACCGACGGCCATCACAACCGGCACATCCAGTAAATCGCGGTTTGCCGCTACCCATCGTTCCTGGATGGGCTGCCCCATACCAACCAATAGGATCGATGGTTTTGCCGCGTTAATTTCGGCAATAACATCGGCGCAGTTTTGCTGGTCAAAGAACCCATTTCGTGTTCCCGCCACTTGCAAGGCTGGTGTGCGCTTAGTCAAATTATGAGCTGCGGTCTGGGCAATCCCCTCTTCACCACCCAGCATATATATACTATGCCCAGACGCAGCTAACTCTTCACATAACAAGGGCAGCATGTCAGTGCCATTGATATTGCCCTTACGACGAACACCTTGCTGTAGACAAGCGATCTCAATACCTGAACCGTCCGGCAACAAAGTATCAACACCATTAAGGATGTCGCGAAACTCTGCATTTTCGTAGCTAAGATTAAGGGTATGGGCGTTTGCAAAAAAAACCGTTTTACGCGCTGAAGCTACAATGGCATCGTTGATTGAGTCCAGCGCTTCACGCATTGAGAGATTATCGATCCCCACACCCAAGACATTAAATTTGGCGACATCGTTGAGAGCTTCCGCGTTTCGGTAAAAGGCACTGATTAGCAGCGTCTTAATCACTATTTTCATGCTTTGCCTCACACCCTTATTTTCCAAATATTCGAGATTGCACTCGGCCTCACTCAAAAAGTCGTGTCCCGCCGCACGTCGTGACTCAAATAAGCTGAAAACGCCAGGCATACAGGCAAAGTGAGCTTCAGCGTATTCAAGTTCTTCAAGGTCAGCAACTTCAGCTGTGGCGATCAGCCTTGATCCGACTAGCGCAATCTCTCCTTTCACTACACTCATCAGCAAGGGAGCCTTGCGCTTGGCACCCCCACTGTATGCGATAAGGGATACCTTACTATACAGATCCTTGTAGTAAGTAGACCGGCCAAATTCACTACTTAGGCCCAAGCTATGTTTTACGGCGCGAACCAGAAGTACCGGACTGCAAAAGACCAACAATACCAATGCCATAAATTTATCGGAAAACGGAACTGCTTGTGATTGGAAAGTGGTCATCGCTAATCTCATTGATTTGTATCAGGTGAAAAGCGAAAATCATGCCAAAGAATAAAAAACCTCTATCTATCTATTTTATAAGAACTTAATCCACTCTATCTCGCCAGAAGATAAGCGTTTTTGCATTACGCAAATCATTTCGCCTTCCTCAACGTCATTTAGCGGCATCGCTACAGCTCAGGATCTAAAAGGGAGACCAGGTAATAGAGGTGCGTAGACGCTACTAGGAAAGATGAAAATCTCCAAAGTGCAGGCCTTTATGGCATTGATCACAGCGCATGAGCGGTTCCAGCAAGCTATTACAGCTACGATGAACCAGAACAAGAGCCGGACCTCCTTCTCCGGCTAGCCACCTGTCGCCCCAGCGCATGAGGCTGACAATCACCGGAAACAGCGCAAGCCCCTGCTCCGTCAAACGGTATTCCGATCGCGAATGTTCACGCTCACTAAAAATGCCCACCGCAACTAAACGCCCCAGACGATCGCTTAGAATATTGGTCGCAATTCCAAGCGCCTGCTGAAACCCCCCAAAAGTGCGCACCCGATAAAAGGCCGCGGCAATGGTCAGCGCCGTCCAGCGATCGCCCAATATCTCCAGAGAGCGGTCCATAATTGGATGTTCGGCGTCGAGCGCCGCAGGAGATATGCGCGAGCGACGGGAGCCGCTTTCCTTGCTCAATTCAACATCAGGCTTGCCCGGCCCGTAATGCCAGTCACAGCTTCGCGCGTTGAATTCTTCGCTACAGCGTGTACATACCGCTTCCGGTAAAAACTGCTTACCACAATGTTTATGAACCAGATGGTGTGTTACGCAATCCGGGCTATAGTGCCATTGCTTGTCCCAGCGAATAATAGCCAGAGCCACGTCGTAAAGATCCTTACCCATGGCCGTTAGGTGGTACTCAACCCGCCCACCCTGCAGGGCCCGACGCTCAAGTACGCCCTGCTCTTCCAAACGCTTTAAGCGATTACTGACTAAACTTTTCGACAAACCAGTTTTAACCTGCAGCTCGGCGAAGCGGTACACCCCGAGGAATACCCAGTACACCAGAAGCAACGCCGTGCGATCACCCACGACATTGAGCGCGCGGCTCACTGAGCGAGCGTGCAGCAAGGGATTATCCAGTGGGCTATCAGCCGAGACAGTCCGAAGACCAGCCAAGTGATCTGTGGGTGTATTCATGTGCCTAGCTTAACAGTAAGCCCCGAGTCTCGGCCATACGGCGCTGTTGAAGCAACAGAACTGCAAGTAACGACATCCGGCCGAATACATGTAGAAGCCAAATGCTGTGAGCTCACCGAGCGAAAATCCGTAATGTCTCTAACGTTCGGTTAAGCTCTCATCTTGATAACGCAGTAGCGGACTCAAGAAATACTCAATTACGCGCCTCATGCCGGTGCTGATTTCTGTCGACACTGCCATGCCCGGCGAGAGTGCAATATTTTTATCACCGACCAAGACGTGAGATTTTTCAAGCAGGACGCGTACCGCGTATACCAAGCCTACGCCATCCTTCTCAATGGCATCCTCAGACACAGACATGACTTCACCGCCAATCTTGCCATATTTCGTAAATGGAAAAGCCTGAACTTTCACTTCTGCCGACTGTCCGGGATAAACAAAACCTATATCTTTATTCTGAAGAAAGGCTTCAACTTCGATAAACCCACTTGAGGGAACAATCACCATCAATGGTTGAGCTTCCGTCGCCACTCCACCTATGGTGTGAACAGCTAATTGTTGAACCGTGCCTGCAACTGGTGCTCGAAGCTTTGTTAGCGCAATGCGTTGATTTGCCTTGATCAGCTCCTGCTCTATGGCAGCCACGCTATTCCCAGCTTGAACCCTTTGGTCGAGCCAGCTTTTTCGCCACTTCGCCTCTGAAGCTGCCTGCTGGCTTTGTGCTTCTTTCAACTCTGACTCTATCTCATCAAGCCTAGCATGCTGAACCTCGATATCTTGCTCTATTGTAATCAGTTCTTGCCGCATCTCCAGAGAAGCATGACGTGCGACGTAAGAACTCTCAACCAGACGCTGGTAATTTGCAGCTCGCTCTATTGCAATAGGAAGTAGCGCATCAAGCTTGCCAATAGACTTTGTAACGGTAGTGCGCTGAGCGACCCGAGCGGCGATCGAAGCTAACAATTGCTGCTTTTGAGTTAGGTACTCTGCAAACTGACCAGCCAGGATTGACATCTCTTGCTCAAAACGAGCCGAGGAGGGATTGGTTAGAAAATTTTCTAGAGGCGGAAGCTCATCACTATTGTCCAAAGCGAAAAGTAAGGCTTCAGCTCTGGCAACCTCAAATTCAGCAGCCGCCAACTCCTGCTCCAGCCGATTGGCATTGGCGATAAATTCCGTCGGATCCAATTCGACCAAAAGCTCGCCCTCGCGAACTCGCTGCCCCTCGCCAACGTGAATCGCACGAATCACCGCAGTATCAACCGGCTGGATTAACTTAACCCGATCGACAGGTACAATTTTTCCCTCAGCCGTGGCAACAATATCTATCCGCCCAAATATCGTCCAGATGAATGCAATCACCATAAATACAATAATTAGCCGCATAACAACATGAGGCCACGGGTGCGTGGGAGTCTCCTGCAAACTCAAAGCTGCAGGAAGAAATTCACGCTCATCCGATGTACGTGGCGGACTGTCCAGCTGAAAGCGCTGTGCCCACACCGCAATAAAAATGCGCTTGTAGCGCGCCGCCAATTCCTTACTGCTCTCCCAGCGAAGTCCCATGCTATGCCTGCTGCATTCTCAATAGACGGGCATAATGCCCTGCCTGATGCGATACCAACTCACTATGAGAACCCTGTTCCACCACTTTCCCGCGATCCAGCACGACAATACGGTCAACGTCGCGTATCGCTGAAAGCCTGTGGGCGATTATGAGTACGGTTCGGTCCTTACAGATAGCACGCATATTATCCCTAATAACCTTCTCAGACTCATAGTCCAGAGCACTTGTCGCTTCATCAAAAATCAGTATTCGTGGATTAACCAGTAACGCCCGTGCAATTGCTATTCGTTGGCGCTGCCCGCCCGACAAGGAAGCGCCATGCTCGCCCACAGGAGTGTCATATCCCTCTGGCAATTCGAGAATGAATTCATGTGCACCGGCCAATTTCGCGACCTGAATAACGTTATCTAGCGGCGCTCCCGGATCAGACAGCGCAATGTTTTCTCTAATCGAGCGATTAAGTAGAACATTTTCTTGAAGCACAACACCAATTTGGCGACGCAGTGAAGCTGGATCAACCTGTGCCAAATCGATGCCATCCACAAGTACTCGCCCCCGCTCCGGCACATACAAACGCTGAATTAGCTTAGTAAGCGTACTTTTACCCGACCCGGAACGCCCCACCAATCCAATGACCTCACCAGGCCTAATAGTCAAATTGATATCGCGTAGTACTTCCTGACCATCGGGCTTATAGCGAAATACAACATCACTCAATTCCATTCGCCCCACGATCCGAGGCAAAGGTGTTTTGCTCGCCGCAGACTGCTCTGTTGGTGCATTCAGAATATCTCCAAGGCGCTGCATCGAAATTCCCGTTTGCTGAAAGTCAGTCCACAACTGCGCAAGTCGCATAATGGGTTGTGAAACTCTACCCGCCAGCATGTTAAACGCGATCAGCTGCCCTACCGTCAGGTCGCCTGTAATAACCAACTTCGCACCCAACCAAAGCGTTGCAACAGTTACTAATTTTCCGACCAACGAAACACCTTCACGCGCCACCGTGCCAACAATGTTGGCGCGAAACCCAGAGGACACGTATCCGGCTAACTGCTTATCCCAATGCCTAACCATTTGCGGCTCAACAGCCATTGACTTAACGGTGTCAACAGCCGACAGGCTTTCAACCAAAAAAGCCTGATTGTCACCGCCTCGACTGAACTTTTCATTCAGTCGGGATCGGAGGAGAGGAGTTATGCCAACAGACAGCAGTACATACATTGGCAAAGACGCAAGCACAATCAAAGTAAGCCAACCGCTGTAGAACAACATCACGGCAATAAAAACGAAAGAAAATAACACATCGAGAATCAATGTGAGTGCATTTCCGGTTAGGAAATTTCGAATGTTTTCCAGCTCGCGCACTCGTGCAACTGAGTCGCCAACGCGTCTTGCCTGAAAATAAGACATCGGCAGTGCTAGCAAGTGCTTGAATAATCGACTACCAAGCTCAACATCAATCCGGCTGGTAGTGTGTGAAAAAATATAGCTTCGCAGCCCACTCATAAGGGATTCAAATATCACGACTATAAAAAATGCGAAGGCAATGACATTGAGCGTTGTATAGCTGTGATGGACAAGAACTTTATCCATCACTACTTGAAAGAACAGCGGCGTTAACAATCCAAATAACTGTAGAAAAAAGGAGACAAGAAGCACCTCTCCCAATAATTTCCTGTATTTAACAATAGCAGGTATAAACCAAGTAAAATCAAACCGCGACAACTCTGCACTCAAAGAGGTACGCGACGCAAAAAGAATGACTTCACCGGTCCAATCTCGTTCCAGCGCAGCCCGATCTAAAATGGTGGGGCGACCGTCTTCCATTTTCTGGACGAGCACTCGCCCTTCGTCCACTCGCGCTATAATGAAAAAAGTACCGTCGGGCCGCCGCGCTACGGCAGGTAGAGCTAGCCGCGACAGCCTATTAAACCCACACTTAATCGAACGCGCCTTCAAACGAAGATGTTTAGCTGCCAAGAGTACTTCGTCAGAGCCAAAGCACGCTCCACCTTCGGAAAATTCGTGGCGCAATTGCTGGGGGTCCGAGGCAATTTTATGAAATCGTGCAATCATAACCAGGCAATTAAGCCCAGTGTCGATCGACACCTCATCCACTGAGGGACTTTCTAGATTATCCATAATGCATCTGCAGTTGAAGGCCCCCTCCGTAAAGTGGAGCCACCATTTCCCTAAATTATGCTTGCCAGTTCGAAGTAATGACCGGCTCCAACTGAGCTCGATAGTCGTCAGAAAGCGTTGTCTGCCCAGGAGGAGGTGGCGCGAAGCCCGACATTGCCGACACTAGATTATCAACTTGCGAATTTAATAGGTGGGATCCATCGGCTGTCCTGAACTCTTCAATATGAAAGTCGTCCTTTCGATACCAATTATTAATCGTGACTTGATCGCCGCTGCCAATCACGCTGACCACCAAGTCACTGCGCTCTTGCGAAAACCACAATTGATCAATACTAATTTCGTCACCAAAGACCAATACGTCATAGTTGTCGGGAACAGGACCTTTTCCCTTCGCACTGTGTTGATCTGTGATCTCGTCGAGACTATCGCCACGCCCGAAGTAATACGTATCGCTTCCCTTGCCGCCTCTAAGAATATCCGCACCACGACCACCGATTAAATGATCATTTCCGGAGTCTCCTATCAACGTGTTGTTTCCGGCATTACCCGTAAGCCAATTATCTAACTCGTTGCCCGTACCATCGATAGCCCCGGAACCAATAAGCTCCAAGTTTTCGACATTGTCTTCAAGCTTATGAGACACACTGGTAATAATAGTGTCGTTACCCTCGCCGGCTAATTCCGTTATAGACTCTCTTGATTCATCGACAAAATAAGTATCGTCTCCTGCACCCCCAATCATTGAATCCTTGCCGGCACGCCCATCAAGTATATTATCCGCGGCGTTTCCAATTAACACATTATCCAATTCATTCCCTGTCGCATTGATCGCAGCAGTTCCAGTCAAGGACAAATTTTCGACATTAGCAGCGAGTGTATAGCTCACTGCGGATAACACAGTATCCGTTCCACCCTTTCTACTTGCATCTTCAATTATTGTGTCTATGTCGATTTCAAAAATGTAGGTATCGTCGCCGTCTAATCCCCGAAGGCGATCACTTCCCGCGCCGCCGACAAGTGTGTCATCCCCTCCGGTGCCCAAAATATAATTATCTTGCGCATTGCCGATACCAGTCAGAGAATTCCCTTGCAACCACAATTCCTCAATAAAGTCTGACAACGCATAGTTAACCGTTGAGTACACCCTATCGTTGCCTCTATGCCACCCTAGCTCGAGAATCTGATCGTTTGTAGAATCAACGTAATACCAATCTCCCTCGTCACCACCTGCCATAAAATCATCGCCCAACCCTCCGTCGATCTGATCCCAATCGTTATTCCCATACAAGGAATCATTGCCGTCGCCACCAAACAAGCTAACCCTCAGCAAAGAAAATCTTCCACTGGGATCAATCGCATAGCGGGCATCTATGATGTTATTTTCACTATTGCCATGCACGTCTAGTTGGCCGTAAGGCATAAATCGTACATCGACATTTTCTACATTGTCCGGAGTGTAGAAAGTGCCGGTAGAGGCGTTATTTTCAGTCACGTACAACGCAACGGTATCAACACCTTCATAGGCTAGCTCAGTTATCTGATTCAAGTTGTAGCTTTCTAGCCGATACCAGTCATCCCCAGCACCGCCACCAAGTACGTTTGCGCCCAAGCCACCCAGCAAAGTATCGTTCCCTTCAGCACCGTAGAGCGTATTGTCCAAATTATTGCCGACTAGAACGTTGTCACTGGCGTTGCCATAAAGGCTTGTCGCATTCCCGGACAGCACAGCCGCTTCAAGGTAATTCGCCAAGGTATAATCAATTGATACGTATGCTGTGTCGTACCCCCCCCCAAGACCCTCCACCACGCTGTCTCCGAGATCGTCTATTACATAAGAGTCATCGCCGTGACCGCCAACTAGAATATCGGCACCTAGTCCGCCATCTAGGGTTTGCGACAGACTGTTGCCTACAAGTAGATTATTGAGGGAGTTACCTATTAGGGTATTGCCGGAAATGCCCTCAACGAGCTGAGCATTTTCGACGTTATCTGCCAGAGTGTCATTGCGGTAGCCCGCCGTCACAAGAAGCGTATCCGTACCCTCTCCCTGCGCTTCATGTATGACACCAGCACCGGCAACGTAAGTATCGTCGCCCAAGCCGCCGTAAAGCGAATTTGCACCTGAGCCTCCGTCGAGAAAATCATTACCTCCCATCCCTAAAAGAACATCGTCCCCGCCTAAGCCATACAACATGTTTACGCCGTCGTCGCCGGTCAGCGTTTCGCTGGCCTCGCTACCTAGCGTAATAGGGAACATGGCATCAATCTCAGCGGCACTCAGCGAAGAGGAATCGGCAAACTCTAATATCTCGATTCTATCTTCGTCACCAACAAACCAGTTACTCAAAGTCACTGTCTCACTGGTTCCATTAATCGTAATCGCTAGATCAGCAAGGCTGCGTGAAATTGATACCGCACTTCGATCAATATTCTCAAAACGCAATTTCTCATTTACGCCTTCACTGTCGTATAGAAAATCGTTGCCGTCACCTAGATGATAAATATAGGTGTCGCTTCCTCGCCCGCCGTATTGCGTATCGGAACCAGCTCCGCCCTGCAATACGTCGTCTCCTTCTCCACCAAGTAAACTGTCGTTACCAGCGTCGCCCCTGAGGACATCCGCATCATCACCCCCCTCCAGTAAATCGTTCCCATCGCCGCCTAGCAGCACATCCGAGCCAGCGAATCCTTGTAAGCGATCGTCCCCGCCCAACCCATGTATTGTTTCGCCGAGGGCGTCTGTGCCACGCAACTCCTCCCCGGCTGTGGTTCCAATCAACGTAGCCCAGGGCTGATTAATTTCATCAGCCATAACAATCTGGCCATCTGCAAAAACAAGGTGCTCAAGTTGCGCTGCACCATCTCGCTCAGAAAACCAACCGGAAATTGTAAGTAAATCAGAGCCAACAAATACTAGTAGCTTATCGCCACTGCGGTCCCAGCTTACCGCTGAACGTGAAACGCCCGGACCAAAAACCAAACTATCGATACCTGCGCTGTCGCTAATCTGATCGTTGCCATCACCGACCTTGTAAATATAGGTATCGTCCCCGGAGCCACCGAACAGGCTATCGTTGCCAGTCCCACCATCCAGAGTATCGTTGCCACTGCCACCAAAGAGAACATCAGCACCGCCCAAACCAGCTAGCTTATCGTCATAACCGTCAAGTCCAGCAAGCGTATTGTTGCCCTCATCGCCCACCTGTACCAATGCCGCATCAGTGAGTTGATCAGCGCTCCACTGAGTGCCATCAGAGAACCGTATTGATTCAATCTGATTACTGCCGCCGTTGTCGGCAAACCAGTCGGCGATGCGAATCGCATCTGTACCGTTAATGGCGGCGATCACCACGTCTAAACCGTCCCGCCTTGCACTAACAGAATCAGATGAAATTGTTTCGCCGAATATTATCTGGTCGTTGCCGCCGGCATCGACCAAGACATCGGCGCCGTGGCCGACGTCAAACAGGAAAGTGTCGTCACCAGTGCCGCCCGCCAACACATCATCACCAGCACCACCGTCCAGCGTATCGTTACCACCGCCACCGGTAAGTGAGTCATTCCCCGCCAGACCACTAAGGCTACTGTCTAGGCTGTACGGCGCCACCAGTACATCATCGCCATCGGTCCCAACTTGATTTGACAGACCCGCCACAATATCTGTCGACTGCCACACCGTACCGTCGGCAAATTCAACGCGCTCTACCTCATTGGCTGAATCAACAAACCATCCCTGAATTGTAATTTCGTCGCTGCCATTACTATGCCGCAATATCAAACTTTGGCCGTCGCTGGCAACGCTCCAATCCTCGGGTAGCAAGCCGTCACCAAAGCGAAGGGTGTCGGCGCCTTCAATATCAATTATCGTATCCGCGCCATCGCCGCTGTTATACAGATACAAATCATCGCCTTCGGCACCAACCAAGGTATCGGAACCTTTTCCCCCGGCCAAGGTGTTGGCGGCACTTGTTCCACGCAGGTAATCATTTCCATCCGTAGCCGAGCTCAAATAATGGGCCAGAAGGTCTTGAGCATTCCACTCTGTTCCATCTTGAAAAAGTACGCTGCTAATATGCCGTACGCCATCAGCACCGAAGCCATCAGCTATCGACACCTGTCCATTATTCGGCAGGCCCAGCACCAAATCACCGCCCTCGGTAGTCGAAACAGCTAGGTTAGCTGGGGTAATACCGTAACCGAGCTGAAGTTGATTGCCCGCACCGTCGTCAAATTCTTCTATTCTGTCGGCGCCCTCAAATCTACCAACGTAATAAGTGTCGTAACCGGCACCACCGCGCAATACATCATCGCCCAAACCACCGGCCAGGAAGTCATCGCCGGCACCACTATCAAGCACATCGTTACCGCCAAGCCCCAACATGCGATCCGTACTGGCTGTGCCTAAATACGTTTCGGATGCGTCTCCACCAACGTAGACAAAACCCACTTCGTCTCTTACTTCGGCGTACGACAAAGTCGTGCCATCCTCAAACTCGAAGCGATCGATAGTGGAAGCGCCAGACAGGACGTCAGTGCGGAAGTTCTGTATTAACAGACTGTCGCCAGTGCCATAGCCCACACGCACCAGAAGATCATTACCCTGCATCGCAAAGCTAAGCATATCGCGAGATACACCCGCGCCAAATCTAACCACATTGGGGGCATTGGCATTCAAGCCTTGCTCATCAATTGTGTCTTGCCCGTCGCCGGCCGAAAACAAAAACGTATCGCCGCCAACGCCGCCAAGTGTGTCGTTCCCTACGCCGCCGGAAAGCACGCCGAAACCGCCAAACGCGACTAAGCGATCGTCGCCGGATCCTCCAAGAAGAGTCGCTCCAAAATCACCAGAACTGTAGTCGAGCGGAGCTTTATACGCACGGCCAAAGAACTCACTCCAACTAAGCGTGGAGCCGTCTGCAAACTCAAACCTGCTTACCGTATTTCCGTCTGCACCAGAGAGCACCCAGACACTGTCACTGGAGCCAAAGCTTAGCTGGAGATTTTCTTCCCATATTTGGGCATTCACATCTGCTGCAGTGATACCCTCACCAAATCGGATGGTATTGATGCCTTCGCGGTCATCAATCACTTCGATAAAGCCTTGAGGGTCATAAAAGCTGTCGCCGCTATTCAGCACATACACGTCATCGCCGGCGCCGCCGCCCATGTGGTCTACGCCCACACCCCCAATAATTGTATCGTTACCACCGTTGCCACGAATGACATCGTCACCCGCACCGCCGTCTATATAATCATCGCCGGGGTACTGCTCAGTTATGCCTGCGAAGTCATCGCCCAATATCTGATCATTGCCGTCCCCACCGTAGAGCTTGTCACCACCGCCACCGCCAAGTATGTGATCGTCGCCTGCTTCGCCATAGATCGTATCTTCGCCGTGATACTGGCCTTCAAGATCAGCGGCGTCGCCTTCGAGTCGATCATTTCCTTCACCTCCGTGTAGGATGTCATCGGCGCCCGAACCCCAAATAGTATCGTCGCCCTGGCCCCCGTAGAGAGTATCGTTGCCGTGGTACTCGCCGCTCAGCTCCGCGACACTGGCATCACCCTGCAACTGATCATTATCGTCACCACCCCTTATGACGTCGTTGCCGCCATACCCGGCGATCATATCCTCGCCAGCACCACCGTCTATATCGTCGTGGCCATGGGCGGACCCCACCAAGCGACTTTCGGCAATATCTCCCGCAATTGTGTCGTTTCCATCGCCGCCACGTATCGCGTCATCACCGCCGTAGCCGTAAATCAAATCGTCGCCAGCGCCACCGTCGATGTTGTCATTACCGTGATATTCTGAGGGCAAGTCCGCTTCTGCGTCGTCACCATGAATCTCATCGTTGCCATCGCCGCCGGTTAATATTTCGTTGCCACCATGCCCCTGCAGGTAATCATCACCGGCGCCGCCATCAATAATGTCAGCGCCGTGCTCCTCGGGGATGTAACGCTTTTCAGTAACAAGGTTGCCCTGCCCATCTGGCGCAGTAACATAGATATAAGGGTTGTCACCGTACAAATAGTCGTTTCCGTCACCGCCAACAATAGTGTCTTCGCCGCTACCGCCACCAATCACATCGTCGCCAATACCGCCATCAAGAATATCGCTACCGCGATCACCTTCCATGTAATCGTCACCGGCACCGCCAATCAAAACATCATTGCCGCCGGGCCCGGGTTCACCCAAAGTCCGGTTATAGGCATCGACAAATACTGGCCTAAGCTTGCGATCCGTATCAATCTGTATGCTCATCGACCACGTCGATTCGCCTATCCAATATTGGTCGCCAAACATAACGTCGTTACCGGCGCCGCCGTAGAGCCTGTCGTTGCCTTCGCCGCCCGACAAACCATTGTTTCCAGTACTGCCCACCAGCAGATCATCACCAACATCAGCATTGAGCCAATCGTTGTCCGTACCCGGAGTGACGTTATCCGAATTCAGTATGGTGTTGTAATCTTCGAATGAATTGGCAAACAGCTCATCGTCACCGTCAAAGCCGAGTATCAAATCGAATCCACTGCCACCTTCAATGACATCATCGCCCGAGCGACCCCACAAATTGTCCTGACCAGCGCCGCCAAGAATATGGTCGTTGCCATCACCGCCATCAACAGAATCATCGCCATCGCCCACATCTATATTGTCATCGCCTTCATTACCATCCACAGAATCGTTGCCGGCAAAGGTTTTTATCTCGTCATTGGCCGCAGTCCCATTTGCGCTGTCGTCATTAGCCGTTCCGCTTATGCTGTTGGTTGTATCGACGACGGGTAATGTGGCCTCTTTAAAATCCGGGAGATTGATACCAAAGGTATTGTTCCTGAAATTGTTAATTTGAATTCGATTGGTGACACCGTTTTTCGTTAGCGCCAATAGCAAAGCGCTATTGGGTGTTATGGAATCAAAAGTAATTTGGATGTCGCCGTTCTTAGTGCTCCAGATGTTCGGTGCGGTCTTTTCCAATGTGGACAAATCTAATGGTGCGCCGTTTAAATGAAGCATACCGTCGCCGTCGATGTCGTTGATGATGTCCAATGCGCCAGCGCTCAAACTATCGTCCACAAAGACATAAGTGTCGCTGCCAAAGCCACCGATAAGGATATCGCTACCCTCACCTCCAGCTATTGTGTCATCGCCCTCGCCGCCTTCAAGCCAGTCATTCCCAGATAGACCCTCGAGAATATCGTCGCCATCACGGCCATAAAGCTTATCGTCACCAAACAATCCTTCGGTTGATTCAGAACCAGTAATAGCATCATTCTCTCGGGAACCAAAAATTACTCTTGGCGTCTCTATTGAGTAGCCGCCAAACAGAACATTTTCTACGCCTAGCGAGACATCCAACCTAGCATCATGGTAGTACCGATTTTCAAATAGCTGCGTCTCATATGGTGTATCATTCTGATTGCGCTGAATAATCAACGTCAATAAGCGCGCCCTATCTTTTAGATACTCCTCACTGTAAGAATCCAGTTTAAGCAAACCGTTATCCACAAATGGCCGGTATAAGTCGCTCAAAACAGTTTCGCTTTCGCTCCCGATCGCAAATGGCGATAGATTCTGAAGAGCGTAAAGTGTCGCCAAATTACCGCCGGCAGCGCTCATAGCAAGCTCGTTAGCATTGATATGCTTTAGTCGGTTAAATGTTAATGGGCTGCCAGATGGGTATCGTATGGCCAGGCTATCTTTGACATTCTGGATTGCAGTGTACAACTGCTCTCTATCGGCAGTCTGAACTTCTAATGTGTTAACACCGAATATCATGGAAAGTACATTAACCATTTTTTCCAGGCTCGATTCTGCCTGATTAGAAATCGCATAAAGAAAATCTGACGCATCCTGAATATGAAGAGTAGGACTTATAATCTCCATGAGCGACATAACCGCTAGAGCATCGGCTATGTGCTCAAGCTTATGATTTGACACCGGATCTGCCTGCTCCTCAATGAACAAGTAACGTTGGGAGCCGATCTGTTCATTAATATTAGGAACAAAATCCACCCCCGGCTCTGCAATGATATTCGTAATTCGATCTGAAACATCTGACGAACTTGCAGGATATGCCGCACTAAACAACGCCCGAAAATTATCAAAACTCAGGCGGGGTTCAACGGCTATACCAGCCCCATTAAACGTATAGGCTTGACTAACAACATTTGAAAATATTCCAGCAAATGCCGTCGCTAGATGGCCACCCAAAGAATGCCCAGTGACCGCCAAATTATCGACAGCTGCAATAGCTCCTAAACCGACAACCCCACTTTCAGTTTCAAACAATGACAAATACTGTGGTCTACCTGATAGATCACCACCCGGATACAAAATTGAGTTCTCGCTGGAAACGTAGTCAAGTCTGAACTCAAATTGCTTAGCAAATTCAGTTTTCGGTGTAATAAGACGCAAATAATAATTTGTCATCGCCAATATCTGAGAAAATGCTGCGCCGGTATAAAACAGGCTTGCATCCGCAAGAAGGTCATTTACATCCGTAAACTCTGTACCTCGAATCGCAAAATGTAACTTCCCAGTACCTTTGTGCCTGAATATAGTCGCAGCAAATCCTGAAGCAGGATCCTCGTAACTATGAACTATCTCGAATCCTTGCCCAGGAATGTCGTTGCCGTTTTCGTCGACGCCAATAAATGCGCGTGCTTGCGCTTCAGACATACCCGGTCGCCCGTCGTCAGAATCTGTTAATGCCTGGAGATATAGATCAACATTATTATTCAACTCCAAACTAAATGCGCCGTACGCCGCAATTGACAGCTGTGCAGAAAAATTCAAATCGAATATTTTCATTAGAACTCCTCCCTGAGTTAGTATTCCGATTGCCCAAATACCTCATTAAAAACCATGAAGTGAACATTCTGCTGGGATAGTGGCGTATATTGTTCACCACAATACCTAGCAGACCCGGCCACTCTCGTTTCCAACCACCCTCCCGAATAGACGAATGAAACCGATTCACCCAAGATAGTGCCATTAGCCTTATCAAGGATTTCACGACTTCTCTTACTGATATGAAACATGGGAGAGTATTCAGTTAGTCTGCTAAATTCGAAACTATACCGTTCGCGCAATGCTTGCCTATTAATCTCACCACCCTTAGCTATAGCGTGACTTTTACCGTCCTTCGTATGCCTACCCATATTAATATCACCGGCTCTATAAAAATATTTATCGTCTAACTTTACGGTGTCATATACAAAAATACCTGCCTGAGTACGACACAAATAGCTATGGTACCCTCTTCCAATAGGTATATCCCAAACCGGAATAAGAAACATCACGCACAAAACCAACCAAAAATTACATAGAATAATTCTATATTTTCGATTAAAAATTCTCGCTATAGACGCGACCAGAAACGATAAAAATATGTATACCACGACACTTACAATTAGAATAAA
>JBFJTG010000041.1:0-22698 GCA_041625575.1 Litorivivens sp.
CCTGTAAGCGATCTTTCACTTCGTCCCAAAGCGCAGCGCCGCGCAGGGAGCGCTCAACCGCCTCGTCGAGCACGCGCTTCTTGTTAATGCCCTGAATACGCAAACCGTAGGCCACATTTTCGTAAATGGTTTTGGGAAAAGGATTCGGCTTCTGAAACACCATACCAACGCTACGACGCAGGGCAGCGGCGTCTACGTCCTTCTCATAAATATTGCGGCCATCAAGATGGATTTTCCCATCTATACGACAGCCGTCGACCAAATCATTCATGCGGTTAAAACAACGTAGCAAAGTTGACTTACCGCAACCGCTGGGACCGATAAAAGCCGTGACACGCTTGTGCGGGATTTTCATCTCGATATTAAACAAGGCCTGCTTGTCACCGTAGTACAAGTTGAGATCATCAACAGTTAAGGCAATATTTTCGTTTGCCAACGACTTGTTCGCGGCACCGCGGCCGAGGGCATCCATGCGGATTGCGTGGGTTCTGGTTTGCGGGGCTTCAGTGGCCATAATTAAACCGTCCTATGAATTCATTGAGCTGTCTGCAAATAACGCCAGTCATTACATTTCCAGCGATTTGTATTTTTCACGCAAGCGGTTTCTCATCGCAACCGCGCTGAGGTTCAGCAGCGCAATAATGATAACCAGCAACAGCGCAGTGGCATAAACCAGTGGCCGTGCGGCCTCAACATTCGGGCTTTGAAAACCAACATCGTAAATATGAAAGCCTAAGTGCATAAATTTCTGGTCGAGATGAAAATACGGAAAATTTCCGTTGACCGGCAATGTCGGCGCCAATTTCACCACACCCACCAACATAAGCGGAGCAACCTCACCCGCTGCCCGGGCAACCGCCAGGATTAAACCCGTCATCATCGCCGGACTCGCCATCGGCAACACCACGCGCCACAAGGTTTCGGCCTTGGTCGCACCGAGCGCCAGACTGCCCTCACGCAAAGCCTTCGGTATACGCGACAAGCCTTCCTCGGTTGCCACAATTACCACCGGCAATGTTAATAGCGCGAGAGTTAAGGACGCCCATAGCAAACCCGGCGTGCCGAAAGTGGGCGCGGGTAAGGCCTCGGGGAAAAATACCTGATCGATTTCGGAGCCGAGGAAATAGATAAAAAATCCCAGACCAAAAACGCCATAGACAATGGATGGAACACCGGCAAGGTTGTTCACCGCGATGCGCACAATCCTTGTCATCAATCCCTGCTTGGCATACTCGCGAAGATACACCGCGGCGACAACACCGAAAGGTGTAACAATGATGGACATAATCACCACCATAATAATCGTGCCAAATATCGCCGGGAAAATGCCGCCTTCGGTATTGGCCTCACGCGGATCATCAGAGAGAAACTCAACGAACTTATGTAGATAAAACTGCATTTTATCAAGCAGGCTCATCGCGTTTGGCCGATAGGCACGCACGACTTTGGCAAGCTGCAACTCCACAATACGCCCGCTCATAACCTCCGCAGTGACGCTGTCGCGATGGATATCCGTATACAACTGGGTCAATTGCGATTGAAAAACACTGTATTCGGCATCAAGTGCCGCCCGCTCGGCAGCGATTTCCGCCGCTTCCATGGCGCGCTGTTCAGCCGGCAATTGCTCATTCAATGCAAGGCCGCGCTCGCGCAGTCGCAATTTTTCAATTTTATAATTAATCGCGCCAATATCTTTCTTTTCAATTCTTTCTATTTGCTCGAATAAGGATTTCGCCCTGTCAATTCGCTGCTCATACACCTTCCACAGCTCTTCAGGACCAGCACTATCATCAATCACCACGACGCCGGCTTCCTTTACCGAGCGCAGATAGCCATAGAAGTTACCCCATTCCAAACGCTCCACGACCATTAAATCCTCGGGGTAACGGATGTCTGAGAGGTGCCGACTCAACAACCAACTAAAATCGACGCCATTGACGTCGCGATTACCCTGTTTAATTAATTGCCGCTCAATAAACTGTTCGTCCGTGTCTAGCTTGAAACCCGCACTGCGCAATTGCTCAAGCGGAACCGACTCAGTTTGCACATTCTCACCGATGATGCGGGTTTGCTCTTCGCCAGGCAGGGTGTAGTGTGCGTCCATAACATCGGCTGGCCAGAAATGACCGAAACCGCGAACCGCCAACAAAATAAGCAATCCGACGACGGCAATGGCACTGATACTCACGGCGGCCGCGTTTATCCAAATCATGGGTTCGCCGCGGCGGCACCACTCGAAAAAGGAATGACGTGACTGATTGTTTGCGGACATTATCATTCCTCCTTATAGGTTGCCGTAACGATTACGCAAGCGCTGACGGATAATTTCAGCCGCGGTATTGACCACAAAAGTAAACAAAAAGAGTACAAAGGCCGCCAAAAACAACACTCGGTAATGGCTGCTGTCCACTTCGGTTTCACCAATTTCAACCGCGATATTGGCGGCCAGCGTGCGCATGCCTTCGAAAATATTCATGTCCATGATCGGCGTATTACCCGTCGCCATTAATACGATCATGGTTTCACCAACAGCCCGGCCCATCCCTATCATCAAAGCCGAGAAAATACCGGGGCTGGCAGTCGGCATTACCACTCCCACCAGCGTCTGCCAGGGCGTAGCGCCTAAGGCCAAGGAACCGTAACTCAAGTGCTTCGGCACCGAAAAAATAGCGTCTTCGGCAATAGAAAAGATGGTGGGGATAACAGCAAAGCCCATAGCAATACCCACCACCAGCGAATTGCGCTGATCGAAAGAGATGCCCAGGTCAGAGGTCAACCAGGCGCGCATATCTCCGTCAAAGAACAACAGTTCTACCGGCGCACTGAGCCACACGCAAAGGGCAACCACGCCGATTATAACGGGCGCAAGTAAAACGGGGTGCCATCCTTCCGGCACATGCTTACGCAGCTTCATCGGAATGAAATTCCAACACCAGGCAAACAGCAGAACGCCCACGGGTACAAACAGGAATACGCTAAAAACCGCCGGCAAGTGTTTTTCAATGAAGGGCGCCAACCAGAGGCCGGCCAGGAAGCCCAGAATGACCGTCGGCAACGCCTCCATCAACTCGATCAGGGGCTTGATCTTGCGACGTAGCGCCGGCGCCATAAAATAGGCAGTATAAATTGCCCCGCAAATCGCCAACGGTGCGGCAATAATCATGGCGTAAAAAGCCGCCTTCAAGGTACCAAAGGCAAGCGGCGCGAAGCTGTACTTCGGTTCAAAATCGTTGCTCGAAGCGGAAGACTGCCAAGTATAGTCCGGCTCCGGATAACTTTCGTACCAGACTTTCTCCCATAAAACAGACCAGGATATTTCCGGGTGCTCGTTCTCGATCGACCAAACCAGAAAATTTCCGCCTTCAGTTTCCAGCAGCAAGGCATTTGCGCGAGGTGAGAGTGCTGCCATCGTTACAGATTGACCAAGCGCCTCGCTTGCCAGATGTCGCTGCGAGGTACTGTAGTAAAGATCTAGCTGCTGCTCATTATTAACGGTAATGAAACCCTTTCTACGGTGTTCCGGGCTGACGGTAACAATGGGAGCATCGTCATTACTAAAACTGCGAATTTTATGCAGACGAATAACGCCGTCGGTATTCACGTTAAACCACTGCGAGCTTACCCCTTTGCTGGTAGAAACCAGTAAGGAAACGCCACCGAGCAGAAAGCGCGCGTCGGTCAGAGTCGCGCTATCGAACAAGACGCCGGCATCAACAACATCCTCATCCCGAATATTGATCAGGCGGTACTGACCTTTGTGCGCTAGCGCATACAACCACTGCTGATCCGGCCCTAGCAGTATGCGCTCTGGTTTGATATCCAGATCAGGAAGGTTCAACTCCTCTTCCACCAGAGTCACTTCTTCGCTGAGAAAATCCTCTTCCTTGACCCAGCGCCGCCCTTCCAGCTTGCCGGCACTGGTCAAACCGATGGCCACGAGGGCGTAGTCGGAATCACGCACGGTCACGCGCTGCAAGGCTTGCTGTGACAACCTTATCGGTTCCTCTCCGTAAGGGAACTCCATCACGGGCGTAATCAGTCGCTTATCATCGGGGTAGGAGATTTTGTAGTGGTGCTTGGCGATCAAGAGGCGCCCATCATCGAGACCAACCACAAAAATATTGCTGGTTTCCGAGTCAATCGAGAAGCTGGAGATAGTGCTTCCTTCCGGGAGCGGAAGCTGACCTTCCAACACCGCCTCGCTGGAATCGAGCCGGAAAAATATGTAGCTACCGTCGGCGGCAAGCCGAAACCCGACTTCAGCCTGCTCTTCCACAGCCAAATGCAGGGTCGGTGCGGATGAGCCCACACGAGCGTACTCATGCTTCTGCTGTAGTTCGGCAGACTGGAACAGCGGCATGATTTCGTACAGGAGGTAAAAGAAAATCAGGAGAATGGCGAATAACACGGAGGAGCCACCCGCGGTAATGCCTACGGTAGCCGCCCTGTCTTTGATTCTGCGCCAGCGCGCAAAGCCACTGGTACTGCCGGAAAAGACCGATTCGCTCACTGCTGGCTCCACGCTTATTCTAATCGCCGACTATGATATGACTAAATTATTACACTATTGTTACAAGCAAAAGCGGCCGCAGATTAAAGTCTGAGACCGCCTGCACAGGTACGGCCCTTTCAGCCGCGCTGGCTTATATACCCAGAGCCTTTAGCGTCTTCTCGACAACCTTGGCCGGGAGCGGAATATAGCCATCCTTGACGACTACTTCCTGACCCTGCTTCGACATCACCATTTTAAAGAACTCTCTTTCCAGCGGTGACAGGGGCTTGTTTGGCGCCTTGTTCACATAGACGTAGAGAAAGCGGGCTAAAGGATAACCACCGCCCACGGCATTCTGCGGCGTTGCTGCGATAAAGTCGCCACCACGCTTGCTCAGGGGCAACGCCCGGACGCTGGAGGTCTTATAGCCAATGCCAGAATAGCCGATGCCATTGATAGAGGTAGATACTGCCTGCACTACAGCAGCCGAACCAGGCTGCTCGTTGACCGTATTCTTGAAGTCACCCTTACACAAGGCCTGCTCCTTGAAATAGCCATAAGTGCCCGATACCGAGTTCCGGCCAAACAGCTGTATATCACGGGACTTCCAGCTGTCCGCCATGCCCGCGTCGCCCCAGGTATCGATGCTGCGGCCCGCGCCGCATTTGCGGGTACTGGAGAAAACAGCGTCAACCTGCTCAATGGTCATGCCTTTAATCGGATTATCCTTGTGCACGAATATCGCTAAGGCGTCGATAGCGACCGGCACAGCCGTCGGTTTGTAGCCGTGGCGGCTTTCAAAGGACTCAATTTCCTTGTCTTTCATTTTGCGACTCATAGGCCCAACATTTGCTGTGCCTTCAGTAAGAGCCGGTGGTGCCGTGGAGGAACCCGCCGCCTGAATCTGGATATTGACGTTTGGGTACAGGCGCTTGAACTCTTCGCCCCACAGGGTCATCAAATTGGCGAGTGTATCCGAACCAACGCTCGACAAATTGCCGGACACGCCGGAAGACTTCTGGTACTGGGCCAGGCCCGGGTCTACCGAATTAGCCAGTGCCACGTTCGCTGATATTGCGGCAACTGCAATTGCGGCCTTGCCTAAGTATGTTTTGAATTTCATTTATGTCTCCTGATGGTCAGTCACTGCGTTTAGCTGAACAAACAATAATGCATATATATGACAGTTCGATGACAGCTAGACAGGGTTCACACTATTTTGTCTACCAAGCCAAAGCATCGGCAGCAGCGGAGCTGTGCGTAATAAGCTAATCGGCGCTCTGCTCAACGGCCGACAAAGGGAACTCGCAACTAAAGGTACTGCCGCGGCCGGGATAGCTATGAATACGAAGTTCGGCGTGATGACGAAGTAATACATGCTTAACAATCGCCAGGCCCAACCCCGTGCCACCGGTTTCCGTCGAGCGGCTCTTATCTACCCGGTAAAAGCGCTCGGTCAATCTGGGGAGATGCTGGGGTTCTATGCCAATACCGTTGTCTTGCACCTCGAAATAGGCATGATTCCGATCGGCGTACCAGCGCAGAGTGATCGTATCGCCCGCCTTCGTATAACGCGCTGCGTTGCTGGCCAAATTTGAAAACGCGCTTAGAATCTCGGCATAGTCGCCCCTCAGCCTCAAACTTTCGTCACACTCAATAACAACATTGCGTTCTCCTACCGCAGCCAGATGCACTTCATCACGGATGGACTCCATCAAAGGCTTAATCGCAATGCTATCGGCAAGCCTGCTACTGGGCAGCGCTTCCAGGCGCGAGAGCTTCATCAAATCCTCAATCAGATTTTGCATGCGCCGGGACTGTTCCGACATCTGATCCAGCGCTCGCGCTACCGGCGCGGAGTTGCCGTCCTGATCGGCCAGCATTTCCAGATAACCGGTTATCACGGTCAGCGGGGTTCTCAGCTCATGGGAAACGTTTGCAACGAAATCTTTGCGCATCTGCTCCAGTTGCACGGTGCGGCTGATGTCACGCGCAAACAGGAGCCGGTTCTCCTGCCCAAAGACCGAGACGGAGATGCTGAGTTGTATCTGGGCGTTGACGGGCGAGGCCATGGACAAGCGCTCGCTAAAATCTCCCGATTCGAAATAGCGCATAAATTCCGGCGATCGCAGCAGATTGACCAATAGACGACCGTTGTCATCCGGCTGCCGCAGGCCCAGTAAGGTTTGGGCCGACTTATTGCTCCACTCAATACTGCCGTCCGGCGTCAACATAACCACGGCGTCGGCCATCGAAGCGAAAGACGAGCGTAAATGTTCGATATTTGCGCGCAGCCGCGCGCTAACGCGCTCGTTTTCACGCTGCATTTGCGAAAGGTTGTCGAAAACCTGCCCCCACAAACCTGCGGCTTCGGGAGGTTCTTGCCCGCGCTCCTTATAGAGCCAGCGATTGAGCAAGCGTAACTGCTTGATTGACCAAAATGCGTAAGCCAGCGCCGCCCCCAGTAAAAACCACAACATAAAGCCGAATATCAGACCCAAAAAAGCGGCGACAACTAACAACAGGCACAATCGTCCCAGTTCTGTCTTCCATCCTTGTAGCGGCATCTCTAGCCTATTCCAAACCGGCTGCGGAAAAACGGTAGCCGGTGCCGCGCACAGTCTGTATCAGGCTCCCATAATCTCGCTGCTGGGTTTCCAGCGCTTTACGCAGGCGGCGAATATGAACATCTACCGTGCGCTCCTCGACATAGACATTACTGCCCCACACCTGGTCCAAAAGCTGACCACGACTATAGGCCCGCTCCTGATGGGTCATGAAAAATCTGAGTAATTTAAACTCGGTAGGCCCCATTTCCAGCGGTTTGGAGTGAGCAAACACGCGATGGCTAACCGGATCGAGCGTCAGCCCGGCTATTTCAATTGCGTCGCCGCCTTCGGGTTCGACACTGCGCCGTAACACGGCCTTGATTCGCGCCAACAATTCGCGTGACGAAAAGGGCTTGGTGACGTAATCATCAGCACCCACTTCCAGGCCCTGAATACGATTGTCTTCATCGTCTTTGGCGGTGAGCATGATCACCGGGATATTGCGGCTGATTTCATCGCGCCGCAAGCGCCGCAGTAACTCCAGACCACTGGTGTGCGGCATCATCCAGTCCAATAAAATCAAATCCGGGGGCGTATCCAAAATCGTGCCGTAAGCCGCCTGTGCGTCTGCCGCTTCCATGCAATTAAACCCGGCCGCTTCCAGACCGAGGCGAATCATCTCCCTGATGGCACCCTCGTCGTCGACGATTAAAATACTGCGCTTAGTCATAGCCATTCCCGTCATGTACCAAGAATATTAGCTACGCATTAAATGACTTTTTTGTGACATTATTGTTACAGCCAACTCAAGGGAATAGTAAGAAATCATAAGCCGGTAGCGACGGCAAACGCCGCTACCGCGTAAAATCGCTTTAACGACTCAAGATGCCGCGCACAGCTTCGGGCAGGTCGGCGGGGAAAATAACCGTTTTTGCATTGTCGGATGCCGCCAGATTCTGAATGGCGCTAATGTATTTTTCACCCAGCAGGTAGGTCATAGGCAACTCTTCGTTTTTGATAGCCTCTGCAACCAATTCAATCGCCGCCGCACTGGCTTTGGCCAGTACGACTTCAGCCTGAGCGTCACGGCGTGAGGCCTCGAGGCGGCCATCGGCCTCCAGAATGGCAGCCTGCTTTTCACCTTCGGCGCGGGTTACCACCGCCCTACGCTGCCTCTCAGCCGCTGCCTGCTCTTCCATCGCGTGCTGCATCGTCGGCGAGGGATTAATGTCCTGTATCTCGACGGTTTTCATCGTAATACCCCAATCCGAGATATCATCAGAAATGCCCGCCTTTAATTTGGCTTTGATCTGATCACGCGACGACAGCGCAGCATCGAGCGACATTTCACCAACAATCGAACGCAAGGCCGTCTGCACCAGGTTTTGTATTGCTATGGTGTAATTCTCGACCCCGTACACCGCTTTTTCCGGCGAAACAATATTGATATAGGCAACGGCATTCGCAATGATCACGGCGTTGTCTTCGGTGATAACCTCCTGCGAGGGGATATCCAGCACGATATCTTTGGTGGTTACCTTAAAGGCCACTTTGTCGATAAAAGGGATTACCCAGTTCAAACCGGGGTTCAGGGACGCGTGGTATTTACCGAGACGCTGCACAATATGCTTGGAGCCCTGGGGCACAATTTTTACCGTGTTGGTCAGTACAACAATGACAACGATGGCCATGGTAATGACGACGCTCAAGCCTTCCATTTTGTTCTCCTATGCTTATTCTCTACTGATTAGGGCTTAACTTATTCGGCTTAACCTAGCTAGGGCTTCGACACCACGAGAGTATTGCCCGACACTTCAGTGACTCTGACTCGATCGCCCACCCTCACGGGCTCCTGGCAAATAAAGGCCCACTCATCACTGCCCAAGACGGGCATCGAAAAACGCACACGGCCACGTTCGCTCTCATTGGCCTGAATAACCAAGCCCACCTGCCCCAACACCGCCTCACGCGACATGCCGGACAGCGTTTTATCCCGAAAACGCGGCTGAATGAACTTAAACCAGACAAACAGATCTGCGATCGACAGGAGGGTCCAGATCAACAATTCGGAAGTAAAACTAAGCTCAACCGCAAAGCTGAGCACCCCCACCATCAATGCGCTGATACCCAGCCACAGCAGCACAAAGCCTGCCGTGAAAATTTCCAGTGCGATCAGCACCAGCCCAAGAACCAGCCAATGCCAGTATGCTATCGATGAATCAAACCACTCCATCGTCACGGCTCCAGTAGTCAATTTTTGTTATCAGCGCCTATTTAGCCGCCTCGCGCCTGCGCAAGCAAGGATTTTAAGCGCGTGATGGCGTATAATCCCTGCTTACTTTTTGCTCTGTGCGCTGTGCCCTCCATGTCTCAAGAAATCGCCCCCAAACCCCTGTTCAGTTATCGCAAGTACTGGGCAGAGTGCTTTGGCCCTGCCCCCTACCTGCCCATGTCCCGTCAGGAGATGGACGAGCTGGGCTGGGACAGCTGTGACATTATTTTGGTTACTGGCGATGCCTACGTCGATCACCCCAGCTTTGGCATGGCGGTAATCGGCCGGGTACTTGAGGCGCAGGGCTTTCGCGTCGGCATCATCGCCCAGCCAGACTGGCAGTCGGCGGAGCCCTTCAAAGTTCTCGGCGAGCCCAATCTTTTCTTCGGCGTAGCGGCCGGCAATATGGACTCAATGATCAACCGCTACACCGCGGACCGACGGCTGCGCCACGACGACGCTTACAGCCCGGACAACGAAGGTGGCAAACGCCCTGATCGCGCCGTGGTTGTGTACTCCCAGCGCTGCCGCGAAGCCTATAAAAACGTGCCCATCGTGATTGGCTCCATTGAAGCCAGCCTGCGCCGCATCGCCCACTACGATTACTGGAGCGACAAAGTGCGCCGCTCCATATTACTCGATTCCCGCGCCGACCTTTTGGTCTTTGGCAACGCCGAGCGCGCCATTGTCGATATCGCCCATCGTGCCGCATCAGGCGAAAATCTGCGGGAAATCCGTGATTTGCGCGGTACTGCATTTGTTATAAAACGCGTGCCCGACGGCTGGACGGTCATAGACTCCTCGTCCATAGACACGCCCGGCCCGGTCGCGCCGCTGACCAACCCCTATATCGTGACCACTGAAACCGAAGCCTGCAAAACCCAACAGGAAGAAGACAGTGATCCAAACGCCGTTCAGGCCGTCAAAATCATCGATCCGCTGAGCGCGCGCAAGCAGGGCGTGGACAAGAAAAAGAGTGTTATCCGCCTCCCCGCCTACGAAACGGTCAAATCCGACCCCGTTCAATACGCCCACGCGGCGCGGGTATTGCACCTGGAAACCAATCCGGGCAACGCCAAGCCCCTGATTCAGGCGCACGGCGATAGGGACGTGTGGCTCAATCCACCGCCGATACCCCTGACCACCGAGGAACTCGACGCGGTATTTGAATTGCCCTATCAGCGCAAGCCGCATCCGGTCTATGGCAGTGCCAAAATCCCTGCCTATGAGATGATCCGCTTTTCGGTCAACATCATGCGCGGCTGCTTTGGCGGCTGCAGCTTTTGCTCGATCACGGAGCATGAGGGCCGCATTATTCAAAGCCGCTCCCACGACTCCATCGTGCGCGAAGTCGAATCCATGCGCGATAAAACGCCCGGCTTTACCGGTGTGGTTTCCGACTTGGGCGGACCTACCGCCAACATGTGGCGCCTGAACTGCAAAAGTAAAACCATTGAAGAGAATTGCCGCCGTCTATCTTGCGTGTACCCCGGCATTTGTAAAAACCTCAACACCGATCAGTTACCACTGGTAGACCTGTACCGCGACGTTAGAAATGTAGAGGGCGTCAAGAAAGTATTGATTGCCTCCGGACTGCGTTACGACCTGGCCGTAAAAACGCCGGAATACGTGAAGGAACTGGTAACCCACCATGTGGGCGGCTATCTGAAAATCGCGCCGGAACACACGGAAGACGGGCCGCTGTCGAAGATGATGAAACCCGGCGTCGGCAGCTACGACGCCTTTAAAAAGCTCTTTGACAAATACTCAAAGGAAGCGGGTAAAGAACAGTATCTTATTCCCTACTTTATTGCCGCGCATCCGGGAACAACTGACAAGGATATGATGCAATTAGCGCTGTGGCTAAAAGGAAATGGCTTCCGCGCCGATCAGGTACAAGCCTTTTATCCATCGCCAATGGCCAATGCCACAGCGATGTATTATTCCGAACGCAACCCGCTAAAAAAGGTGGGCCGCGACACTGAAAAAGTATTCACCGCCAAAGGCTTAAAGCAGCGCCGTTTACACAAGGCCTTTCTGCGCTACCACGATCCGGAAAATTGGCCACTGCTGCGCGAAACCCTGAAGAGCATGGGCCGCGCCGACCTTATTGGCTTCGGCAAAAAACACCTGATACCGCCCAGACAACCCGCCGGCTGGCGCCCGAAAAACGCCAAGCCCGGTAAAAATCGAATGCTTACCCAGCATACCGGCCTGCCACCACGCCGCCAGCGTTAAAAATGGCCTCATAAAAAGGGCATTAATTTCGACTTTAAAGTTTCAATTCGTCTGTGTATATTTAAGGCACCTCTGACTATTTCGGCAATGGCTCAGTGGAGTCTCTGGCGCGACCGCGTCTTGCCAGACAAATCAACGCAAAGCCTGAGCTATCGCCGAAATAGTCAGAGGTGCCTTAAGCTGGCAATTTAAGCAGCACGGTTTTATGCAACAAAGCATCACGAAGTGGCGGTAAGTACCTCGTTCTGTTTGTCATAACTCCCCTGCCAAGCTCAGCAACACACTGTAAACAGACGATAGTTCGAGGTTAGTAATGTCAAAAGCAACAGGAAAAGTGAAGTGGTTTAACGAGACCAAAGGTTTCGGATTTATTGAGCAGGAATCCGGCCCGGATGTCTTTGTGCATTTCTCTGCAATCCAATCAGAAGGCTTCAAAACCTTGGCCGAAGGTCAGGCAGTAGAATTTGAAGTTCAGACTGGTCAAAAAGGTTTGCAGGCAGCAAACGTAACCGTCAGGTAAGTTTTCCCGCTTCGATATGCACTTAAAAAACACCCGCTAGCGCCGACTTAAAAGTCGGCGCTTTTGGTTGTGGCTTTTACTTCCACGCTCACGGTACAAGCTACGCTTTCGCGCGGATAAACCAGCAGTAGTGGATTGGTTTGCCGTGACGCTGAACATCCACATCCAGCGACCATGCTGTTTTATCTTCTACTTCAAACCTGTCACTCACCGCCGAATCGAATTTAAAGTCGCGACGGTTGGTTGAAAATATTAACAATCCGCCGGGGTTTAAGGACTTCATCGCCAATTCAATCAGCTCGCCATGGTCGCGCTGCGTATCCAATACGGTATCGGTGCGCTTGGAGTTAGAAAAGGTGGGCGGGTCCAGCAGTATCAGGTCAAAGCCCTTATCGTTGCTGCGCAACCATTCCATACAATCGGCTTGAATCGTATGGTGCCGCGCTTCGCTCATGCCGTTTAACGACAGGTTTTCGCGCGCCCACTGCGTGTAGCGCGGCGACAAATCAACACTGGTTGTCCACTTGGCGCCGCCGATGGCCGCATGCACCGAGGCCGCGCCGGTATAGGCAAACAGGTTTAAGAAAGCCTTGCCCTTGGCACGCTGGGCAATCTCCAGCCGCACCCTACGATGATCAATAAATAAACCGCTGTCGAGATAATCCTGAAGGTTAACCAGAAGCTTTGCCTGACCTTCCTGTACCGTAACCATCTGGTTGCTGCGCTGCTGACGCTGATATTGTTCCTTGCCGCGCTGACGTCGTCGCTGCTTCAAAACAATGCGTTTTTCCGGCACGCCGGTTGCACTTGGCAGCGCCGTCATAACATCGCGCAAGCGCGTTTCGGCCTTTTCTTCAGCAACGCTCGCCGGAGCCGCGTACTCCGACACCATCAACCAATCGCCGTAGCGATCAATCGCCACCGAGTATTCAGGCATATCCGCATCGTACAAGCGGTAACAAGAGATCCCTTCTTTCTTGAGCCACTTATCCAGTTTTTTCTGGTTTTTAACAATGCGGTTAGCAAACATTTTTGCGCCCGGACTCAGGGGCAAACTGTTTTCGTGGACCTCGCCCGAGCGAACTTCGGAGCTGCGCTTTTGCACGCGATTGCCTTCGCTAAGATCAAACAATAGCAAGCGCGACTCAATGGAGCCGTTAAGCATCTTGTACTGCTGATGACTGTGCCACTGCATGGCCTTACCCAAGTGCGGGTTGCCGGTAAAAATACCCGCACGCCAGCCAATAAAATCGCGGCTAAACGCCTCACCCAGGTAACGGTACAAATGCACCAGGGAACTCTCGTCGCCTAAACGCTCGCCGTAAGGAGGGTTGGTGAGAATCAGACCGGTGCTGAGCTCAGCGTGAGTGGGTTTAACAAATTCTGAAAGCTCCTTGCGCAGAACGCGCACGCGCCCCCTAAGGCCTGCGCTTTCAATATTTTCCTCGGCCATCGCTATGGCGCTCGCGCTGGCGTCGTAACCGCGGATTTCCGGCCATTGGCGGTCAAAACCCGCGCTGCGGCGAGCCTTGGCTTCATCGCGCAAGTTCTCCCACACCGACGGACGATGGCCCAACCAGCGGTCAAAGCCCCAGCGACGACGCAAGAGGCCCGGCGCTATATCCATCGCCATCCAGGCACCTTCAATAATCAGGGTGCCGGAGCCACACATCGGGTCGATCAGCGCCCCTCCCCGGGCGGCCATACCGGGCCAGTCGGCTCGCAGCAATATCGCCGCCGCGAGATTTTCTTTCAGGGGCGCCAAGCCACCTTTGCTGCGATAGCCCCGGCGGTGGAGACTTTCGCCGGCCAGGTCGAGCGCCACCTGAGCGCGGCCCTTCTTGACCCGAACGTTCAGACGGATATCGGGTTGGACTTTTTCAATATCCGGGCGCCTATCCTCACTCTCCTTGAAGTAGTCAACAATGGCATCCTTGCAGCGGAACATCCCAAATTGAGTGTTATTTAACCAGTGCGCCTTGCCGTTAAAATCGATGGCAAAACTGCCATCACCGCTCATGTGCTCATCCCAGGCAATCGCCTTCACACCGGCGTAAAGTTCATCGCCACTTTCAAGCTCAAAATCGCTTAAAATCAATAGGATACGGTTCGCCAAGCGCGACCAGAGGCAACAGCGATAGGCACATTCCATGGTCGCTGTGAAATAGACGGAACCAAGCGACTGACGAACCTGACTTGCACCCAGTGCAAGGAGCTCATCGGCCAGAATTTCCTCAAGGGATTTGGGGCAAGTTGCCTTAAATGCGAGTGTGGGCTGTGGTGTTTGCAACAAAATAATGGCCGCCTGTGAGAGCCGGTCAGCTAGAGCGCCCACCAACCGTGACTTATACAATTTCCGCCTAAGTAACCGGCAGCATATAAACAATTGATCTTCGTAACCGAGGCCTGAATCTGATTAGATCAATGGTCTGCGGGGGCGATTTTAGCACCTTCACCAGGTGCAGACACAGCGTAGAAATTGTCAGGCCTAGCCCCCGCAGCACCTTTTCACACTAAACAGTGTAAGCCGAAATCAGGGAGATTCATCACCTATGAGACGACAGAAACGCGATATGTCCGACCGAGCTTTTCAAAAAGGGTATCAGGCCGGGTTTTCTGGCAAAAACAAAGACATGTGTCCTCACCATCAATTAGCAATGCGCCAAAATTGGCTTACCGGGTGGCGCGAAGGTCGCCACGATGCATGGGATGGCTTTTCCCAAGTCGAGGTCCTTGAAAAAAGCTACGCAAACTAGCAATACCATTTCTCCTCCACGTGCCAGCAGTATCTTAACCCGCCTCCCGGCGGGTTTTTTATATCTGCTTTAACCGTATTGGCCTATAGCTTCGGATTTAGCGTACACGTGGTTTCGAATTGCGTTTAGGCTTGGCACCCGCTTTAGCGCCGGGCTTTGCCGAGGCCCCCGCGCTGCGACCTTCCGGCCTGGCACGAGGCTTACCGCTGTCGGGCCGTCGCGGTTTGGATTGCGGCTTGCCCATCGGCTTGCCGCGAGATTTAGGCTCGGTTTTAGCGGCGGCCTTGATCTCGGCTTTGAGCGGCGCCGTTAAACCCGCCATTTCATACACTTTAATCACTTCGTCTGGCGGCAGTTCCATCCACTGCCCCGCCTTTAATTTCGGCGGTAAAAACACCTTGCCGTAGCGCACACGCTTCAGGCGGTTTACCTGTAAACCCTGAGATTCCCACAAGCGCCGCACTTCGCGGTTACGGCCTTCCATGATGACAACGTAATACCAGCGGTTTACACCCTCACCGCCACCGTCGACAACATCAGTAAATTTGGCAACACCGTCGTCCAGAATCACGCCATCAACCATGCACTGCATCTGTTCCGGCGTTGCCGTGCCCAATACGCGGCACAGGTATTCACGCTCAATCGTTGAGGAGGGATGCATCAACTTATTGGCCAGTTCACCGTCCGAGGTAAACAAGAGCAAGCCGCTGGTGCTGTAGTCCAAGCGTCCAACCGATATCCAGCGCTCACCGCGCGTTTTAGGCAGGCTCTCAAACACCGATCGACGCCCTTCCGGGTCTTTGCGGCTACAAATTTCGTTGTCTGGCTTGTTATAAATCAGAACACGGCCGCGAACACTGTCGGCCGAAGTCAATTGAATCGGACGGCCATCCAGCAAAACGCGGGCATCAGTCGTAATGCGGTCACCCAACGAAGCCGGTTTACCGTTAACGGTAAGGCGGCCATCAGCGATAGCGCGCTCCATCTCTCGGCGCGAACCCAAACCTGCGCGTGCCAGTACTTTTTGAAGCTTTTCGTCACTCATTGATTTAAATCTTCGTTAACTTCGGCGTCGGCAGTTTCTATATCAGCTTCCAAATCGGTTTCTACATCAGATTCCATCGCTGCTTCAGACTCTGCGTCCGCGTCCGTCTGAATCTCGGCTTCAAATTCCAGTTCGGCTTCGGGCTCGGTTTCACCCTCAAACTCAAGCTCGGCTTCAGGCTCCGCTTCTGAGTCGGCCTCTGCCGACAAGGCTGCTTCCGCACCACCAAAGGCTGCCGCAACTTCGGCCTCACTAAAGCCAAGCTCACCGGTTAGGGTGTCCAAATCCTTGATGTCTGCCAATGCAGGCAAATCATCGAGATTTTTCAGGTTGAAGTAATCCAGAAATTGACGGGTGGTGGCGTACATCGCCGGCCGGCCCGGTACATCCTTATGCCCCACCACACGCACCCATTCACGCTCAAGCAGGGTTTTGATAATTTGCGTGCTCACGGCAACGCCGCGAATATCTTCAATGTCACCGCGGGTAATCGGCTGACGGTAGGCAATCAGTGCGAGGGTTTCCAGTAAGGCACGCGAGTAGCGCTGCGGCTTTTCTTCCCACAAACGCCCAACCCACTGCGCGGTGTCGGCAACAACCTGAAAGCGAAAACCGCTGGCAACTTCACGCAATTCAAAACCACGCCCTTCGCAGCTCTCGGCAATGCGGCCAAGCGCCTCGCGCATCTGCTCTTTGGTGGGACGCTCGTGCTCTTCAAACAAATCGCTCAAATTCTGCACGGTGAGTGGCTTGCCGGCCGCCAGCAGGGCGCCCTCTAAAATACGAATTAACTGTTCAGTTTCCATGCTCAGGACTTAGCTTTTACGTGGATGGGCCCGAAGGCTTCGGTTTGAACCATCTCGATCAGGGATTCCTTGATCAATTCCATAATCGCGAGGAAGGTAACAATAATACCAACGCGCCCTTCCTCGGCAGTAAAGAGACTGACGAAGGGCGTAAATCGATCGGTGGCGAGCCGCGCCAGCACCTCGGACATACGCTCGCGCGTTGACAACTTTTCGCGATGAATCTGATGGCTTTCAAATAAATCCGCGCGCCGCAGCACTTCGCCCAGCGCCAGCATCAATTCTTTCATATCGACGTCGGGTTCTGGGCGGTCGCGGTTAAGCTCGGGAGGGGCTGCGGAGGCCTCAAAAATATCGCGGCCCAGACGGGGAATCTCCTCAATATCTTCGGCCGCTTTCTTGAAACGTTCGTATTCCTGCAAGCGCCGAATCAACTGGGCGCGAGGATCTTCTTCGTCATCCTCCGCTTCGGCCGAGCGCGGCAACAACATGCGCGACTTAATTTCCGCCAGCATGGCTGCCATCAACAGGTATTCCGCCGCCAGTTCAAACTGCATGGCGTTCATCATGTTGACGTAATGCATGTATTGTTCGGTAATTTGCGAAACATCAATTTCGAGAATATCGAGATTCTGCCGCTTAATCAGGTACAGGAGTAAGTCGAGCGGACCTTCAAAAGCTTCCAGAAACACTTCGAGCGCTTCCGGCGGGATATAAAGATCTTTGGGAATTTCGGTAAGGGCTTTACCCAGCACAATCGCAAAGGGCATTTCGCCCTGCTGCGGAGACGGCATACGTCGCAAGGCTTCCAGCGTCATGGGTGCGCCACCTGTAGCCTCAAGCTGGGCGGCTCCGGGGGTTTCGGCACTCGCAGGCTGCGGCTGACCGGGCTTGGCCTGATCCTCCTCTGCGGCTTCCGCTATGACTGACTCATCATCCACGTAATACGATCTCTAAAACTGCTATGTTGCCGTCGGCGGCAAGGGTATCGGCGCATTATACGCACAAGTACACGGCGGTACACTACGCCGGAGCCCCCTTGGACACCTGGGGGCGGCCAGACTTAGCGGGCCCCGCTTAGTATTGCCGACATTTGTTTGCCAACACCCACTGCCACGGCGCTTCAATCGACCTCAAACAGACTGCAATCGCCCAAACCACGGCGCACGATCACCGGCACATCGTCCACCAAATCTACCACTGTAGTGGGCTCCATACCGCAGAAACCGCCATCAATCACCAGCGCCAGCTCGTGCTGCAGTGTGTCGCGAATATCGTAAGGGTCGGTCATGGGAATGGTTTCGCCCGGCAAGATAAGCGAAACACTCATAATAGGCTCGCCCAGCTCTTCCAGCAGCGCCAGTGTGGTGGGGTTATCCGGCACCCGCAAGCCAATGGTTTTCCTTTTTGACTGCAGCAGCCTGCGCGGCACCTCACTGGTTGCCCTGAGAATGAAGGTATAGGGCCCAGGCGTGTGCGCCTTTATTAGACGGTAGGCGCTGTTGTCGACGCGGGCATAGGTACCGAGCTCAGATAAGTCCCGGCACACCAGCGTAAAATTGTGCTTGTCGTCCAGCCGCCGTATACGTCGCACAACATCCAGCGCCGTTTTATCGCCCAAATGGCAGCCCAGTGCATAGCCCGAGTCGGTTGGGTAGGCAATAACCCCGCCAGCGCGAACGATCTCGACGGCTTGCTGGATCAAGCGCTTTTGCGGATTAACCGGGTGGACCTGAAAAAACTGACTCAAAAAATGCTCCTTTTTCTTATTGGGTCGTACGTGAGCGGCACGCACTTGATAACTTATTGTCTCGTAGGTGGTGGTCTGAATATCCGCAGCGTTTACTGCCACGACTGCCATACCGGCACACAATCCCCGACCAGGGCTGTATCACAGCCCAGCTCCGTCCAACGGTTCTCGGCATGAAAATCACTGCCTATCGACGCCAGCATGCCCAGCTCACGACAGCTCGCACGCAAAAAGTCCAAATCCTGCTGGGTCCATTGGCGGCCATTCACCACTTCCATCGCCCTGCCCCCAGCCTCGGTAAAAGCAATCAAGAGCCGCCGCAACTTTGCGCGCGTCAGCTTGTAATGCAGGGGGTGGGCGAGCACCGCCACTCCGCCAGCAGCGTTTATCCACTCAACAACCGTCGCAAGCTCCGGCCATTGGGATTTCACATCGCCAATCTTGCCCGCCCCCAGATAGCGCGTAAACGCTTGTTGGATACTCGATACGTCGCCACGCGCGACCAGGGCTTTGGCAAAATCCGGCCGCCCGAGTGCTTTACGCCCACCGGCCTGCTCCTGAGCAGCTTCAAGCATGCCCGCCATACCGCGTTTGGCCAGACGCTGGGCGATTAACTCCGCCCGCTGCTCGCGCGCCTGCTCCTGCTCCGATACCGCCGCCTGCAGGGCCTCGTTGTCCAAATCGATATTCAAACCAACCACATGCACCGTGACACCGGACCACACACAGGAAAACTCGACGCCGGGAATAATATCCAGACCTTGCGGTACATCCAGGTCGCGATAAGCCCCCAAGGTGTCATGATCCGTAATCGACAAACATTCCACCCCCTGGGCAAGCGCTCGTTCCATCAGCGCTGCGGGGCTCAGGGCACCGTCAGACATCAGGGTGTGGGTATGAAAATCAACAATCACGGAAACGCCTATTTTGGGGTAGCGGGCTGACAAAGCGCTGCAGGTAGTGGCTGCAAGGCACGGATAAAGCCAGTATAGTTACGGCACAGTAACAGCCTATGCGTCGTTCATGTCCAACTCTACTTCGAAATCGCCTGCCAGCAACCAACACGGCAGCATGCTTGCCAATATCGGCTTCAATCTTATCATCCCTACGCTCATCCTGACTAAGCTTAGTAAGGAAGAGTATTTGGGGCCGAGCTGGGCCATTGTGGTGGCGCTGGCCTTCCCCATCATTTATGGCCTGAAAGATTTCAGGCTAACGCGCAAACCCAACGTGTTTTCCATTCTGGGGGTTATCAGCATTACGCTCACCGGCGGCATCAGCCTACTGGAACTGGACCCGCAATATATCGCCATCAAAGAGGCCGGTATTCCCGGGCTGCTGGGCCTCGCCACGCTCTACTCCTTGCGCACCCGCTTTCCGCTGGTCAAAACCTTTCTGTTCAACGAGCAGATCATGCAGGTGGACAAAATTACCCAGGCGGCGCGTGAGCACGGCACCGAGCCGGAACTGAATAAGCGCCTGACCAGAGCCACCTACCTTATTGCCTGCTCCTTCTTTCTATCCTCAGTGCTCAACTACCTGCTGGCAAAGTGGGTATTGGTGAGCCCGCCCGGAACCACCGAATTTACGGAAGAATTAGGTAAGATGACGGCCCTGAGCTTTCCGGTCATCGCCATACCCAGCATGATCGTTATGAGCATTTCCCTGATTTACTTATTCGTGGGAATAGAAAAATTCACAGATTTAAAACTAGAAGATATCCTGCAGCAGCATTAGGCTGCTGCCCCAGCCTAGGAGTACCCAGTGCTTTTCGCCATCAATAGTCAAGATGTTCCCAACAGCCTAGCCCTGCGCAAAACCGCCCGCCCCGCCCATTTGGCGCGGCTTGAGCAACTAAAAAGCGAAGGCAGACTGGTACTGGCTGGCCCTTATCCGGCCATAGCCAGTAACGATCCGGGCGAAGCCGGTTTTACCGGCAGCTTGGTCGTTGCGGAATTTGACAGTTTGGCAGAGGCACAGTCTTGGGCTGACCTCGACCCCTATATCGAAGCCGGCGTTTATGCCAGTGTGAGCGTAAAGCCCTTCAAGCAGGTTTTGCCCTGACATAACGCGGGGGAATCCCGACCACGGGCAGTAATGCCCGAACCGGCTAAGCCGAAAAAACACAGAGCCCACCCTACCTGTTTAAACTGCACGAACTATGCGGTAGATTTGGGCTCCTAAAATGATAACCAGCTTCTGGAATACAATGTGAACAAGCTCGTCATACCCATTTTGACCCTGTTGGTCTGCGCTTCAACGTTCCTCTCGCAACCCGCGCTGGCGCAAGACAGCGGCGAGACCCGCTTTATTACCGACAGACTCTACGTCCCGCTGCGCAGTGGCAAAAGCGCCAACCACCGCATACTGCACAAAGGTTTGCCCAGTGGCACCGAAGTGTCGGTACTCGAATCAGATCTCGAAGCGGGCTACAGCCTGATCCGAACCCGCCGCGGCCTCGAAGGCTGGATACTGACCCGCTACCTTGATCAAGAACCCGTTGCCGAAATCAAACTGGCCGAAGTTACCCAGAAGCTGGAAAAGCTGGAAGTCGAAAACCGCAACCTCAAAAAAGCCTTCACTAACGCCGCAGGCTCATCCAAAGAAGCCAGCCAAATTGTTGACGAACTCGAAGCCGAAAATTTAAAGCTCGCCACCGAGCTTGAAGAAATAAAGCGTATATCCGCCAACGCCATAAAACTTGATCGCGACTACCAGGTATTGTCAGAAGCCAAACAAATGCTCAAAGACAAAGTGGACGTACTGGAAACCGAGAACGCCCGCCTGCGCGACAACCACGAAAACGAAGCCTTTCTCAACGGCTCCTTCGCCGTGATTCTGGGCATACTCGCGGCCATTATTATTCCGCGCCTGCGCCCCCGCAAACGATCTGAGTGGATTTAAGATATGAAGTTTTTTTATGCCCTGTTGTTGCTGCCCCTGCTGTCCTTTCCGGCACTGGCAGCAAACCCGACCGTTACACTGCACACCACCCACGGCGACATGGTGATTGAACTCTTTCCCAACGAGGCACCTATTACCGTTGAGAATTTTCTGGAATACGCACGCAGCGGCTTTTTTGAAGGCACCATTTTTCATCGAAGCATTCGTCGCTTTGTGATTCAGGGCGGTGGTTTTACCGCCAACATGGAAGAAAAACAAACCCGCGACCCGATTGTGAACGAAGCCAGCAATGGCCTGAAAAACGAACGCTGGACCCTGTCGATGGCGCGCACCAACGACCCCGACAGCGCCACTTCGCAATTCTTTATCAATATTGGCCTCAACCTTAATCTCGACAAGCGCGGCGCCAATGCCGGCTACGCCGTATTTGGCAAACTGATAGAAGGTCAGGACGTAGCCCGCGAAATTAACAATATGCCTACACACACACTGGGCTATATGCGCGACGTCCCCAAAGAAAAAGTGATTATCGAACGCGTCACCATTGTCGAAAACTCGAGCCCGGCCAAAGACGAAGCCAAGCCCCAGTGACAGCGCTTAGCATCAATCTCAACAAAATCGCCCTGATCCGCAATTCCCGCGACACGGTATACCCCAGCGTTACCGAACACGCGCAAATGTGTATTGATGCCGGGGCCGACGGCATCACCGTTCACCCGCGCCCCGACCAGCGCCATATACGCGCCGACGACTGCTACGCACTGGCAGAAATGCTCAGCGTAGAATTCAACATTGAAGGCAACCCCTTCGCCGCGCCCATGAAATCAGACCGCAAAGGCGTGAGCGACTATCCCGGTTTTATTGAGATTGTGCGCCGCACTCGGCCAGCCCAGTGCACACTGGTGCCAGACAGCAACAGCCAGCTAACCTCAGACCACGGCTTTGACCTCACCAGTTCTTCAGACGAACTGCGCCCCATTATTAAAGAACTGCACGACCTCGGCTGCCGCGTCAGCCTGTTCATGGACCCGATTAAAGAACAACTCGCCCTAGCCAAAAAAGTTGGCGCCGATCGCATCGAGTTCTACACCGGCCCCTACGCCGAAGCCCACGAACGTGGTGACCACTCAAAAAGCCTGCAAAGTTTTGCCGAGGCCTCAGCCTACGCCGCCTCGATTGGCCTAGGCGTGAACGCAGGCCATGACCTCAACCTGAAGAACCTTACCGAGTTCAGGCAAGCCCTGCCCGACCTGCTCGAAGTTTCCATTGGTCATGCCTTTACGGTAGATGCAATCAAAATGGGCTTGAGCAACTGCGTTGCTGCCTACCTGGCCTGTTTGAAATAGTAGGCTACGCAGTCATAACC
>JBFJTG010000042.1:0-22675 GCA_041625575.1 Litorivivens sp.
CCTACGGGTGATGCCGTGATTTGTAGGAGCCAGCCCTGCTGGCGAAAGCCCGCGAATCCCTTCGCTTGCAAGGCAAGCTCCTACGGGTGAAGCCGTGATTTGTAGGAGCCAGCCCTGCTGGCGAAGGCGACAATCCGTTTAACCCGCCATCTTGCGTTTCAGCACCAGTGTCTCTATACCCTCGGAAATCAGGGTTGAGCGCGCCTTGGATAATTTCGAGCGTGAGGTAAAGGGCCCGACATAGACCCGGTGCCAGGTGTCGTTATTGGCTTGCACTGCTTCGATTTTCGCGTCCAGCCCCAGCAAGAGCAGTTCGGCGCGGCGGCGGTCGGCATCCTTGCTGGTTTTAAAGGAGCCCGCCTGCAAGATGTAGTTGTATTGCTCGCTAGTGGGTGCCGAGTCGCGGGGCTGTTCGTCGGGCACAATCACTTCGCGCTCAGGTAATAGGGTGAAGAAGTCAAACTGGGTGTCGGTCGTTGTTTTCTTTTCGGGCTTGGCAGGTTTTGGTGCAGCGGCCGTGCTCGTTTTCGTCGCGCCGTTTGCCGACTGACCGCTGTCGACGCCGCCCAGAAAAACAAGAAAAGTCAGAAAGCCACCGCACAGCGCGCCCGCGCAGAATACCACCCAGGAAGGGATGCCACTGCTATTGGAGCGGGTGGCGCCGCGACTATTTCTGGCTGTTGCCATTCTTACATTTCCTCCGGCGCTGAAACGCCCAGCAAATCCAATCCATTGGCGATGACTTGTTTGACTGCGACCGACAGTGAAACACGGGCATTACGCTGGTCTTCATTGTCTTCAAGCATTTTAAAACTGTTGTAGTAACTGTGGAATTCACCCGCCAGCTCGCGTAGATAGTTGGCGATGTTGTGCGGCTCGCAATTGGCAGCCGCAGAGGCAACCGTGGCGGGGTAGGCTGACAGGCGCTTCATTAGCTCCAACTCGGCTTCTTCGCTCAGGCAGTCCAGTGTGTTGCAGCTATTCTCGACAGACCAGTGCCAACCCAGGGTTTCGAGTTTGCGTAATACGCTACAAACGCGGGCGTGGGCGTATTGAATGTAGTAAACGGGGTTGTCGTTGCTCTGGGATATCGCCAGATCAATATCGAAGGTAAGTTGTGAGCTGGGTGCGCGAGCAACCAAAAAATAGCGGGTGGCATCGCGTCCCACTTCATCAATTAAGTCGCGCAGGGTGACATAGCTACCGGCGCGTTTGGATATTTTGACTTCGACGCCGCCGCGCATGACCAGCACCATTTGATGTAACACGTAGCTGGGCCAACCCTCGGGAATGCCTGCTTTTAAGGCCTGCAAACCGGCGCGAACGCGGGTCACGGTGCTGTGGTGGTCGGCGCCTTGTTCGTTAATAACCGTGGTAAAGCCGCGCTGCCACTTGTTCAGGTGGTAGGCAACGTCGGGCACGAAATAGGTATAGCCGCCATCGGTTTTGCGCATGACGCGGTCTTTGTCGTCGCCAAAGTCGGTGGTTTTTAGCCACAGTGCGCCGTCTTTCTCGTAGGTGTGGCCGTTGGCAATCAGCGTTTGCACGGCTTCTTCTACCTTGTCTTCCGAGTACAGGGAAGATTCCAAAAAGTAGACGTCGAAATTGATGTCGAAGGCTTTGAGATCAAGATCCTGCTCGCGGCGCAGATAGGCCACGGCAAAATCGCGGATGGCTTCGAGATTGTCCGGGTCGGCAGCGCCGGTGACGTGTTTGTCGGCAGCATCAATACGATCACCGGCCAAATAGGACTGGGCCACGTCATTGATGTAGTCACCGCGATAGCCGTCGGCGGGCCACGCTTCGCTGTCGGGGGTGAGCCCCCGGCAGCGTGCCTGCACACTGATTGCCAGATTGTCGATCTGTGCGCCGGCATCGTTGTAATAGAACTCGCGGGTTACCTCGTGACCGGTGGCTTCGAGCATGCGCGAGAGGGCATCACCAACGGCGGCGCCGCGGCCATGACCCACATGGAGGGGGCCGGTGGGGTTGGCGGAGACATATTCCACCTGCACTTTTTTGTTTTTGCCAATGTCGCTACGGCCAAAGTTGACGCCTTGCTCCAATACCTCGGTAATAATGGAGGTGACGGCGCTATTGTTCAGATAGAAGTTGATGAAGCCGGGGCCTGCGATTTCAACTTTGTTGACCATGGGGCTATCGGGCAGTGCGTCTATAATCGCTTGGGCGATATCGCGCGGTGATTTGCGCAGGGGCTTGGCCAGTGTCATGGCGATGTTGCTGGCGAGGTCGCCGTGGCTTTTGTCGCGGGTTAAATCAACCTGTACCCGGGTTTGCAGATCGGCGGGTAAGGTTCCCCCCTCTTTCAGAGCATTCAGCGCTTGTTCAATCAGCGAGACTATCTGTGCCTTCATGGGGGGTGGATCACTCCTGCCTGTGTAGTGTGTGGTTTATGGAAATGGTCGACTTTAAAGGCCGGCTATTATCCCTGTTTCGCCCAAGACTCGCCAGCACGGACTCAGTAAAGATGTGTGCTTTTCGGTGCTTAGGTAGGCTTTCTCGTTCCGGCTGTTAAAACCAGTCGAGCGGATCGACATCAATTGACCAGCGTAAATTTTTGCCGGTTTTGAGTGTTTCGGCGTAGCGCCGCCCTCGTTCCAGCAGGCCATGGAGTTGTTTGCGGCTGCCGGCGATGAAAATTAACGAGCTGCGATAGCGGTTGGCCTTGCGTGTAACGGGGGCGGGCAGGGGGCCGAGTAGCTGGGCGTGGTTGCCGGGCATGCCGGTAGCCTCACGCACCTGGCGCAAGAAGTCGTCGCTAGCTTCGAGGGTGGTGGCGTCGGCTCTAATCACGGCAACGTGGCTGTAAGGTGGCAGGCCGAGGGTGCTGCGCTCCTGCAAAACGCTATTGGCAAAGGCCGGATAGCCTTTGCTGATCAGGGCGTTGAGAATCGGGTGATCAGGCGCGTGGGTTTGTATCAACACGGTGCCGGGTTTTTCTGCCCGGCCGGCGCGCCCTGCTACCTGAGTCAGTAATTGGCCACTGCGCTCGCCGCCGCGAAAGTCGGCGCTGAATAAGCCGCCGTCGATATCGACCATGACAACCAGGGTGACATTGGGGAAGTGGTGGCCCTTGGCGAGCATCTGTGTGCCCACCAATATGCAGGGTTCGCCACTGTTTATCTGCTTGACCATGCGCGGCATGGCGGTTTTGCCCGAGGTCGTATCGCGGTCTATGCGCATAACGGCGGTGTCGGGAAAATGCCGCTTGAGGCAGTGCTCCAGGCGCTCGGTCCCCGGCCCTTTGAAATCCAGGTCGCGGTTGTGACACTGGGGGCAGTGCGGTAGCAGTGGCTTTTTTGCATCGCAGTGGTGGCAGCGCAGTTCGCGCCGACCGATGTGCACGGTGAGCGAGACGTCGCAGTGATCGCACTGCGCCAGCCAGCCGCAGCTATGGCATTGCAATGCCGGAGAGAATCCGCGCCTATTGAGGAAGACCAGCGCCTGCTCGCCTTTGCCTAAAGTGTCGGCGATGGCGTTGAGGCAGACTTCGCCGAGGCCACTATCGAGCGTGCTGTTGCGAATATCGACCAAACGAACGCCGGGAGGTTTGGCGCCACCGGCGCGCTTGCGCAGCTCAAGCCGTAAATATTTACCGTTGAGCGCATTGTGCAAGCTTTCCAGGCTGGGCGTTGCCGAGCCGAGCAGCACCGGACAGTGATTGTCCGAGGCTCGCTTTACCGCGATATCACGGGCGGAATAGCGAAAGCCATCCTGCTGTTTGTAGGACGCGTCGTGTTCTTCATCAATGATGATGAGACCCAAATCTTTAAAGGGGGTAAAAACCGCAGAGCGGGTTCCGATCACAACCTGGGCGGCGCCACTGACTGCACGCTGCCAGTCGGACAGGCGCTCGCCATCGGCCAGTCCCGAGTGCAGGACGCTGATCTGGCCCGGAAAGCGCTGCTCAAACCGTTTTAACGTTTGCGGGGTCAGGCCTATTTCCGGAATGAGCACCAGCGCTTGTTGTCTGGCTGCAATACAGCGGGCTATTAATTGTAGATAGACTTCGGTCTTGCCGCTGCCGGTAACCCCTTCGAGCAGGGCAGGCTGAAAACACCCGAGTTTAGCCGTGATGGCTTCAACAGCGCTGCGTTGTTCCGGGTTTAACTCAAGTGCCGGTGCGACGGTGTAGGCCGGCGGCGGTTCCTGCACGCTGGTGATTAGCCCCTTATCCCGCAGGGCCTTGATAACACCGTAGTCGTAGCCGTTTTTTTTCAGGGCATCGCGGGTGGCGCCTTGCTGATGTTGGAGCCAGTCGAGCAGGGCGGCCTGCTTTGGTGCTCGCGCAAGCTCTTCTCCCTTGGCATCTCGCCCGGCTTCGGTGAGCACAAAATAGCTTGGGCTCTTGTCTTGCGCCGCTTTTTCCTTGCGCAGCCGCACCGGCAGCATTTGCTGTACAACTTCGCCAATGGGGTGGTGGTAGTAATTGGCTGCCCAGCGCGCCAGAGCGAGCAGCTCCTTGTTGAGGGTTGGCAGGCTGTCGAGAGCGACGGCCGCCTTGAGTTTATGGGCGGGCACCTCGCTGTGGGTTTTGCGCCCCAGTACGACCCCTACCAGACGGCGGTTGCCAAAGTGGATGAGCACCCGCATACCGGCGCTTATCTCGCCGCTTTCGGGGGCGAGATAGTCAAAACTGCGGCGCAGGGGGCAGGGAACGGCAACATCAAGAATTGTCATGGCGCGATTATACGGAGTTTGTACCCGGCCCGGCAGGGGCGTATGCGCTGAATAGGGCGGCTGACACGATTTTACGGGCTGCGCAGTGCTGCGTGATGGTTGATTATTAGGCAGCTTCTGGTAATATTCGCGCCCTGTTTCGGCTCCGGCCGGTTTTAACCATCGATGACCCGCGCGGTGCCTGGCAAAAGATCAGGTGGCGGCGCATTTGAGGACTCCATCATGAAAGCGGATATTCATCCGAAGTACCAAGAGATCACGGCGACTTGTAGCTGTGGCAACGTTATCAAGACTCGCTCTACCATGTGTCAGGACACTCACCTTGATGTATGTTCAGCCTGTCATCCCTTTTACACCGGCACTCAGAAAATGATGGATGCTGGCGGCCGGGTGGATCGATTCCGCAAGCGTTTTGGCAACCGCGCTACCAAAGGTTAATCTTACGCGCCACTGGATTAAGCTTGTTTTGTCTACGCGAGCGCCCGGTCGATTCCGCCCGGGCGTTTTTGTATGCCTGCTTTTTACCGGCAGTCTGCCTTCTTTTTCTGCTCAAGCCGAGCAGCAAGTCTATTGCAGCGCGCAGTCTGCGGACATGCGAAGCGCGAAAGCTGAGCACTTTATTGACGGTGATACCCTGCGTTTAAAGAACGGTCGCATCGTGCGTTTGATCGGCATTAATACGCCTGAAATGGGTCGTGATGGACGCCCGGATCAAGCGCTTGCCGCACGCGCACAGCGAGTGGCTAGCGAGTGGCTGGCTGACGATACGGTTTTACTTCACATAGGCCTTGAGGCAAAGGACCGTCACGGGCGATTATTGGCGTCGGTATTTCGTCGCTCCGATGGCCAGATGCTGAGCGAACATTTATTGCGTCAGGGTCTGGGCTGGCAGGTAACGGTGCCTCCCAATTTGCAGTACAGTGAGTGTCTGGGTAAGGCCGAACAGCAAGCGCGGAGTGCCGGGCGAGGCGTGTGGGCCGCGCAACGTTTTCCGCTTTTACCGGCAGACTCACTGATGGCGAGCGATAGCGGCTTCCAGCGGGTACGCGGTAAAGTGCTGAGCGTGGTCGATAGCGCCAAAGCGCTATGGATCGATTTGGACAATGGCTTGGCTCTGCGCTTGGGCAGCGACGACAGACAGTACTTTAGTGCAACGAATCTCGAGCAATTGACGGGTAAGGTGTTGACGGTGCGCGGTTGGCTGATTTATAGAGGAAAGCAAAAACAGGGCTACCCAGCCCACATGATGCATTTGCGTCATCCGGCCATGCTGGAAGGCATTGAGGAGTAAGTGGTGTTATCACATTCAAAAAAAGCCTACAAAGCGGTTGAACGCAAAATATTTCACGGCATGGTTGTGCCGGAAGACTTAAGCTCGCTGACCACCATTGACCCTGCGGAATCCAAAAACACCGAGCGCAGCGGGATCTCACAGGAGGTGGCCGAGAATATCTGGGCCGCAGCCGAGAATGTTTTCCGCACCGGTATGCATCCCTATATATCCGTTTGCCTGCGCCGCCACGGGGAGATGGTGCTCAACCGCAGTCTTGGCTTTGTCGAAGGCGCCATGGGCGAATGCGAGCCGGTTATAGCCGATCTACAAACACCGGTGTGTCTGTTTTCTTCATCAAAAGCCATTAGCGCCATGCTCATTCACAAGCTGGCTGAAGACGGTGATATCGACTTGCTGACGCCGGTCAGTTACTACATTCCTGCATTTGCGGCGGGCGGCAAGGCCAATATTACCGTTCACGATGTTTTGTCCCATCGCGCAGGCGTACCGGGTATTGCACCGGACGTGCCGCGCGACGTGCTGTATGACCCCGCAGAGGCCCTGCGTTATATCTGCGAAATGGAAACCCTGCACAGTGACGGCCGCGTATCGGCTTATCACGCGGTAACCGGCGGTTTTGTGTTGGCCGAGTTGGTAAAAGTGACCACCGGCATGGACATTCAGCAATACCTCGACAAGGTGTTTCGCCAGCCTCTGGGAATGAAGTATTTCACCTATGGCATTGATAAAAAGCTGCAGGGCAGCGTGGCAAAGCATTATCCGACGGGCCTTACCAACCCCAAACCGATTGAAAATATACTCACCAATGTACTGGGCGTGAGTGTGGCAGAAGCCACCGAGTTGTCGAACAGTCCGGAATTTATGTCGGCCGTGGTTCCCTCGGGCAATATTTATGCGACGGCGGAAGAGGCCTGTCGTTTTTTCCAGATGATGCTGGATCGCGGAATGTGGCAGGGTAAGCAGGTCTTGAACCCCCTGAGCGTATTGCGCGGAATTCGCGAAGTGGGTGGGGCGAGACTGGACAAGTCGCTTAAGCTGCCAATGCGCTACAGCGCCGGCATGATGTTGGGTGGCAGTCCGGTGGGCTTGTACGGCCGCAAAACCCACCACGCCTTCGGCCATTTGGGTTTTTCCAATATTCTGTGCTGGGCAGATCCCCAGCGAGATATGTCGGCGGCCATTCTGACCTCAGGTAAGCCGGTGATCGGCTCGCATCTTCTGTCTTTGCTTAAGCTGGTCGACCGCATTAGCACTGATTGTGAGCCGTGTGTGGATGGACTCTACGATTTACCCCAGTATCACCCCACAGCCTAAACAAGGCGCGGAACACGGCACTGCGCGAATGTAAAAGCCGTCAACTCCTGCGAAGTCGGACCTTGTTGGCAAAAAAGCGACCTGCGCTGACCTTGAGGCGCAACCGGCTTTTCTATATGCTTCTGCGCCACTTTGACGTATTTAGCGAACGGTTTTAGTTACTCGTTTTCCGTGAACCGATTTTGTGCAGTTTTTAGAGCTGTTTTTTTAAACCCTGAGCCAAGTTAATGTCTGACGAATTCAAGCGCGCAGCGCTGGCGTATCACGCCGAGCCGACGCCCGGTAAAATTGGCGTACACCTCACCAAGCCCGCTGAGACTCAGCATGATCTCGCCCTGGCCTACAGCCCGGGGGTGGCAGAACCCGTGCGAGAGATCGCTCGCGATCCGCAACTGGCCTACAAATATACCGGCAAGGGCAATCTGGTTGCGGTTATTACCGATGGTTCAGCCATTCTGGGTTTGGGCGACCTCGGGCCACTGGCCAGCAAACCCGTGATGGAAGGCAAGGCGCTGCTATTCAAGCGTTTTGCCAATGTTGACTCTATCGATATCGAAGTTAACGCTGAAGATTCCCAGGCTTTTATTGATACGGTTGTTCGTATTGCCGATACCTTCGGCGGCATTAACCTCGAAGATATCAAAGCGCCCCAGTGTTTCGAAATCGAACGCATTCTTATTGAGCAGTGCAGCATTCCCGTATTTCACGATGACCAGCACGGCACCGCGATAGTAACGGCGGCTGGTATGCTTAACGCCTTGGAAATTCAGGGCAAAACCATTGAAGAGGCGCGTGTCGTTTGCCTCGGTGCGGGCTCGGCCGCGATCGCCTGCATGAAGTTGCTGGTAAGCCTGGGTGCGCAATACAAAAATATATTCATGATTGATCGCCGCGGTGTGATTTATCCCGGGCGCGAAGGCCTGAACGAATACAAAGAAGAATTCGAGAACGACACTGACGCTCGAACCCTCGCGGATGCAATGAAGGGCGCCGATGTTTTTGTGGGCCTGTCGGGCCCGGATCTGGTTAGCGAAGACATGCTGCGCTCGATGGCGCCCAAGCCTGTCATATTTGCCTGTTCTAACCCGGATCCGGAAATTCGTCCTGAAGTTGCCCATGCGGTGCGCGATGATCTGATTGTGGCAACCGGTCGTTCCGACTATCCGAATCAGGTGAACAATGTACTCGGGTTTCCTTTTATCTTCCGTGGCGCGCTCGATGTACGCGCTCGCCGCATAAACGAAGAAATGAAAATTGCTGCCGTGTATGCATTGTGTGAACTGGCGAAAGAGCCGGTTCCGCGAGCCGTGATTGATGCCTGTGGTTGTGGTGAACTCAGCTACGGCCCCGGCTATATCATTCCGAAGCCCATTGATGCACGTTTGCTTGGCAAGGTTTCTTCTGCAGTTGCTCGCGCAGCGGTAGACTCCGGCGTTGCCCAGCTACCGTATCCTTCGCACTACCCACTCTAACCGAGCGCCCGCGCTGCGGGCACTCGTTGTTGCCGTTGTCTGCCATTCGCGTTAGCGTTTGCCTTCATTAAATTGATGGGCGAAGGCGAATGAGTATAGGAAAGTTGGGTGTCTGGTCGTGGCTGGACCACCTCGATTACGACAATGTTGTTAAAACAGCAAAACACATCGAGTCGCTGGGCTATTCCGCGCTGTGGATACCTGAAGCGGTTGGCCGCGACCCTTTCGTAAATCTTGCGGTCATCGCGCCTCATACCGAAACACTGCTGCTGGCCACCGGTATCTCCAATATCTACGCGCGTGACGCGATGGCGATGGCGGCCATTCGAAATTCCCTTGATGAGTTAAGCAATGGTCGCCTAATTCTAGGTATGGGGGTGTCGCATCGCGAAATGGTGAGCGGTTTTCGTCATCACGATTACGGCAAACCGGTAACGACGATGCGTAACTACCTCGCTGCTATGGACGAGGCTTTTTATGCAGGCCCCGCACCTGAAAAGCGGGGCAAGCTCATGCTCGCCGCCTTGCGCCAGAATATGTTGGGACTGGCAGCGGAGCAGGCTGACGGCGCACATCCCTATTTTGTCACGGTGGAGCACACGGTTCGTGCGCGAGAAATACTCGGGCCCGGCAAGCTGCTTGCTCCGGAGCAAAAAGTTTTACTGGAGACCGATCCGGCCGAAGCGCGCCGTATTGCTCGCGGCTATATGGCGACTTATATCGGCCTGGAAAACTACTGTAAAAATCTGATGACTCTCGGCTTTGAGGAATCTGACTTTGCGGATGGCGGCAGCGACCGCCTGGTTGATGCCATCGTAGCCTGGGGTGACGAAGACGCAATCGCCAAGCGCATTCGGGAACACTGGCAAGCCGGTGCGGATCACGTGTGCATTCAGGCCTTGCGGAAAGATGGTGAACTTGGCTTCGATATGGAAACGCTGGAAAAAATGGCAGTGCTGACACAGGAATAATTCGGCTTTGCTTCGCAGTACAAGGGGATGAAGGGTGCGTAGGAAGATCGTAGTGTTTACTGGTGCGGGCATCAGCGCGGAAAGTGGTTTGCCTACCTTTCGCGGTGCGGACGGCTTGTGGCGCAATCATTCTGTGTACGATGTGGCCAGCCCCGATGCCTGGCAGCGGGATCAGCAGCTGGTGCTCGATTTTTACAATGAGCGCCGCGCCATGCTCCGTGCTGTCGGGCCCAATGCCGCTCATCGTGCCCTGGTTGAGTTGGAATCACACTTTGATGTGTCGGTGGTCACTCAAAACGTTGACGACCTGCACGAACGTGCTGGTTCGGCCGAGGTTCTGCATTTACACGGTCAGTTGATGCAGGCGCGAAGCAGCATCGATGAAACGCTGATCTACGCTCTTGGTGACAAGGATATAAGTCTTGGCGATGTCTGTGCTCATGGATCGCAATTGCGCCCCAATGTTGTTTGGTTTGGCGAGGCGATTCATAACAGCGATTTAGCCTGCGCAAGGATTGCAGACGCGGATATTCTGCTGGTGATCGGCACTTCTCTGTCGGTGTATCCGGCGGCCGGATTTATTGATTTCGCAGTGAAAGCTGAGGAACGGCTCATCGTGGCGCCGGAACTCGATAGCTTGCCAAAAGATTTTCAGTGGCTGCAAGGCACTGCCGTCGAACACGTGCCTAAACTGGTTGTCCGGTGGCTAGCGGCGGAAAAGAGCTGAAGGTTTTACACATAGCGCACCGCGCCACCATCAATGCGGATATTTTGACCATTGATAAATCCGGCTTTGTCGCTGCAGATAAATGCCACCAAATCGGCGACTTCCTGACGTTCGGCTATGCGGCCGCAGGGGTTGGGGAATTCGGTCTCTACAATTTTCTGTTCGATTGAAGCCCAGTCGCTGCCCCAACCCTTTTTCTCAGCTTTGAAGCGAAAGCCCGCTTCAAGCTCGGGTGTGCGGATATAGCCCGGTGACACGGTGTTTACCGTAATGCCGGTATTGCTCAGCTCTTTGGTCAGACTCACGCTCATTGTGGCCAGAGCGCCTTTGGCGGCGTAGTAGTGGGGCATAATGGAATTGGGCTGGTGGCTGCCTATGGTGCCCAGTTGGACAATGCGACCCCAGCCTTTGCTTTTCATTGCCGGTGTTAGTCGCTGGATCAGGCGGGCCGCAGAGAGTACATTTTTCTGGTACATATCCAGCCAGTCCTCAGTGCTGCTGGAGCTCCATTTGCCTGGCGCGGCCGTGCCGTAATTGTTGACCAGAATGTCAATGTCACCAACGGCTCGCGCCTGCTGAACAAGCTGGTCGGCACCCTCGTCATGGGTGAGATCGCCCCATACGGCGAGCGCTCCGGCGATGCCCTCAATGCCGCGAACCGGGCTGTCTTCGGTGTTGCTGTGGAATATCACGGTCGCGCCCTCGGCGGCGAGTGTGCGGGCAATAACCTCACCGGTACCGCGATTACTGCCCGTCACCAGGGCAATTTTTCCTCTCAGATTCAGATCCACTGTGTGTCATCCGGCTGCTATTAAACGTATGGCAATGGTCGCACAGGTGCCCGCTGTGGCAAAATCAGCGTTTTACAATAAAAGAGGCCCAGCAATGAATTATTGCCCCCAATGCGCAAGCCCGATCGCGGAATTACTGATTGATAGCGAAATCCGCAAGGGTTGCCCGGACAAGGCTTGCGGATATGTCCTGTGGAATAACCCCGTGCCAGTGGTGGCGATGATTGTTGAAGTGGACGGCGGTGTGGTGTTGGCCCACAACGTCAGTTGGCCAAAAACCTTTTACTCGATTATTACCGGCTTTCTGGAGTCTGGCGAAGACCCGCTGGAATGTGCGATACGCGAAACGAAGGAAGAGCTGAACTTACACACCTTGGAGAGCAGTCTTATTGGGGTGTATTCCTTCCCCCAACAGAATCAGGTGATTATTGCCTACCACATAAAAGCGGCGGGCGAGATCACGCTAAACCACGAGCTGGATGCCTATAAAATCGTTCCGATTGACGAGCTGAGAGGCTGGGATATGGGCACCGGACTGGCGATTAATGATTGGTTGGCCAGCGTGCGGGCAGAGACCGCGTAAGCTGGTGTTTGCCTGCGGGGCAGGCTCCTACACGTAATACTGTGACACGGTAGGAGCGAGCCCGGCTCGAGAGCTTTTTTCGTTTTCTGATGTGCTTAATTAATTTGCAGTGCGGCCACTTCCGGATATCGCTCTTGCCAATCTTTTACCAAAGGCCTTTGATCGATATCACTGGGGTGAAAGCCTTTTTTGAATGCTTTCGCAAAGTGAATTAGCGACTCGCGCACCAGCCCACCCTTACCCCAGAAAAATTTCTTGGCTTCCCACCATTCGCCCAACGTCGCTTTGCGATTGTCGGCGCGTAGAATAATTTTTTGAAAATACTTTACGCGAGCAAAAAACAGAATCAGGGTCATAAACATTACGCGTCGGCGCAGAAATTCGTTGCCAACCCGCTCACGATACACGTCAAAAGCAACGGATTTGTGCTCGATCTCTTCGACGGCATGCCAAACGATCATGTCGCGGAATGTAGGATCCATTTGGCTGGTGATTTCGGGGTGACGCAGGGCATGTTCAGCCAATGTCGCGGTGACGTGTTCCAGTGCCACCGTGATGGCAAGCTGCCGTTGCGGCGACAAGCGCTGCTTGGCCAGATCGAGTAGCGCCTTGGCCTTGCCAGCCACAACCTGCATCGGAAATCCTTTCGCTTCGAGGGCGCCATTAAAGTCTTCGTGTGCCTTGCCGTGATGCGCTTCCTGTCCGATGAATGCGCGGATCTGCTGTTTGAGGAGCGGATTCTGCACGTCCTTTTGATAGTGGCGCACCGTATCAATAAAAAAACGCTCTCCGTCCGGGAAGGTTGCCGAGAGCGCGTAAAAGAAACCTGAAATTAACGGGTTGCCATTAAACCAGTATTTTTCCATATCGGGTCGAATGGAGAAATCCATGCGGCGAACGGTGATTGCAGTATCGGTTGTCATGCTGTTTGGCTCCGTCATACAGTAGTGTTTGGCGGGGGGCTTGAAAGTTTTCTCGGGTGCAAGCCTCCTCGACGATGCAAACTATGGCATAGTCAAAATTGAAGCGGCAGGTTAGTTTGTCGCAATTTCCGGTGGAATTGGATCAGGGGGCAAGTGAACAATGCACCAGCAGCGGTTCGGAGAAGGCTGTTATGGCGTTTCCAGCGATTACCTGAGCTCATTGAGTGAGCAGGCTTTTGAACGCGGCATGCTGGTGTCTGATTTGCTGGCCGGTAGTGGTCTGGAAGCCGGCGTTTTGCTGCAGCAGGATGCGACGGTAGGGCATGAATCGTTTCTTCAGGCGATGGCAAATTTCTGCGCATACGATGGTAATTTTTGGACTGCGCTCGAAGGTGGGCGGCGTATGTCCATGTCCAAGCACGGCTATGTGGGATATGCCGCGCAGCATAGCCGGAATTTAGCCGAGGCCGCAGAAAAGTTGTATCGCTATGTTTCAACGCGTATCGAAATATTCGAGTTGCATGGTGGCGATCGCACAGACGTAGCTGAGTTGTACCTGGTTCCCCGTGTTGATGACGGCCCTGTTGTCAGCTATGTCAGTTTGAATTTTCTGGTTTGTTTGGAAACACTTTGCCGCCAAATTCTAGGCCGTAGCGCGGCTAATATTCCCAGCACAATTACATTGCGAGGAGAAGCACCGGCAACACCGCCGCCGCCCTTGCCTGCAGGTTCGAAAATTGTGTTTGGTGCTCAACGCTATAGTTTGGCCTGGCCTCTAAGTATTCTTGAGGCCGAGATTTCCGCGCGCGACGAAGACCTGGGACGTCTCGCAGAGGCGCGTTGCGAAAGCGATTTACGTCGCAACAACCAGCAGCAGGGTGTGGCGTCAAGGGTGAGCCAGCATTTGTATCGATTGAACGGCAATATGCCGCCGCTTGAAGAAATCGCCGCGCGCTTGAATATGTCGGTTGCTACGCTGAAGAGGCGACTCAAATCCGAGGGCGTGAGTTATCAGCAGTTGAAAGACAAGGAGCGCCTGCGTTTGGCGAGCCAATTACTGAGTGATAGTTCACTGAGTGTTGACCAAATTGCAGACCGATTGGGTTACAGCGATGCCAGTAATTTTGCAAAGGCCTTTAAAGGCTGGACTGGAGCCAGCCCTTCGCATTTTCGCCAGCAACAGGCGGATTCTTAAGGCGCGAACCTAATGCAGGTTGTGATAAAACGCGACTAGAATAAATAGCTCAGGCCCAATGAGATATAGGGCAGTAGTCGGTAGTCATCCAGCTCGTCTTCAATTTCACTCTCTTCTTTTCGTAACTCGCTTTGACAGGCCGCGTTGGAATTGCAGCTGCCGTCGGAACTCATTCTGACATTGGCAGAACCGAGGTGCACCACACCCAGGTCGACGTTAAAGGCGAATCCGGCGGCCGGGCGGTGACCCCAGCCGACACCGAGATAGGGAGCAAATTGATCGAAATCGACTTTCGTTGTGACCTCACCCAGTATTGCGTCGGAGAATCGCGAGTCGCCGAATTCGCAGGTCGCGGTCCCCGGGATGAGTGCCTGTGCATTGCAGCGGGTTACAATTTTGGCGTGGCTGTTATTGAGAAAAAAGCCGCCGCTAAGGCGGAAGTAGCGATTCCATGGGTGCCAGTCTACAAGGAGATAGGTATTTTCCAATTCAACATCGCTCTCGTATTCGAGTTCGTCGCCCTCAAAGCCGTTACTGTCTTCGGCATCAAAATCCACATCGAGGTCGCCAAGTAAGTAGCCGATACGCAAGCCCCACTTGCTCTGCTCGCGATAGCCAAGCTCGACGCCTGCGCCGACATCGGACAGCTGGGCGCGGGCTGTTAATTGTGCGTAGCCTTGCGAACTCGCCAGTATCAGCAGGAGGGTCATCAAGCGCAGGATTAGGCTTTGCATGGGCGGTGTATCCCCCGTTATTCTCTGTATGACCGAAGCCTAGCGGAAATAGCATCGCGACGCACAGGCAAGTTGCATAAAGTCACTGTTTTACCAAGTTCCAGGGAGAAGCACAGATGAGTATGCAGTATCGTCGTTTAGGGAAATCGGGTCTGAAAGTCAGCGAACTTTCCTACGGTTCGTGGGTTACCTTCAATAAACAGGTGGGTACTGACTCGGCGGTGGAGATGTTGGCCTGCGCCTACGATCACGGCGTCAATTTTTTTGACAATGCCGAAGGCTACGAAGCGGGAGAGTCGGAGCGGGTGATGGGAGAGGCACTTAAGCGTCTGGCCTGGAGCCGCGATAGCTACTGTGTATCCAGCAAAGTGTTTTGGGGTGGCAGCAAGCCGACTCAGCGGGGTCTGAGCCGCAAGCATGTCACCGATGCCTGTCATGCGGCACTTAAGCGCTTACAGGTGGATTATCTGGATCTGTACTTCTGTCATCGCCCCGATGTTGAAACGCCCATCGAAGAAACCCTGCGCACCATGAATGATCTCATTCAGCAGGGGAAGATACTGTACTGGGGCACCTCTGAATGGAGCGCCCAGCAGCTCACAGAGGCCTGTGAACTGGCGCGTGCGATGAATTTAGCGCCGCCTACCATGGAGCAGCCGCAATACAATTTGCTGCATCGCGAGCGGGTGGAAAAGGAGTATCGCCCGATGTTCGACAATTACGGTATGGGCACAACCATATGGTCGCCCTTGGCGAGTGGTCTCTTGACCGGCAAGTATCGCGACGGCATTCCGCAAGACTCGCGGGTGAATTTGCCGGGCTACGAGTGGATGAAAGAACGCTTTGAAAGCGAAAGCGGAAAGAAACGTATCCGGCAGGCACAGCAGCTAGAGCAGCTTGCCGAGCAGGCTGGCCTCTCGCTTACCCATTTGGCGCTGCTGTGGTGTTTGCAGAACCCGAATGTGAGCACGGTAATTCTCGGCGCCAGCAAGCAGGCTCAGCTGGTGGATAATCTGGCTGTCCTTGAACATCGCCACAAAGTTACGCCGGAACTGCTGGTGCAAATTGATGAATTATTAGGCAATAAACCGCGACCAGACAGCCTCTTTTAGGGGAGCGTTGTGAATGTCGCGTAATTCTTCCACGTCAAGCCTGATAAGCCGGGTCAATTCCGTCTAGAATACCCGGCCATTTCTAATATCGTGCAGGCAATAGCGGCGCGATCGACAAGACAGGAAGACAGTGCATGTGGTTTAAAAGCCTGCTGATATACCGTTTTACCAAGCCTTTCGAACTCAGCCCCGAACAAGTCCACGAAAAACTCAGCGAGCGTGAATTCAAGCCCTGTAGCAGTCAGGACATGTCGACTGTGGGTTGGGTGAAACCTTTGGGCCAGCAGGGTGCCGAGCTGGTTCACACCACCAATGGCTGCATTATGGTCTGCAGCCAGCGCCAGGACAAAGTGCTACCTGCCGCTGTTGTTAACGAGGCTCTGGAAGAAAAACTACAGGAACTGCGTGAGCAGGAAGACCGCAAACCCGGTCGCAAAGAGCGGCTGGATATGAAAGAAGAGCTGGTATTTGAAATGCTGCCCCGCGCCTTTGCCCGCTCGCGTAAGCAGTACGCTTACATCGACCCGGCTAATGGCTGGTTGATTGTGGATGGCGCAACGCACAAGCGCGCCGAAGAGCTCATAGTGCTGCTGCGGGAATGTCTGGGCAGCATGCCGGTGATTCCTATTACCGCCAAAAACACCGCCTATCACACCATGACGAACTGGCTGAAAACCGCTGCGCCCGCAAATTATGAACTGGGTGGCGAGTGCGAGTTGATCGATGGTGCCGATGAGTCTGCTGTGATTCGCTGCAAAAATCAGGATTTGGCTTCAAAAGAAATCCTGAATCACATCGACAGCGGCATGCTGGTGAGCAAGCTCGCACTGACCTGGTCCGGTGGTCTGGATTTCATGGTGGACGACCAGTTGACCATCAAACGTTTGCGCTTCAGCGACCTGATCATGGAGCGGGCCGGCGAGATCAACACGGAGTCGGCCGCGGACCAGTTTGATGTGGATTTCTCCATTATGAGCGCCGAGTTTGCGAAGTTTATACCCTCCTTGCTTGAGGCCTTTGGTGGTGAAGATACCAGTGATATTGAAGCTTAAAAGTGTGATGCCGGTTCGCCTGCAGGGCAGGCTCCTACATGAGGCGAGCACATTCGCCGCTTATACCGACCTCTTTTTTCGCGATTGGGTTCGCCTGCAAGGCAGGCTCCACGTAAGGAGCTAACCCTGTAGGAGCCTGCCATGCAGGCGATAGAGCTAGTCTCCGTTTACGAGTCGTTAGCTGCTCGCTGCATAGCTACCCACGACGGCTATTGCGGTTGTGCACCTCATTTGCCCCATGTTCAAATAGCTATTCCTGCAATACCGGCAGACCCGCCCTTGCGAAAAATCATTCACTGCGACTGCGACTGTTTCTACGCTTCGGTAGAAATGCGCGACGATCCGACCTTGCGCGGCGTGCCGCTGGCAGTCGGTGGCGCCTCGGATCGACGCGGCGTGATAGCCACTTGCAACTACGAAGCGCGGTCCTACGGCGTGCGTTCGGCCATGGCCTCAGCACACGCGAAACGTTTGTGCCCGTCGTTGATTATTGTTCCTCCCAGCTTTGACAAGTATCGTGCTGCGGCTTATCAGGTGCGGGAGATTTTTCATCGCTATACTGACTTGGTTGAGCCGTTGTCGCTCGACGAGGCTTATCTGGATGTGAGCGACTCACCCCATCATCAGGGCAGTGCGACGCTGATTGCGCGCGCGATTCGCGAAGCCGTTGTCCGGGAAGTGGGCATCACCATTTCCGCTGGCGTAGCCCCGAATAAATTTCTGGCCAAAATTGCCAGCGACTGGGACAAGCCGGACGGGCTAACCACCATCACGCCCGATCAGGTTGCCGATTTTGTATTGGCCCTGCCGGTGCGGCGAATTCACGGGGTAGGCCCCGCCATGCACAAGCGGCTAAGCGCGCAGGGAATCGAGCGCTGTGAAGATATTCTTCGTTGGTCGAAACTGGAATTGGCGCAAGCCTTTGGCTCCATGGGCGAGACCCTTTATCGTTATGCACGCGGCGAGGACAATCGGCCGGTGGCGAATAATCGCGAACGCAAGTCGCTCAGTGTTGAGCGCACATATGCCGACGATTTGCCAACAAAGCGGGCTTGCCTGAACCAATTGGCGACGCTGAATACCCTGCTGCAGGAGCGCCTGGCGAAGCTGACACGGCGGGGTGCCATTACCGGCCATTTTATAAAACTGAAAACTCACGAGTTCGAAACAACAACGGTGGACCGCCAATTGGTCGGCGGCCTGGATAGCGCCGAGTTTAACGACATGCTCGATGAAGCCTGGATGCGCTTTAAAAAACCGGTGCGCTTGCTGGGTGTGGGTTTGCGCTTTCATACCGACCATATGAGTAGTGACCAGCAGCTGCGCTTGTTTGACTGACTGCCGGTTTTAGAAGGCGCAGAATTACAAATCGGTCACGCTTCGCCCCAGGCAGACCTGCATAATCATAAACTCCACCTTGCCAGAGGCCGAGAGCATGTCCGCGACAGAGCAGCTACTGGAAGCCGAGTTCGAGCTCGGTTTTACCTACACCCGCAGCCTTGGTCCAGTGATTGGTACCTGTTTCGCCGCGCTGGCTGAGAAGCGATTTCTCGGCATGCGCCGCGCCGATGGCAGCGTTTTGTTCCCGCCGCTCGAATATGACCCGGATACCGCCGCGGCACTTGATGAGTGGGTAGAGCTGGGCGACCGGGGTGTAGTGGAAGGTTTTTGCTGGGTAAAGCAGCCGCGTCAAAAGCACGCGGAACTTGCTCCCTTTGCCTGGGCTTTAATTAAACTCGATGGTGCGGATACTCCCTTTCTCCACAAAGTTCGGGCTGCTGAAGAAAGCCAAGTGCATGTTGGCCTGAGGGTAAAGCCACTTTGGATAGCCGAGCCGCTGGGGGATATCACTGATATCGCCGCGTTTGTAGCTGATTCGGCAAGTCAGGAGGCAGGTGCATGAAACTGCCAGAAGCGAAAGAAGCCGTCGAGCGCCCCGTTTACCTCCAATACCGTTATCGTGCGAGCGCCCAAGCCAATCGATTTTTACACGCCATTAAAAAGGGAAAAATTCTTGGTGTGCGCTCGGTCGGCACCGGAAAAGTTTTAGTGCCGCCACCGGGAGTGTGTGCAGAGTCGGGCACATTGACTCCTGCGGATCTGATAGAACTACCGGATAGCGGCACGGTGCTTAGCTACACGATAGTGCACCTTCCCATTCCCAACAGCCGATTAAAACCGCCTTTTGTGGTTGCCAATATTTTACTGGATGGTGCGGATCAGGCCTTTAGTCATCTAATTTTAGAATCAGATCCGAAGGCCGTTGCCATTGGTACGCGCGTAAAGGCGCATTGGAAGCCGGAGTCCGAATGGGATTACGGGCTGGAAAATATCGAATACTTTGTGCTCAGCGGCGAAGCGCCGCTTGATATCGAAGGCCTGCGTGCAGAACGACTTGTGGAGGCTGGTAAACATGCGTGATGTGGCGATCGTTTCCTACGCGCAGTCACCCATGCTGCGCGATGCAGGCGGTACCAGTGACGTTGAAATGTTGGTGCCGGTTATCGATCGAGCGCTGGCGGACGCTGGCCTAACGCGAGAGGAGCTCGATTTTATTTGTTCCGGCAGCTGCGATTACCTTGCCGGTGGTGCCTTTTCTTTCGTCATGGCTGTCGATGCGCTGGGCGCAACGCCGAGTGCCCAGGAATCCCATGTTGAAATGGATGCCGCGTGGGCCTTGTACGAAGCCTGGTTGAAGTTTCAGTGCGGTGAAATCGATGTGGCACTGATTTACGGTTTCGGCAAATCAGCGCCCGGCGATTTACCCGATGTGCTTAGCCTGCAGCTGGACCCCTATTACACTCAACCCTTGTGGCCCGATTCTATTTCTCTTGCGGCTATTCAGGCGCAGATGTCGCTTGCTCAAGGGCGTTTTTCCGAGCGTGACATGGCTGAGGTAGTCGTCGCCAGTCGCCGCAATGCAATGGCTAACCACTGCGCTCAACTGCAGGGCGAATTCAATGTTGATGCGCTGCTTAAGGAAGACACTTTTGTATCACCATTGCGCAAACACGACTGTTGCCCGATTACCGACGGTTGTTCGGTGATGATCCTGGCATCAAAAGAAAAAGCCAATGCACTGTGCGAACGACCGGCCTGGATTCGCGGTCTTGATCACCGAATGGAGTCCCATTTTTTGGGAGCGCGCGACTTAACGGTTTCTGCTTCTACCGCCAAGGCCGCTGAAGTTCTCAACATTCATAGTGATAAATTGGATGTGGCCGAGCTGTATGCTCCCTTTAGTCATCAGCAACTTATTTTGCAGCAGGCCTTAAGGCTTGAACCTGAAACACAGGTGAACCCTTCTGGCGGAGCCTTGGCGGGTCATGTACTGATGGCGGCAGGCTTGGACCGCTTTGGTGCAGCCGCAAGGGAAATCTGGGCGGGGCGAGCAGATCGTGCACTGGCACATGCCACCAGCGGCCCTTGCCTGCAACAGAACATGCTGGCGATTCTGGAGGGCGTGTGATGACGGAACAGGTCGCAATAATCGGCATAGGTCAGACCGCTCGCTATCGCTCGAAAATCAATGTCTCACTGGCAGGGCTTGTGCGTGAAGCGGCGCTGGAAGCCTTGCTGGATGCCGGGCTGGAATGGAAGGACATCGATGCGCTGGTCATTGGTAAGGCGCCGGATATGTTCGAGGGCGTGGTAATGCCAGAGTTGATGTTGGCCGAAGCACTCGGCGGCACCGGCAAGCCGGTCATTCGCGTTCACACCGCCGGCAGCGTTGGTGGTTCAACCGCCATTGTGGCCGCGCAGCATATTAGGAGCGGACAATTTCAGCGCGTGCTGACGGTTTGCTTTGAAAAGCAGTCCGAGTCCAACGCTCAGTGGGCCTTGTCGCCATCGACGCCTTTTCGGCCCCATTTTAATTCGGGTGCGGGCGGAATGTTCGCGCCGGTTATTCGCGACTATATGCGGATCAGTAAGGCACCCGAGGATGTGGGGTGTCGTGTCGCTTTAAAGGATAGGCAGCATGCCTGTCGCAACCCGCGTGCGCAGTTGCAACTTAAAGAACTCACGCTGACGGAAGTTCAGGAGAGCCCCATGCTGTGGGAGCCGATTCGCTTTCTTGAATCTTGCCCCTCTTCTGACGGTGCCTGTGCAATGGTCATGGTCAACGGTAAACACACAGGCTCATCAAAACATCCGCCGGCGTGGATTCATGCTACGGCTATGCGCTCGGAGCCGTCCTTCTATCCCTGGCGAAATGAGGTTGATCCGGCCGCGGGGCGAGATTGCGCGAAGGAGCTGTATAAGAAGGCTGGTATTTCGGATCCCCGGAAGGAATTGGATTGCGCCGAGATATACGTTCCCTTTAGCTGGTTTGAACCGATTTGGCTTGAAAATCTTGGCTTTGCCGAAAAAGGCGAGGGCTGGAAGCTTACGCTGGATGGCGCCACCCATATCGACGGTGGCGACATTCCCTGGAATTGTAGTGGCGGTGTGCTCAGCTCCAATCCGATAGGTGCTTCGGGCATGATCCGGTTCGCAGAGGCCGCATTGCAAGTCAGGGGCTTGGCCGGCGATCACCAGGTTGTCGATGCGCGCAAAGCCATGGGGCATGCCTACGGTGGCCACAATCAATTTTTTGCGATGTGGATTGTTGGTGTGGACAAGCCTAACTAGCAAATTATGGTGAGCGGATCGGGGGCGCCAGCTAATTGTCGATTTATTTTATTCTGTAATGTAGCTGTGCGTCTGGATCGGTAACACTTTTTTGAACAGACCCCGGTTATTGATGCACTGCTACTGAGGGTGACGTAATCAGGCAAAACTTCATAGGGTCTCCTCGCATTTTGAGTACTTGCTTCTCATCGTAAGCCCCTGACCTTGTTTTCTACTTTTTCATTCAATATGGGTGCAGCTACGCATTCTCACGGCATTTCGCAGGTTTACTATGGGTGGACAAATGTCTTTCAGGATGGCAAGGCAATGTCGCCGTTCTGTCGCAGTAAGACATATAAAAAACTGTACCCAGTGGAGACTGCCTAGTGAATAACCTTGCTAATCGCTTTGTTTTATTTGGTTCCCTGTTGTCCCTCTTTGCCAGCGGTGCAGTTAATGCGCAGCGAGCATCGCAAACTATTCTGGAAGAGGTTTTGGTTACTGCCCAGAAAAAGTCGTCGGCCCAGGAGGTTCAGGATACCTCGCTGGCGATTACGGCCTACGGCGGCGATCAGCTTGAAGCTTTAAAGATGAGAGACCTGAAGAGCTTAAGTTATTCGATGCCTAACGTAGCGCTTGAAGACGTAGGCACCACCAAGGGTACGGCAAACTTTGCTATTCGCGGTTTAGGCATTAACAGCTCCATTCCTTCTATAGATCCCACCGTCGGTGTGTTTGTCGACGGCATGTATCTGGGTATCAATGCGGGCGTTGTTTTCGACATGTTCGACCTGGAGGGCATTGAAGTATTGCGTGGCCCACAGGGTGTATTGTTTGGTCGCAACGTTACCGGCGGTGCAGTATTGGTGAGAACCCGGCTTCCAGGAGAAGAATTTGCGGCTTCTGCCAAAATTGCCGTGGAAACCGGACTTAATCGTTACTACTCGGGCTCTGTGTCGGGGCCGATTGTCGATGGAAGCTTAAGCGGAAAACTATCTGTTTACATGAACGAGGATGAAGGCTGGTTTGACAATGAGTTTGGCGACGACAGCCACGGTGATTCGCGCACGCGCTTGATTCGGCCTGTGCTTGTCATCACGCCGGATGAATATTCCGAAATCATTTTGCGCTTCGAACACGGCGATTCCGAAGGTGACGGCCCTGCGGCCCAAAACAGAGGTCGCTATGATCGCGA